>DATALJ010000080.1:0-7050 GCA_036261135.1 Bacteroidales bacterium
GTGCGTCACTAAAAGGTGCTGGTTCCATTCAGGATTTAGCAACCAAACTAAATGTGAATGTTGAATCTGCCCCAGCAATCACCTTCTCTTCAATATCCTTGCCTTCTGTTGGTGTTGAACCTAAGGTAGTTGCTTATGCAACCAATATGCCACAGGGGAAGCTTTCGGATGTAATCAAGGGTTCAAACGGTGTTTATGTAATTTCGGTTACAAATATCCAACAGCCTGAAGCGATTAAGGATTATACAGCTACATTAACCAGGGTTAACAGCTCTTTCCAATCCAGGGCTTCGTACGATGCTTATAATGCCTTACGTAAACTTGCCAATATTGATGATAGAAGGGCAAACTTCTATTAATCCATACAAATAACATCAATAAAAAGCCTGTAGATTCTTCTACAGGCTTTTTTATTGATGTTTCTAATTCAAATTCTTAAACTGTCCTTTCAGGACGCAGGGTTTATAGTCCTTATTCTTATAACCCAAGGCGTTCTCATTGGGTTGAACTGAAATGCCACTTCGTGGCGCTTTTGTTAATATGGCTCAATGCCTTAGTACTTGCTTTATGGCTGAAAGCCATATTTACTTCAGCCCGATGGCAACGCCTCGGGGTTATTGATTAAGCGTTTAGTGTCGCCCTGTAAGGGCTGGTTATATGCCCTTATCCTAAAAGCTTCTTAACAAGATCTGAGATTTGTTTCCCGTCGGCACGTCCTGCAAACTCTTTATTGGCGGAGCCCATTACTTTGCCCATTTCGGCGATTGACTTTACGCCAAGGCGTTCAATAATGGCTTTTATGCCTTTTTCGAGTTCCTCAGCTGAGAGTGGGGCCGGAAGATATTTCTCGATAACTTCAGCCTCTGCTATTTCTTTTGTGGCCAAATCTTCGCGATCCTGCGAATTATAAATTTCAGCAGATTCTTTCCTTTGCTTTACCAATTTGTTAAGAATCTTTAGCTCGATATCGTTGGTTAGTTCTACGCCAGCCTTCTCGGTTTTAGCCAGTAAAAAAGCTGCTTTTATAGCACGCAATGCTTCGAGCCTTTCCTTAGGCTCTTTGTTAAGCATGGCCTTCTTTATGTCTTCGTTAACCTGATCAAATAAACTCATATATTTTAATTTAATTAGTCCACATTATCGTAAAGGTACGAGTTGTTTTCTTTTAAGCGGATGTTATTGTCATCATCAGTTGAAAGCGAATAGCGCGAAACTGCATTGTCTGCTTTCGGTTTCTGATCGATTTTGATGTTCTTGCGAATGTAAGCAGGTATATTCTCCAGCTCTTCGATATTCGATTTTTCGTCAATGGTTGTATAGCCCGACTCTTTTACGCGGGTATGCGTCTTTTTAATTGTGTTGACGCGCTCTGCAGCTTTCTGTGGATTTACTTTTACCTCGAAATCTGCCTGCTTTGGCTCATTGAAGAGCATGTCCTCTTCGGAGAATTCGATGGTGCGCTGAACGGTTCCTTCGCTATTCACCACCGATTTGTCCTTTACTTTAAGAACAGAATCGTTGAAATTGTGAATAGGCGTATCGTTTAGTGGTATGCGTTCGGGTTTTACCTCTGGACGGCGAACTGTCTGTAATTCTGGTATACTGTTGGAGTCGAAACCTGTAGCAATGATCGTCACGCTGATTTTGTTTTCCAGACGGGAATCAATACCAGTACCCCAGATTATAAGGGCATCTTTGGATATGCTCTGCGTTACATAATCTGTGATAATTCCCACTTCATCCATGCTGATCTCTTCTTCGCCCGATGCGATGTTCAACAGGATATTTCGTGCTCCTGTAATATCGTTGTTGTTAAGCAATGGCGATACGAGTGCCTGCTGAATAGCCTTGATAGCGCGGTCCTCGCCTTCGGCGACGCCTGAACCAAGGATGGACACTCCACTGTTGGTCATGATGGTTTGCACATCGGCAAAGTCAACATTGATGTAACCGTGAACAGTGATTATTTCGGCAATCCCTTTCGCTGCAGTTGCCAGAATATTATCTGCCCTGCCAAATGCTTCAGAAAGCTTGAGGTTACCGAATATTTCGCGCAACTTTTCGTTATTGATAATGAGGAGCGAATCGACATTTTCTTTGAGCTCGTTAATCCCCAAAATAGCTTGGTTCAGTCGTTGCTGACCTTCGAAACGGAAGGGAAGCGTAACGATAGCAACAGTCAATATGCCGGCTTCTTTAGCAGCCTTCGCTATAACAGGAGCGGCACCTGTTCCGGTTCCACCACCCATCCCGGCAGTAATGAACACCATTTTGGTATTCGGTGCCAGAATTTCCATTATTTCATCGATACTCTCGATAGCTGCCTTGCGGCCAATTTCAGGTTTATTACCGGCGCCGCGGCCTTCGGTTAACGAAGCTCCAAGCTGGATTTTAACACCAACAGGGCTGTTTTCCAGTGCCTGTGCGTCGGTATTGCATATTACAAAATTTACGTCTTTTATTCCCTGGCGAAACATGTAATTTACTGCATTGTTACCGCCACCACCAACACCAACAACTTTAATGATTGATGACCTGTCGGTTGGCAAATCGAAGTTAATAAGCTCCTCAGCCATTGCTTTAAGTTTTAATTTGTACTATTGATAATTAACTCTCATGTTGGCTAACAAGGCCAGCATGTTTATGTTTACATTTTACTACCGTTATCCTCAAATATTTCTGTTAATGTTCTTTTGAGGCTATCGATAATACCTGTTTTGGGTTTACTTTTTTCTGTTGTTTCTTTCACCAGCTCTAATTCGGGTTCTGGTTCTTCTGTTTTCTTTTCGGGCTCTTGTTTTGGTTTGGCGGTTTCCGATTTGTACACCACACCCTTGGCATCGAAGAATTCGAAACCCTTAAGAATAAGGCCCACGCTGGTTGCGAACATCGGCTGGTTGATGTCTTCGGCTACATTGCCTGTCAAGTGTGCATTAGGATAGCCGATACGCACATCCATGCCCGTAC
Source organism: Bacteroidales bacterium (assembly GCA_036261135.1). Taxonomy (GTDB): domain Bacteria; phylum Bacteroidota; class Bacteroidia; order Bacteroidales; family JAAUTT01; genus JAAUTT01. The sequence continues at coordinate 2,968 of DATALJ010000080.1, forward strand.
GGAAGCGTACGAGTTGCTGTAAATGACGCAGCAATGCACCACCACCGGTTACTACGATGCCAGCACTTAGTTTGTCTGCATATTCTGAGTTTTCAATCTCGAACATTACCGCATCAATAATCTCTTCCATGCGTGATTGAATGATGTATGCAAGGCTCTTGAAAGATATTTCCTTGGAATCGCGGCCAGAAATACCTGGAATAACCACTGATTTCTTGTCTTCAGCTAAATCGCCAAGTGCAGAACCAAATTTAATCTTTAATTCCTCAGCATGACGTTCCAGGATAGCGCATCCTTCCTTAATATCGTGGGTTACTACGTTTCCACCAAAGGGTATTACAGCAGTATGGCGGATAATACCATCGTGATATACGGCGATATCCGTTGTGCCACCGCCTATGTCAACAAGGGCAACACCTGCTTCCATTTCGTCTTCGGTCAATACGGCAGCGGCCGATGCCAGCGGTTCGAGGATTACATCGTTCACCTCAAGTCCTGCACGGTTGATGCACTTTTCAATATTTTTGATGGAAGACATTTGCCCCAACACGATGTGGAAATTGGCTTCCAGGCGTTTTCCCAGGATGCCAACCGGATTTTTAACGCCCGTTTCGTCATCAATGATGTAGTTTTGAGGAAGAACGTGGATAATTTCTTCACCTATTTCGATGGGGATTTTATGCGCATCGTCAATTAAACGTTGCACGTCTTCCTTGGTAATCTCATCGTCGTACGAATCGCGGTTGATGTAACCCCGGTTCTTCCTGCTTTTGATGTGTTGACCTGCAATTCCAACAAATGCCTCGGATATTTTAACACCCGTTTTTTGTTGAAGCTCTGCAACTACGTGTTGTATAGCGTTAACGGTCTCTTCAATATTAAGCACAACGCCGCGCTTAACACCTTTAGAAACTGTTTTGCTCATTCCTACTATGTCTAATTTCTTGTTGGAGTTACGTTTGCCAACGATAGCCACAATTTTTGTGGTTCCGATGTCGATTGCTGCGACGTATTCATTTTTTACATTCATAGTTTACTCGCGTTTAGTACAGATTACTTGTCCTTTATATTTTAAATTTATCGTTTCGTAAGTATTCCAGCCCTTTGCCGGTAGTCCGTTCTTGTAAAGGCTCATCAGGTTGTCGAATTTTGTTTCGCAATCGCTATAATCGCCGAAAACAATAACATGTGAGCCTACGCTGGGTACCAATTCTATATCGCCCGATGTGTTTACATATATTTGCTGTATCTGCGCATTCCAGAACTTGTCGTTTGCAATATATTTACTCAGGAAATACAGGTCGGCAAAGATCTTTTGTTTGCCTTTGAATTTCGTTACATTGGTTTTACTGGTTACCTGAAAGTTTACTCCTATGTTTCCGTTGGCAATGATAACATGCGACGTAAAATTGCCCGAAGTCTTCATCAAATAGCCGTCTTCGTCTATATAGAAGGTTTCATTGTTTCTGTCGAAGATACGCAGAATGGGGTTGCGTTGCTTCAGATCAATAACAATGCTGCCATTGGCGGTTTTATATACTTCAGCCTTTTTAACGGGTGGATATTCGTTGATAATAGCTTCTGTTTTGCTAAGATCAATATCGTTGAAACTGCGACCGATGAGCTTAATGCCTCTGCGTTCCAGCAAGCGAAGAATATTTTCTTTCTCAACAAACCGGTTTTTAAGGCTGTCGACAATAATTACCTCTACATTGTTGCAAACAAGCGCCTTTTGCTTTTCGGCAACAAAGCCGAATGCAAGTATGGCGTATCCTACAACCAATGTCCAGATGAATATGTCTCTAAATTTCTTCATATATGCGTTATGCTTTTTCTTTTTGTCGTTCTTCCAGCATTTTCTTTACTGGCGCTAATGAGTTTTCGATATCTCCGGCACCCATCATGATAAGTACTTCCGGCATAGGTTGCGCTTTCAGGAAATTCACCAGGTCGCCTTTGTGGCAGCAATGCTTGTTTGCAATGGTTACCTTCGACAGGAGCTTCTCAGAAGTCACGCCAGGTATAGGTTTTTCACGTGCAGGATAAATATCGAGCAGGATCAATTCGTCTAAAAGACTGAGGCTGCTGGCAAATTCATCCATCAAGTCGTTGGTGCGGCTAAATAGGTGCGGTTGAAATATCCCTGTAATTCTTTTGCCCTTGTATAGTGCTTTTACTGATTCGATGGTATACCGAAGTTCCTCCGGATGATGTCCGTAGTCGTCAATCATCACCAGATTATCGGTTTTTATATGGTATTCGAATCGCCGTTTTACGCCTTTAAATGTTTCCAAGGCTTTACGGATATCCGTTTGTTTCATGCCCAATAAAATAGACATGGTTGAAGCGGCAATAGCATTCTCTACATTTAGCAATCCAGGAAAGCTCAGTTTCATGTCGCGCATACTTCCAACCGGCGTTTCAATGTCGAAATGATACCAACCATCGATCACACGGATATTTGATGCACAGAAGTCAGCTTTCTCATTCAGCGAATAAGTGAATACTTTCAGGTTGGGAGAGGGAGTTCCAATATCCAAGCCTTTTTTCACTACCAGAAATCCGTCTTCTTTAATTTGTCCGATGAATTCGTGAAACGCTTTCTTGTATTCTTCGTAATTTCCATAGATATCCAAATGGTCGGCATCCATCGATGTTACAATGGCTGCTTTTGGATGCAAGTGCAGGAATGAACGGTCGAATTCATCGGCTTCAACTACAACATAGTTGCTTTCTTTTGAGAGAAGCAGATTGGTGTGGAAGTTGAGCGATATGCCTCCCAGGAAAGCACTACAGTCTACATCAGAATTCTTCAGTAAATGAGAGACCATGGTAGATGTAGTGGTCTTGCCATGCGTTCCTGCAATAGCCAGTACGTCTTTAGAATTGGAGATAATACCAAGTACTTCGGCCCGCTTCTTTATCCCGAATCCATTTTCGCGGAAATAGGTGAATTCCTGATGATCCTTTGGAACAGCAGGTGTATTGATGATTAATGTATTGTTCTTGTTTCTGTACTCTTCGGGAATGTCCATAACACAATCGTTATAATGGATTTGCATTCCTTCTTTTACCAACTCTTTGGTAAGTGCGGTTTCTGTTTTGTCATAGCCCGCAACATTCTTTCCCAGGCTCTTAAAATAGCGAGCCAGGGCGCTCATTCCAATACCGCCGATACCTACGAAATAAATATTTTTTATCTGTTCTAAATTCATCTGTGTTACATGAGTTTAATGATCTCTTCAGCGATTCTGTTGGCTGAATTATGTAAGGCTAATCTGGTTATGTTGGATGATAGGGTTTTCAGTTCGGTTTCATTTTGTATTGTAGTTAAAGCAGTATCTACAAGCGCCTCGTTGGCCCATGCATCTTTAACCATAATGGCTGCGTTAACATCAGCCAACGCCATCGCGTTCTTTGTCTGGTGATCTTCTGCTACATTGGGAGAGGGGACAAGTATAGCAGGTTTTGCCGCAATACAAAGCTCAGAAATGGTGCTTGCGCCAGCTCTTGAGATTACCAGATCGGCTATAGCGTAAGCCAGATCCATACGTGAGATAAAGGCTTGTATTTTAAGTGAAGGAGATTTAAATGCTGCAGCTTGCGCCTCCACTGTTTCGATATAGATTGAACCAGTTTGCCAGATTACTTGTACTCCTGAGTTTGCCAGTTTCTTCAATTTTGCCAACAGGCTGTTGTTGATGGTTCTTGCGCCGAGGCTTCCACCCAATACCAATAAGGTTTTTTTACCAGGAACCAGTCCAAAATATTCGTAAGCTTCCTGCTTTTTGTTTTCGAGGTTTACCAGATCCTGACGAACCGGGTTGCCAGTAATGATAATCTTTTCGGCTGGAAAATAGCGTTCCATGTTTGAATAAGCCACACAAATTTTACTTGCTTTTTTTGGCAAGCAGCTTATTGGTTACTCCTGCGTAAGAATTCTGTTCTTGTATAACAGTAGGAATGCCGAATTTGGATGCAGTACGTAAAACTGGTCCACTGGCATAACCGCCAACGCCTACAGCAACAGCAGGTTTGAAGTCGCGAATTACTTTGCGTGCCTTGAAAAGACTTACCGCTAAT
>DATALJ010000086.1:0-3665 GCA_036261135.1 Bacteroidales bacterium
CAAAAGTAAGAGGTTTCGACCCCTATGTGTTTATCGATAAAGATGGTCAAGCTTATCTTTACTGGTCTATGGGCGGCATCTTTTGCGCAAAACTGAAAGAAAATATGACTGAAATCGACTCAGATCCTGTTACCCTAACAGACCTTCCTAGCAAAGGCATGAAAGAAGGTCCATTTTTATTCGAGCGCAACGGAATTTACTATTTGACCTTCCCTCATGTAGCAGATAAAGTGACTGAACGTTTGGAATACGGCATGGGTACCAGCCCAATGGGCCCTTTCAAAATGACTGGTGTTATCATGGACGAGCATCCTTCCGGCTGCTGGACTAACCACCATTCGTTCATCAACTTCAAAGGACAATGGTATTTATTCTATCATCACAACGATTTATCTCCCAATTTCGATAAAAACAGATCTGCACGCATCGACAGCATGTTCTTCAATGAAGATGGTACCATTCAAAAAGTCAGACCAACTTTAAGAGGTGTAGGTTTAACCAGTGCTGCAAAACAAATTCAACTCGACAGATATAGCAATATCAGCGAGAATGGCACATCCATCGCTTTTATCGATACCACCAATCGTTTTGGAGGTTGGAAAACCAGACTGGAAGCTAAAGACGCATGGATTAAATACAATGCCGTTGACTTCAGCGCTAAGAAATACAAAACTTTAAAAGTAAAAGCTGCTTCGGAAACAGGCGGAAACCTTGAATTACACCTCGACAAAGCCGATGGTCCTTTAGTAGCAAAAATAACTGTACCCAAAAGCGCTGCATTTACTGAAGTGAAAGCAAAGGTTACAGCTTCGCTGAAAGGTACACAAAACCTTGTATTGGTGCAAAAAGAAAACAAACCGGTTGAAGTAGACTGGGTTACATTTGAATAAGAAACCTCACCCCCAGCCCCTCTCCTAAAGAGAGGGGTGTAAGGGCTAGGCAATAATAAAACGTTCAGGTCCGGCGAAGGTCGATAAAGATCGCAGTCTGAAGACTACGATCAAACGTAGACCTCAAAATCCGCTTGTCATTCCGGCGAAGGCCGGAACGCCAAAGGCCTCGCTGAAAGTAATCCGTTAACTACGGAGTTCACATTAACAAGTAACACAATTTATAACAACATAATGAACAACTCAATAAAAATCATAGGGAAAATTAGCCGTACAGCTTCAATAGCCGTTACGATAGCGCTGTTTTCATTTGCAGCTTTGGGGCAGCCTAAGAAAAATGTGCCCAAAAACGCACCCTTGTTTTCAAACTACGTTTATCAGGGCAATGACAAGGTTTACAACGAAAACCCGCTCAAAGCAGACGAATTCTATAACCCTATTTTACAAGGGTGCTATCCCGACCCCTCTATAGCGAAAAAAGGAGACGATTACTTTCTTGTAACCTCTACATTTGCTATGTTTCCAGGAGTTCCCATTTTCCATTCGAAGGATCTGGTTAATTGGAAACAGATTGGCCATGTGTTGGACAGAACATCGCAACTGAATGTCGTAGATTGCGGAATCAGTGCAGGTGTTTATGCACCAGCCATAAGATACAACCCTAATAACGGCTATTTCTATATGATTACAACCGAGTTCTCAGGTGGCTTTGGAAATATCGTGGTAAAAACGCAGGATCCATTCAAAGGGTGGAGTGACCCGTATAAGCTAAATTTTAATGGCATAGACCCTTCGTTATTCTTCGATGACAATGGAAAAGCGTACATTGTGCATAACGATGCACCAGAAAAGGGAAAAGAACTTTATAACGGCCACCGTGTAATCAAAATCTGGGAGTATGATGTGGAAAAAGACCAGATAATTCCCGGAACCGAGAAAATGATTGTTGATGGCGGTGTAGACCTTTCGAAAAAGCCCATCTGGATTGAAGCCCCGCACATCTATAAGAAGAATGGCAAATACTACCTGATGTGCGCCGAAGGTGGAACAGGCGACCAGCACAGCGAGGTGATTTTTATAAGCGACGATGTAAAAGGCCCTTATGTTCCGGCTCCAAGCAATCCAATACTCAGTCAGCGTCATTTGAACAGCAACAGAACAAACAAAATAGACTGGGCTGGCCATGCTGACCTTGTAGAAGGCCCTGATGGCAAGTACTATGGTGTATTCCTCGGTATCCGTCCCAACGAAAAAGAAAGGGTAAATATTGGTCGCGAAACGTTTATCCTTCCGGTGGACTGGAGTGGCGTATGGCCGGTATTCGAAAATGGCCTTATTCCTATGGAACCCAAAATTAAAACGCCCAAAGGCATTGAAAACAAAATGGGTAAAGACGGTTTCTTCCCGAATGGTAATTTCACCTTCTCCGATAATTTTAACTCGGAAAAGCTCGATTACAGATGGATTGGTTTGAGAGGCCCACGCGAAGATTTCATCGCTGTTACGAAGAACGGATTGCAGATAAATCCATTCGCTACGAATATTAAAGAGGTAAAGCCTACCTCAACGTTGTTCCAGCGCCAGCAACACAGCAGCTTCTCTGCAAGTGTTACGCTTAAGTATATACCTGCTTCGGAAAAAGAACTGGCAGGAATGGTATGCCTTCAGAGTGAGCGCTTCAACTACGTATTTGGCGTTACCAAAAACGGAAAAGATTTCTACCTCGTTTTGCAACGTAACGAACGAAAGAAGTCATCTGTTCTGGCAAGTACCAAAATTGACCTCAAGAACCCGATTCGCCTCCAGGTAAAAGCCGAAGGAGACAATTATGAATTCAGCTACGCTGCAAATGGAACTGATTTCGTTAATCTGGGCGGCACGGTTTCCGGCGACATACTTTCTACCAATGTAGCTGGCGGTTTTACAGGTAGCTTAATTGGCTTGTATGCTACCTCTGCAAATGATATAGTACCAAATCCTTAATAAAGGCCACAGTCATTCCGGCCTGCGCCGGAATGACTGTTTCATAGCTACCGTACACACCAACCTTAACCCAAATTTCCTTCAAATGCTTCGATTCAAGAAAACGCTTTGGACATTTACTGTAATTATCTTCATTACAACAACTCAGCTCTCTGCGCAACTAGCAAATATTGGCAGTACGCACAAAAAGAAGATCATTCCCTTTGGTACTGCTATTGATCCAGACACACAGATTAAAGAATCGCAAAAGCTGGCTAAATCGCTTTTATTAACTGAATCAAAGCAATGGAGAGCTAAAGGCGACCAGAAAAGAACATACCACTTTGCTGAAGCCAATGCGGATATGCCTTACAGAATTTATGTACCCGAGAATTGGGATGGTAAATCCAAACTCCCATTGGTTATGTTCTTACATGGCGCGTGGAACGACGAAAACTCGTATCTTGATGCTGACGATAAGCTAATGCTAAAGCTTGCCGAGAAATATGGCTTTCTTCTTGTTTCTCCATTGGGGTATAGCAAATTGGGTGCTTACGGTACCTGTCTGCGTCTGCCGGCCGGATTCGGAAAATCCGAAGAAGCTGCAAAAATGATGGCCAAACAAACCGAAGAAAACTGGAAAACTCTATCCTTAAGTGAAAAGGACGTTATCAACGTCCTCGAACTGGTGCTGAATGAATATCCGGTCGATCGCAAATCGATGTTCCTTACCGGACATTCCATGGGTAGCGGAGGAACATGGTACATTGGAGCAAAGTATACCAATTACTGGAAAGCCATAGCCCCCATGTC
>DATALJ010000087.1:0-6154 GCA_036261135.1 Bacteroidales bacterium
AAAAGGACCACAAGCAAAGAGCATCGGTATTTATAAATATTGGGTTGGTGTATAAGGACCAAAACGACTATGTTAATGCGCAACTAAACTTCAAAAATGCGCTTCAAATATGCGATTCTATTAAATACACAACAGGAATTGCCAATGCATACAACTATCTGGGGAGTTTAGCTCTTAAGCAAGGTTTTGCTCCTATTGCCTTAGAAAACTATTTCAAATCGCTTCAAATCCGCATCGAAGGCAAAAATCCGCTGGAAATTGCTTCCTCGTACAACAATATTGCTTTGGCATACAAAGACTTAAATCAACCCGACAAATCACTCGAAAATTATAATAAAGCGCTTGAATACCGCACACAGAGCGGCAACAAAGGTTTAATATCGAACACACTTAACGAAATCGGGAGTCTGTATTGGAAAATCGGTCGGCACGAGAAAGCGCTCGAATACTACTTCCGTTCAATAAAAATACGCTACGAAAGCGGCAACAAAATAGAAGTAGCCGATTCGTACGTCAATATCGGCAATCTTTTCAATAATCTGGAAAGCTACGAGAAGTCCAAAGAATACTATTTGCTGGCACTAAATATCTACAACGAAGTAAATCAGCAGCAAAAAATAGCCAATACACTCACGCTTCTCGGAAATATTGAGATCAAACAAAACCAGGCCGAAGCTCTGAATTACTACAATAAAGCGCTCGACATCCGTCGGGAACTAGGTATAAAAAAGGATATAGCCAGCTCACTCAACAATATGGGTAGCGTGTATGTTGAGCTTAACCAACTCTCGAAGGCGCTCGATTATTACAAAGAAGCGCTCGATATGCGTAACGAAATAGAGGATAATTATGGAATAATGACCACGCTGAATAATATCGGCGAATTGTTCCTCAAAAATAACAACCAGATTGTTGCCGTAAACTATTTTACAAAAGTTCTGGAACTGGCTAAATCGAAGGGTAACGACTACTACATGAGTCTTTGCGCCCGTAAACTGGCCGAAATTGCTATTAACGACAATATACTGAAACAAGCTCCACGCCTTTTAGAACTTGCTTTAACAGCTGGAAAGAGGACCGAGAATGCTGAACTTATTAAAAATGCTGAACTTGCATATTATAAATATTACCAAAAGATAGGTAACTACGAGTTTGCATTAAAAAGCTTTGTGAATTATACCCACATTTCCGATAGCCTTGCCGATTTAAAGAAAAACCAGAAAATGCTGAGCCTCGAACAAAGCCTGGAGCTCGAAAAGAAAAACAACGAACTGAAAGCCATCGAAAATGAAGTTCGTTTGCTCAGGCAGGACAAAGACCTGCAAAAACTAGCCATGAGCAAGCAAAAACATTTACGGAACGGACTACTCCTGATATCTGTACTTACAATCCTTTTGGCCATTCTTTTATGGAACCGGAATAAAATCAAAAAACGCACAAACAACAAGCTGCATCAACAATACGAAATCATAAAGAAAACCAACGAAATACTTATACTTCGCGAAAATGAGCTCAAAAAATTAGGCGCATTAAAAGATAAATATTTTTCGGTTATAGCACACGACATCAAAAATCCTTTAAGCGCTTTGATAAACCTGTCCAGGATTATAGTTGACAAAATTGACACGCTAAAACCAAAGGAAGTTCAGGATTTTAGCCGAATGATTTATCAATCGGCCAACAACCTGAATGGATTGCTCGAAAACCTCCTATACTGGGCCCGCTCCAATTCTAACAATCTTCAATTCGACCCAGAGTCTGTTAAGCTTGTTACCATTATAAACAATGTTATTACATTAAATAAACTTTCTGTAATGCAGAAGAACATTACCATTAAAAATGATGTTAATGACCAGTACGAAATATATGCTGACATCCAAATGGTGACTTCAATTTTCAGAAACCTTATTTCCAATGCCATAAAATTCTCTAAAGAAGGAGGAAATATCAATATACATGCTGAAAACCATGGCCGTATGATCGAAATTTCTGTTAAAGACGAAGGTATTGGCATGACGAAGGAAGATATCGAAAGAATTTTCGACCTGAATAAACAAATAACGACCACTGGTACCCATAACGAAACAGGTACAGGGCTCGGTTTAATACTTGTAAAAGAATTCGTTGAAAAAAATCAGGGCGAAATTTCAGTAAAAAGTGAAAAAGGAACGGGTAGTATATTTACTTTTACACTTCCCAATAGTACCTGGTAAAATTATGGAAAAGAAAAAACTATCGTATAAAGAAGCCTTGTCGGAGATTGAAGAAATTCTTGAGAAACTGGAAAACGAAGAGCTGGATGTTGACAAATTAACCGAAAGCATCAAACGCGTTTCCTTTCTGCTTAAATTCTGTAAAGAAAGATTAACCACCACCGAAGGAGAGGTTCAAAAATTGATTGAAGACATGGAATAAATGCTCGAATAATCAACACTTTCCTATTGTTTGTTTAAAATAAAACCCTAACTTTATAATATTCACCGGAAACTTACCGCTCATGAAAAAAGATAAAGCAACCATATTTATAGTTGAAGATGATAAGTTTTACAACTCCGTTATTTCGAATTACATAAAACTTAAAGGCTTTGCAGTATATTCCTTTTTCTCAGGTGAAGAAATGATTGAATTCAGAGGGGTTACTCCCGATATAATCCTGCTCGATTATATGCTTCCAGGAATGAATGGTATCGAAACCATGAAGAAGGTTAAGCCCCAGTATCCCAATGCGGATTACATCCTTATTTCGGGCCAGACTGAAATTAAGATCGCTCTGGATGCAATACACGACGGTGCATACGATTATATCATAAAAGACAATCACGCAAAAGAAACCGCACTAAATAAAATCGACCAGATTTTAAAATACCGAAAAATCATTCGCGAAAAAGAAAACTACAAAAAAAGTATCGTAGTAGTCGGCGGTATTCTTCTTATATCATGGATATTACTTGTTTTGGGATACTATTTTTTCAAGAAATAGCCTATAGTGTACTTTCAGGCTCTTCCCGCGAAACCACAGACCTGCATATATAGTTCTCTAATGTCTGTATTTCATGAGCATAGCCAAACGACATGGTTGCCGACCTGTAAAACTCTTTACTGATCTGCTTTAGCTGGTGCTGATTTGCCATTAAAACCTGTATAGGATCCACATCCATGATATTCATTTTCCCTTCGGATTTTTTGAGCATCTTAAGGTTATCTTCAATGATCTTCTTAAATGCATCGTATGACTTGGAAATAGCGGACAACCGATAACCAACCACTCCAATTACCTTCCCGGTAGCCATGTCAATTAACGGACTCCCTGAGTTACCTTGCTTTATAGCTGCATCAAATTGTATATACCTTCTGCTGTGCGCTTTAAAGAAAGATGAAATAATACCGTTCTTTATACTCAAATTGTCCTGATCGATATGATAGCCTATTACAGCAATCTGCTGCCCAATGGTATAATTCTTGTCTGACTCAATTTCAAGCGGGGAGATACCTTCCAACTCGGCCTCCTCCATATCAATCAATGCAAATCCCTCATTTTCGAACTCCGCCAAGCGATTAATCCGCTCACAAAAGTCAGCATAAACCATTTTAATTGCCTTACCTACAGAATACCCATCGTCCTTAACAAACTGCAAAACAACTTCATCGCATTTAGGAACTTTGTAAACATATTCATCTGTAATGATGCTGTTGGCAGCGCGAAAGCCTGTTAACGACGACAACTTAATTCCATTATCGCTGAAAAAATTAATAGAACAAATACTACCGTGAAATCTCCTCCAAATACTGCTATACATTGATTTTTTATTAAAGTCCAATATTAATCTTCTTTATACACGCTTTTCAGTTTCAAAATATTCAATGAATTCCCTTTGAAATGATGAATGTTTTTAGGATAAAACCGCACCACTTTGTCGTAATACAAAGGAATAATAACCGATTCGCGAACTACAATCCCATTCATCCGTTCATATAGGCCAATTCTCTTGGCCATATCCGGTTCAGCAACAGCCTGCACATACAATCTGTCATATTCTTCATCCTTAAAATGGGAATAATTGGAACCATTGGGCGAGAAATTGCGGCTGTAAAACAACGATAGATAATTCTCGGCATCCGGGTAATCGGCTATCCATGAGCCCCGAAAGAAAGGTAAATTACCATCCGCCTTATTCTGCTTGAATGACGCAAGTGGACTTACCTCTATTCCTATCTTAATGCCAATTTGTGATAATTCGTGCTGTATAAACTCGCATAAATCGAGATAATCTGATGTTGTGGTTAGTTTAATTTCAGGCAAACCATGACCATTAGGATATCCTGCTTTAGCTAAATATTCACTGGCCTTGTCAGGATCGTACTTGTAAGCAGTGCCCTCTTTTGAGAAGCCTGGTAATCCTGCTGGTATAATTCCCCAGTATGCCGGCGAACAGAGGTTGTTGCGAAGGTATTTAACCATCTTTGCCCTATCAAATCCATAGTTTATGGCGGTTCTGAAATTCTTGTTCAAAATAATTTTCTGGCTCGCTTTATTCGGATCGACCATAAACGTAAGGTATTCGGTATTCAAATATGGAAGAACCTCCATATGGATGCGGTCCGCATACTTAGGGTTCAGCTGTCCGGCCCGTGTAATCATTTCGTCCTTATAGGCAGCATTTACTCCCGAGAGAAAATCAATATTCCCCTTCATAAACTCCAGAAACTCTGATTGTTTATCGGATATAAACGTTACAGCTATTGCATCCAGGTATGGCAGCCGTTTTCCCGTGGAGTCAACCTCAAAATATTTCGGATTTTTAACCAGTACCAGCTTCTCCCCTTCTCTCCAGGTTTTGAACATGAAAGGACCTGTACCTACAGGATGATTGCGGAAATCGTTACCATAATATTCTACAACCTCATGGGGCACTACAAAACAGTATGGCATAGTTAGCAAGCCCAGGAATGAAGCAAAGGGTCGCTGCAAGGTTATTTGGAATACGCTATCATTAATCGCTTTAAAGCCTGCACCATCAAAAGGCTTTTCAACCATCTTGAATAGGGAAAATCCCGGAGAGGCTACACGAGGATCGACAATACGCAGAAACGAGTATACAAAATCATGCGCAGAAACGGTACGTCCTATAGAATCTTTAAATAACGGATGATCGTGAAAACGGACATCTTTACGGAGGTAAAAAGTATATATTCTGCTATCGGACGATATTTCCCAGCCCTTGGCAATAGCTGGCACTACATGCAGGGAATCGTCCATTTCAACTAAGCCATTGAACAACTGTGTAGTTGGCCAGATAACCGTATTATCCTTTGCATACGCTGGATCCAGCGAAGTTATTCCCTTCGATTCGTTATAACGAAATACCGTTCTCTTCTCCTCTCCCTTTTTATGCTGAGAACAGGAAACCAAAACAGCCACCAGGCAGATAAAAAAAGCCCTGTACATGATTTCTCATTTTTACAGGGCCAAAGGTATTGAAAAAATCGATTTTCTATAATCCTTTATACTATTCTGAATGACTGAAGTTATGCTTTATGACAGTTTGCCACTAAAATTTAACAATTAAGCCAACCATAAAATTACGGCCTGCCTGAGGAAAGTAGCCATCCATAACCTTATGTTCTCCCCCTTCAATATACTGATAAACCCAGGCATTCGCTTCGTATTTCGCATTAAAAATATTGTTGATGCTTGCTATCAACTCGAATGATACAATAGATTTCACCAGTAATTTGGTGTTTACGCGAATATCATTCACAAAATAAGCATGCAGCTTACGTTCGTCACTTTGCGAATTATCAATGTATTGCTTATCCACGTATTTTGCTACCCAGGCAACTTCAACCGGCTTATACTTAAAGGAAAGCTGACTGCCTGCAACAAATTCAGGAGAAAAAGCAAGGGTTCGCTCCTTAAAGAAGGAAGACTCCTGTCCCCACGTATCCCAATTATCAACGTATTCAGTAAAATTCTTTACCTTGTTTCTGCTGAAAGTAGCATTACCGCTCCAATAGAGCATATCATTTAGTTTCACACCAGCTGTAAGCTCAATTCCCATACGATAGCTCTTATCAACATTGGTCATTATGGCTGCTCCAACATCATTGATCATACCTGTAAGCACCACCTGCTCCAAAGCCCGAGCAGCTTATT
>DATALJ010000114.1:0-5877 GCA_036261135.1 Bacteroidales bacterium
TCTTCCTATTATATTATTGGACATTTATTTTCAAATGATTACGTTTGTAAACAGCCTGGTTGATTTACATCGCTATTGGAATTTGTGAAAGTCTTGAAAAACATTAGCAATGTGAATTAATCAATGCTAATATTGTATCAGTTTAAAGTAAAAAGATTTAAATAATATGGAAAACGGTGAAATAATAATATATCAAAATAACGAAGGCGACATAAAACTTGATGTACGGCTCGAAGATGAAACCGTTTGGCTTTCACAGGCACAATTGGCTTTGCTTTTCAATAAAGACAAACGCACAATATCTGAGCATATTAATAATATATTTAAAGAAGGTGAACTCGACGAAAAAGTGGTTGTCCGGAAATTCCGGTTAACCACTCAACATGGGGCTATTGCTGGGAAAACGCAACAAGTTGAGGTTAATGCTTATAATTTAGATGTAATAATTTCTGTTGGTTATCGTGTAAAATCACAACAAGGTACACAATTCCGTATTTGGGCAACACAACGTTTAAAGGAATATATTGTAAAAGGGTTTAGTCTTAATGACGAGCGTTTCAAAACAGGTAATTCTATGAATTACTTTACCGAACTTCAGGAACGCATTCGGGAGATTCGAATTTCAGAACGTTTCTTCTACCAGAAAATTAAAGACATTTACAAAACCAGTATCGATTACGACCCCAACGATGAAAAAACCATTATGTTCTTTAAAGTGGTACAAAACAAACTGCTTTGGGCAATTAGTCAGCAAACCGCAGCAGAATTAATATACCGACGTGTAGATGCTTCGTTACCTTTGCTTGGTATGATTTCATTTGACAAAAAAGGTTCAACAAGTATCAAAAAGTCAGATATAAGTATTGCCAAGAATTTCCTAAACGAGGATGAAATGAAGCTTTTAGGGCTTTTGGTAGAACAATACCTTGCTTTTGCCGAAACTATGGCTCAACAGCAAACACCCATGTATATGAAAGACTGGATTAACCGCCTCGATGCTATTTTGCAACTTAACGGAAGAGAATTGCTAACCCATGCCGGAAAAATTAGTCATGAGCTGGCTGTAGAGAAATCGAATGTTGAATATGAAAAATATAAAACCCAGCAAAAGCAGTTACAGAAAGAACAAAGCCTGAACGAGATTGAAGCAGATATTAAGAAAATGAAGAAAAAATAAAGCCACAATTACAGTAATGCGGCCAGTTTTTATCTGCTATATGTGAAAGCTTAAGGTAAAGAGGGCTAGTTCATCTCTTTTTCATTGTTGAAGCCAAATTCTTCCGTTCTGCCTCCAGGCTCCCATTTGCTATCCCCAATATTTTTCTATTTTTGTAGAAAACATTGAAATAGCATTATGTTCGAGCGCATCAGATCCAAGGTACTCACCGAAGAAAATTTAAGTAAACTACGAAGTTCCAATCCTGACAAAAAGATTGTTTTTTGCACCGGTTGTTACGATATTCTGCAATCGGGACATGCCGTATTCTTTAGCCAGTGCAAGGATTATGGCGATATGCTGGTTGTAGGTGTTGGCCGCGATTCGGTTATTACGCAGCTTAAAGGCCCCGGCCGACCCGTAAATCCCGAAAACAACAGGTTGTACCTCATTGCTGCCCTTCACGAGGTGGATTATGCGGTGTTGAACGGCTCCGAAATTAAACCCGGCAAGATCGATTTTGAAAGCATTATCGAGAAACTACGTCCGGATGTATTTATACTGAATGATGACGACACGGGTATTGTTGCCAAGAAGGAGGTATGCGACCGCTATGGCGTAAAAATTGAGCTGGTTTCTCGGGTTGTACCTCCCGAACTCGAAGCTACCTCGACCACACGAATTATCGATAAAATCAATTTTGCATACCGGGCTCCGCTTCGCATCGATTTGAGTGGCGGATGGGCCGATGTACCTTATATTATGTATGGCAAAACCGGATATGTATCCAATGTAGCCATTAAGCCGCATGTTGAGTTCAAAGCCAATAAATTCAATTTTTCGGGATATCCGCGTGGAAGCGGATTAAGCACTTCTACCGCTGCCAAGTTGCTCGAGATGATAAGCGCCAAAAACTATAATGCCGATTCGAAGTCGCTCTCAGCCATTGCCGAAGATTTATTCAATCTGGAAAACCAAGATTTGAACTGGGCTATTGGCCGACAGGATCAGTATTCGATTGTTTACGGTGGTTTCAACTGCTTTGAGTTTGGCGACAATTACGCTAAACCGGTTGGAGAACCGTTGTCGGACGAGCTGCTGAATGAATTCCGGCAAGGTTTGCTGCTATTGCATAGTGGTGCATCGCGCAATGCACAATCGGCCGTTGAACAGGTTTACCAGAACCACAAAACACTCCAGGGTGCCAAAGCGCTCGAAAAAATTTCATCGTATGGTCTGCAATTTTATGAAACCCTGTCGAAGAAAGATTTTATAGGTTGCGCCCGGATTATGGAAGCTAACTTTGAAGCTCAAAAGGAACTCGCCCCCGCTTCGTCCAACGACTACCTCGACAGTATTTATGCCTTTGCCAAACAAAACGGCGCTTATGGCGGAAAAATATGCGGTGCCGGCGGCGGAGGAGCATTCATCTTCTATTGCAAAGATCCTGAAAGCCTCAAAATCTCACTCAAAAAGGAATTTATCGATTGCTTTGAAATTGATTTCGACTTTGAGCATAGGAATATAAAGGAGTTGAATAAGGTGTAGGCGGGGGAATTATCATTCATTGAAGCATAACTAAAAAGCTAAAAAACGTTAAATTTGTAAAAAATATGGATGCCATGAATATAGAAACCAGGAAAATAAACCTTATTAATTGGATATCGACCTTACAGGAAGATGATATCCTGAATAAGGTTGAAAAAATACAAAAGGAAACAACCGATTGGTGGGATACTATGAGCAATGAAGATAAAGCTGCAATAAATGAAGGCTTAGAGCAACTTGATAAAGGTCAATATTTAACACGCGCCCAAGTTAGGGATAAAATAAAAGAACGTTTTAGCTTATAAGCTATGGCTTATCCTATTCGGTATTCAGCCAGAATAACGAATAGGAGGGTATCCTTGATTATGTGATTGGAAAGTTTGGTGAAGCAAAAGCCGTTGAAGTTGATATTTACTTCGAAAATGTTATTGATATGATTGCTGTAAATCCGTATTTATTCCCGTATTCGAGCAAAAAGAAAAATCTAAGACGTTGTGTAATTGGCCCTCAAACGACATTGTATTACCATTTTCTGGGAGACTGCATCGAAATTGTAAGTTTTAGGGGGAATAAAATGAATCCTGAAACGCTTGGTTTATAGTATTAAGGATTGATTAATACAACTTTTGTTTAAACAGTATCAATAGGCTTAGCCCTCAACTATTGCGCAATAATACCCCTCAGACTTTAATCCCGTCTTCAACAACCTGCAAAACACCGCCAAAAATTCCAGGCGACCCATTGTTGGGCTGCAAAAACGTTCCCAGGATTTCAGGCGACACTTTGCAAGCTTGCAAAACGATGCCCGACTTTCCGGGCAACACTTTGTAACCCTGCAAAACCTCCGCTGGAATTCCAGGCGACACTTTGCAACCCTGCAAAACGATGCCTGACTTTCTGGGGAACACTTTGCACCCCTGCAAAACCTTCCCCGGAATTCCGGGCGGCATTTTGCACCCCTACAAAACGATGCCTGGAATTCCGGGAGGCATTTTGCAGCACAACAATATGTCGCCTGACTTTTTTGCCGGTAAATTGCAACGCTGCAAACCATATGCAAAAAAAAGGTGCACCAGATTTCTCCGGTACACCTTCACCTCAATACAATTGTTACCTGATCCTATCCTTTGGTTACCGTGAATAGATTTCCTTTATTTACTTCAAGCGCTGGGGTTCCGTAGTAAGTTATAGAATTTTGATTCTTTTTATTCGTGCATTCGTGGCTTATATTTGCTTTAAAAATTGCCATGAAATTCACAAGAGAAGATTATAACCGCCGCATCGTCGATCTGGAAGGCCAGATCCCCGACGATGAACCTGTTTTTCTGCTGCGAGCGCAGGATGTTCATGCTCCGTCAACCTTGCGCCATTATGCCAGGCTTTTGGAGGAATCGGGCAATGCCGAAATGGCCGAAGAACTCCGGAATCATGCCCGCCAGATGTTGGTATGGCAGAAATCGGTGCGGGTACATAATCCTGACAAGTAAATTCTCTATCTTTTGTTAGAAATTTTAAATTCATGTGAATTAATTGAGGTTTTACCTTCCAATTTTTTCTTTCTTTGCATAAATTCGTCGTGAAACGAACATATTTGCGAATAATCACAACCGAGCTTGCAAATTTAGCGAAGCTAAACGCCATTGTGGATAGCAAATATGGAGTTCCATCTGACCTTATAATAAAAATTATTTACAGATGAAATGAATCTTTCGAACGAAGAAATTATTCGCGAACTAAAAGCTGGCAACCATTTAGTTTTCGAGCAGGTATTCAAAAAGTATTATGCTACCTTGTGTTTTGAAGCACGCGGTTACCTGGGCGTAAAACATCTGGTGGAGGAAGTGGTATGCGATGTGTTTACCAGAATTTGGCAGAACAGGGATACACTGTACATTAAAACCTCGTTACGGGAATACCTGATTAAGGCCGTACATAATACATGTATCGACTATTATCGGCATTTAAAGGCACAGGACAAGCTTAAAGAGGGATTCGAACAGAAACAGGAGATTGCCATAACGCTGAAAGACATTGGCGAAAATCCCCTCGATTACATTCTCACTCAGGAACTGGAGCAACGAATCAATAAGGCTATCGAATTATTACCCGAACAATACAAAAAAACCTTCACGTTAAGTCGCTTTCACGATTTAACATACGACGAAATTGCCGCAGAAATGGGCATCTCGGTGAACTCCGTTAAAACAAACATAAAAAATGCCTTATCGAAATTGCGCGCGAGTCTGGGCGAATTTTTATCGTTGCTGCTGTTGTGAGTCTTTCATTAAAATTCAACGGGGTTCGGGTCCAATAGCATAAACCTGCCATAATTTTTAAAAAAATAAATTTATCATTCACCCGCGATTAAAAATCATTCGTCTTACTATTAGTGAAAAGCAAAAATGGATACAAAGTTAAATTCAGAACATATTGACAATTTGATTTTAGCTTTTCTTCAGGGAACAATGTCGTCTGAAGAAAAGGTTGAATTGGAAAACTGGCTGGCCTTAAATAAAGAAAATAAGGCTGAATTCAAGCGATTGCATGCTATCTGGAAGGCAGCATCTGTTCGGAATTTCGGAAACGATGAAGTCCAAAGTGCTTTCGAACGGGTTCAATTGCACACGGTAGGTCAACAGAAGAATGAAAAACTATTGGGAGCATCGAATCCAATTAATCGCTTTATACGGAATACACAGCGATGGGCTGCTATATTCATAGGAATTATTTTGTTGGGCTCGGTTTTCTTTTATTATAATTCGAAAATAAAACATTTACAGGAGAATCTTCAGGCTACCAATGTGATTAGTGTTCCACTGGGAGCTAAATCCAAGATTATACTTCCCGATGGTACAGAGGTGTGGCTGAATGCCGGAAGTAAACTCACCTACAATATGGGTTACGGACAGAAAACCCGAGAGGTAAGTCTTGCAGGTGAAGGTTACTTTAAAGTAGCAAAACAGAAAGTGAAACCATTCATTGTGCATACGGTTAAGGCGAATATCAAGGCATTAGGAACAGAGTTTAATGTAAAAGCTTATCCCGACGAGGACTTTATCGAAACCATACTGGTAGAGGGTTCTGTAGTCGTTAACCAGGTTAACAATGATAAGAAGAACGCGAATGCAGATGAGAAAGAAACAGTGATTCTTAAACCAGGTCAAAAAGCACGG
>DATALJ010000115.1:0-15901 GCA_036261135.1 Bacteroidales bacterium
TTACTGCATCAGCAATTTGTAAAGACCGAAGTTTTTGAAGATAAATTCTACGAGACCAACAACAGCATTTACATGGATAGTCTGGTTGTTTCCGTCGGGAAATTCCAGATTCTGCTCGATTCCATAGGCAAGGATCCTTACATTGGAAGGGATAAACAGCTTCGGATAAAGATTGCAGGGCTTAAGAACGATTGCGGGACTTTGGTAACCGAATACACCGGATTAAGGCAGCAAATATTGAACAGGGGCTTGTTTACTACCGGCAAATCGGGCGAGTGGACAAGGTTTGGAAATTACCTGGAGAATCTGGCTGCTTCGTTTCAGAATAGCGATGTGTATCAAAGCGTTGCCGCTATTAATAAAATTCGCAATTCGTACCAATATGGTCGCGACCCCAAGCAGATGCAGGCTCTTATTGCTGCAATATCATCGCTGAAAATACAGGTTACAACAAAGAATGCTGGTTTTGTTAAAGGCTTGTCCGCGTCGGATCAGTTAAAACTGATGAATGAACTCGAGAATTATTACGCACTCTCTGTTGAATTACAGAAAACCGATACTAAAATAGGATTGGCACAGGATGCAGGTGCATTAGGAACCATTTCCCAGTTAGTAGATCAGATTCAATCCAAATCGGTATCCTTGAACACACACGTTAAAGAGTTGGTTAATACAAGGGTGTGGCGTTCCTTTCAATACAAGATGCTCTTTATTCTTCTTATTTGTTTATTGTATGTTCTTTTCATCCGTCGTTTTATAAGGGAAGTAAATAATACAGTTGATGAAATAACACGGTTTGCTTCTGAGTTAACATTGGGTAAATTACCATCACCTTTAAATTTGGGCAATGCAAAGGAGTTGAGCAAAGTTTCGGAGCTCTTTAACAGCTTTGTGGATAGTTTACGCGAAAAGATCCGCTTTGCTTCCAATATGGGCGCAGGTGTTGCTGATAACGAACTTGTTCCATTGAGCGATGACGATAAGTTGTCGAACGCACTGCTAGACATGGAGCAGAGTTTGAACAAAGCCAAAGAGGAAGACAATAAATACAAAGCCGATGAACAAAAACGGGCATGGGCAAACGAAGGAATTGCAAAGTTTAGCGAAATACTGAGGGCTCAAACCGATAATTTAAGTACACTTTCCGACGAAATTATTCTGCATCTGGTAAAATATCTGAACGCAAACCAGGGGAGTATCTTTCTTTATAACGATACCAGCGATCACGACCATCACCTCGAGCTTTTATCTTCATTTGCCTACGACCGGAAAAAGTTCATGCATAAACGCATCGAATTGGGCGAAGGTCTGGTAGGTACTTGTGCGCTCGAGAAACAAACCATCTATATTACCGATGTTCCCGATAATTATATTGAGATTTCATCGGGATTAGGAGATGCTCCTCCCCGCAATATTATTATAGTTCCAATGAAAACGGAGAACAGTATTCTCGGAATACTGGAAATAGCATCATTCAATATTTTAAAAAAATACGAAATCGATTTTGTTGAGAAGATTGCTCAGAATATAGCTTCTACCTTTGCCTCGGTAAAAATTAACATCAATACCAACCGTTTGCTCGAACAGTCGAAACGGCAGGCCGAGGAAATGGCGCAGCAGGAAGAAGAGATGCGTCAGAACTTTGAGGAATTACAGGCTACTCAGGAAGAATCGGCTCGCAAAGAGGCCGAAATTGCAAGTTTAATAACGGCAGTTGATAATTCTTCGCTGGTTATTCAAACCGACCTGGATGGCCGTATTACCGAAGTAAACAATAAGTTCTCGCAGGCAGTCCGCATTCGCAAGGACGAACTGATGGGGCGGTCGCTGAAAAGTGTATTCTCGTTTAATTCGCAGACTGACGATTTTTACCATCTCGTACGCGATCTCAAACAGGGACTTTTAGTTACCCGCAGCGAGCAGATTGATCTTGAAGACGGATCGTCACTGCATTTCGAAATGAGCTATTCTCCAATATCCGATCGCGACGGCAAACCATATAAGGTATTTGCGATTGCCAGCAATTTAACACATTCCAAGAACCTCGAGAAAGAAGTTAAGGAGAAGAATGTAGCCTTATCACATCTCGAATTCAGCTATAAGCAGTTCGAAGGTCTTATAGACGAAGGCTTTATTCACTGTACCCTTGCTCCCGATGGTACCATACTTTCTGCAAACGAAAATTATCTCGAAATAACCGGATACAAGCTGGATGAAGTATTGCAGAACAGCTATAAAAACTTCCTTAAACCGGATGAATTAAAGCAGTTTGAGGTAATTTGGCCTGAAATTGTAAAGGATAAAACATATAAAGGAGTTCAAAAGCGCACCAAACCTACGGGAGAGGAGTACTGGCTTATGATAAATCTGGTGCCCTTTAAGAATGAAAGTGGTATAATCGAGAAAATCCACTTCTTTGCGCAGGATATAACCGAAAAGAAATTGAAGTACCAGGTGCTCGAAGAAGCAAATAAGGAGATTGAACGGTTGAAGGGGTTGCAAAAACAAGCAGAGTAAGGTATGGCTGAGATTGGGATTGTTGAAACGAAGAATATAATTGCTACCATAAACGATAAGTACAATGTCGACTTTTCGGATTATGCACTTACTTCCTTCAAACGAAGGATTGAGCGTGTAATGGACAATTATAACTTTAAGTACCACGATCTTTTAATCAACAGGCTCACCGAGGACCCCAAATTCCTGGAAACTTTTATATATGAAACTTCTGTGCCTTCTTCCGAAATGTTCCGCGACCCGTCGCTTTGGCGATTGCTGAGGGACGAAATACTCCCGTCACTGGTTCGCGATAATTCCCAGCCATTCAAAATATGGCTTCCGAATTCAGTTTCGGGCGACGAGCTATTTTCTCTCGCCATATTGCTTCATGAAATGGATCTTTTGGGTAAAGTCCAGATTTTCGTTTCTACTTTAAGCGACCAAAGCCTGGAATTAATAAAATCGGGCATTATTAGTTCGTCTAAGCTTGAAATCAGCACAGATAACTACGTAAGAGCGAATGGTAAAGGCTTGTTCTCCGATTATTTCAGGGAAGAAGGGAGTGCGATTATCCGGAACACTGACTTAATCAGAGGTGTAACATTTCTAAAACAGGATATTATTCTTGAGAGCTTCCCCCAAGGCATAAAGCTAGTATTTTACCGTAACAAAATGATATATTTCAACCAGGTGCTTCAATGGAAAGTACTGAAAAATATATCTCAGGCCATGTTGCAAGGTGGCTTGTTTATTATAGGTACTAAGGAAACACTAAGTAACATATATACAAATACCGACTTTGCGCTTATTAGCGACAACGAAAGTATATACAGAAAGAAATGATGACGTATAAAGCGATAGTAATCGGCGGATCCGCCGGCAGCTTCCAGGTGGTAACGAAAATTCTGAGTGCTTTACCTCAGCAATTGAATGTACCTGTGTTTCTTAGTTTACACAGGTTAAAACACGTGCGCTCCGGCTTTTTGGAAGCCTTATCGCTAAAATCGAATTTGCCTGTAATTGAACCCAACGACAAGGATCAGATTAAACCCGGAAGAGCTTACCTGGCGCCCGCCAATTACCACTTGTATATCGAAATGGGTAACCGGATTGCCTTGTCTACCGAAGAAGCCATTCATCATTCGCGTCCTTCTATCGACTTGTCCTTTATTACAGCTGCACAGGCTTATAGAGAGAAGCTGATTGGGATCATTCTCTCGGGTGCTAATTCCGATGGTGCTATGGGTTTGAAAAAAGTGAAGGAATACAATGGCTTGACCATTGTTCAGGATCCTGCGGAATGCCAGGTACCGACCATGACCGAAGCTTCAATGAAACTTACACAGGTAGATCACGTATTTAAAACGGATCAAATCGTTCAATTTCTGCTAAATCTTAAATAAGATGGGCTTTATGAAGATCAACAATAGTAAAAATATTTGGTTAACAGTGTTTTATATAGTGTTCCTGATCATGGTATTCCTATTATTTGCGATTATCCGGAATTCAGGAGAAAACATGCCTGCTGTTGCCTATATTGCGCTCTTTGTGATTGTTATTTTGGGTGGTTTAATGTATTATCAGGCTTACAATCGCGGTGAAGCAAGGGTTGCTGAACTAATGCACGCGCCGGAGCAACAGGAAATTGAATCCCAGTCCATCAACGAAACGGAAAATACCGAAAATACGCAGGAGGAAACGATCGACAGTAAAAAGCTTCTTCCCAAAGAAAAAGTAAATCCTGAGAAGTTTGGCGAGGAACTGTTGCAGAATCTTGCTTCAGAATTTCAGATATGCCAGGGCCTTTTCTACATGAAGGATGCCGCGGACGATACTTACAAATGCTTTAGCCAATACGCTTATTTTGCCGATCGGCCCCCTGTTTCATTTAAATTGGGAGAGACTTTGCCCGGGCAAGCCGTAAAAAACAAAAATATTGTAACTTTAACGGATGTACCCGAAAAATATATGACCATTGCTTCGGGTTTGGGAGAAAGTTCGCCCCGCTACCTTACGTTTGTACCTTTATTGAATCATGATGAGGTATCAGGACTAATTGAATTTGCTTCATTCAAGCAATTAACTCCGGCTATGGAGAAAGCATTGAAGCAATTGGCTGAAAAAGCTGGGGATACTTTAACAAAAATGATTAAAAAGTAATTCGAGTGTATGTCGAAGAAATTTAATATAGATTTTGACAAGAAAGCGCAAGCTATTTTTTTGGGAACAGCCCTTGGGTTTATTGTGCCTGTTATTTCGTGGATGATTGAGTTTCTGGCATCCTCACAACCTGTAACTTTAAGCGGGTTGTTGATCATACATGCCACGCGCCCCAGTCTTTTTATTATCGACTGCATTCCTTTTGGCATTGGCATCCTCATTTACTTTTATATTTCAGTTAGAGATCGCGATTTTTCGATGTTTCAGTCCATTATTCATCAAAAGGACGAACGCATTAAAAAGAATGCCGATTTTGCGAAAAAGATTGGCGTTGGCGATTACAATACCCCCTTCGAACCCGATGGCACCGACGATGCACTTGGTCATTCGTTGATGCTGATGCGCGACAACCTTATTCTGAATAACCAGAAGGAATCGGAACAAAGCTGGATTGCGGCCGGAAAAGAACAGATATCCAATATCCTCCGTATCCACAACAAAGTAGAAGTGTTATCGTACGAAACGCTCGTTGCGCTTATTAAATATATCGATGCCATTCAGGGTGCCTTTTATGTTTACGATGGCGAACGGAATGTCCTCGTGAATATCGCCACGTATGCCTTCAACCGCAAGAAATACATCAACCAGGAATTCCGCGTGGGCGACGGGTTAATCGGCGAATGTGCCTATGAACTCGATTTGATCTATCGTACCGAAATTCCCGATGATTACGTTTCCATCACTTCTGGTATCCTAGGCGATCAAAAGCCCCGGTCAATCCTCATCGTTCCGTTGGTTTCCGACGAAAAGTTACAAGGGGTGATAGAATTCGCGTTCCTTAAAAACGAATTGCCCGACCTAACACTTCAATTCATGAAGGAATTGGGCGAAATCATTGCCCGTACTATTTTCAACCTTCGGGTAAATGAAAAAACCGAGCGTTTGCTGCTGGAATCGCGGCAAATGACGCAGGAACTCCAGGAAAATGAGGAACAACTCCGCCAGAATGCTGAAGAAATGCGTGCAACACAAGAGGAGTTGCAGCACTCAAACGAAAAGCTGGCGTCGCAAATTCAGGAGGTCGAAAATGCGCAGAAACGCCTTCATTCGCTTCTTGAAAATGCATCTGAAATTATCTCTATTTATACAGAAGATCTTAATCTTGCCTATATAAGTCCATCTGTTGCTACTATTCTGGGTTTTTCTCCCGACGAAATGATGAAGGGCAAGGACTTCGACCGCTTAACACGTAAAGGTGAGGCTGAAATCAGGGCAATGTTCAAGAACCTGCTGGAAAATCCTTCCGAATCCATTAGTATTCAATATACTTTTATGAAGAAAGATGGACAGAAGATCTTTCTTGAAGCCAAAGGAAGGAATTTACTTTCCGATCCTGCCATTCACGGCATCATCATCAATTCGCAGGACATTACCGAACGTAAACGGGCCGAAAAAGAAGAGCGCATGAAGAGCAAGATGCAGTCGCTCTCCGAAAATTCACTCGATATGATCATTCGCCTTAACATGTATGGTATGTTCTTCTACGCCAATCCGGTGGTCGAAGATTATATTGGCATCAAGAGTGCGGATGTGATGAATAAAACCATTGAAGATATTTTGATGCCCGATAACCTGTTGGCTTACTTTAAAACCACACTTACTGAAATTAAAGGAACGCCCAACAAACGAAATAACCAAATCACTATACCTGTTCAGATTGGCGAACATATGTCGGAGCGCATCATGAGTCTCGATGCTATTCCTGAGTTCAACGAAAACGAGCTCGAAACCATATTATTTGTAGGGCATGATATTACTGAGGCAAAGCGTATTGAACTCGAAATTGCCGATAAAAACCGTAAGATCGAAGATAGTATCAATTATGCAGAGCGCATTCAGTCTGCAATACTGCCTGATAACCAGCTTATACGCGAACATCTGCCTAAATCGTTCATTCTTTATAAACCACGCGACGTTGTAAGTGGCGACTTCCCATGGTTCTTTAAACGTGAAGATACTATATACATCGCCGTTGTTGACTGTACCGGTCATGGAGTACCAGGCGCACTGCTCTCTTTCATTGGTTACTTTATCCTGAACAACATAGTAGATCACGAACGCGAGTATTCAGCTGCCGAAGTATGTGATCTGCTTCATAATGGCGTTCGCGACACCTTAAAACAAAACAGGGAAGATGCACAGGGCCGCGATGGTATGGATATAGCGCTTGTGAAGTACAATCCAAAGAAAGGCGAGATTCATTATGCCGGCGCTCACCGGCCTCTGTATTTTGTTCGTAACGGCGAACTCATGGAATACAAGGGCGACCGTAAAGCAATTGGTGGTATACCGCTCGGAAATAAACCCGAAAAGAACTTCACCAACTATGTTATCGATGTTCAGCCTGGCGATAAGGCGTATTTCTTCTCCGACGGATTAACCGACCAACTGGGAGGCCCTGAGTACAAAAAATACAGCCCCGGCCGCGTACGCGAACAACTTGTAACAAACAACAACCTGAGCATGGAAGAAATGAGTCAATTCTTTGAAAAAGAGTTTTTTGCATGGAAAGGCGAGGAAAAGCAAATCGACGATGTTTTATTAATCGGAATAGAATTCTAATTTTACAAATAAATAATACCATTTAATTATGAATTTAGCAGATAAAAAGGATGTTAGGGGGTTCCTTGAATTTGTATACGATTTCTACAAATCCATGAAGGAGCACGAGATTACTTTGGTATATGAAGGGGAAATAACGCACCAGATAACGAAAGCATTTACTTCGCTGACAGAATCGAATATGTCCAAGGAGGAGGAATCGAATACTGTGCAGAAGAAGGTATTTCATGTAATGGTGGAATGTCTCCAGAATATCAGCAAGCATGCGGATGATTTCGGCGCTAACGAGTACATGTTCTCAGGACGTGGAATCTTCCTTGTTGCTAAAGGTAGGGACGATTATTCGGTTACAACAGGTAACGCTGTTGATAACTCAAAAATTGCCGATCTTAAGAACCTGCTCGAAAACGTAAACAAACTGGATAAGGATGAGCTAACTGAATTGTACAAGAAGCAAATTAAGGAAGGCCGGCTTTCCGACAAGGGTGGCGCAGGCTTAGGCTTCATCGATATTAAGCGAAAGACAGGTAAAAATCTGGAATACCACTTTCTGCCCATCAATGAGCAAACATCATTCTTTTTATTAACTTCGACTATTTCAAGAGCAAATTGATTTATCCTCATAAATTATTCATATTATGGAAGTAATGAAAATTGCGGGGACCGATGACACCCCTAGTGTAATACTTGATGTGAACAGCAACATTTTCGAGATTGCAGGACGTTCCCTTCCCGAAGATGTGGCAGCATTTTATAATCCTATCCTTGAGTGGCTGGATCAATATAGTCAGAACCCCAAGCCCAAAACTGTTTTTAATTTTCGGTTGATCTATTTCAATACCGCATCGTCTAAAATGCTGCTGGATATTTTAATGAAACTCGAAGATTTACATAAAGCAGGTAAGGAAGCACTTGTTAAATGGTATTATCCCGAAGACGACGAGGATATGAAAGAAGCAGGTGAGGAATATGCGGATATCGTTGATGTTCCTTTCGAACAGATTAGTGTTTCCTGATATTCGCCAATTCGTATTATTTTGCATAACTATTTGCCTGTTTAACTATGAGTGAAGAGATTTTAAAAGCGCTGATGCAACTGTTTGCTATTATTGCCAAACAGGACGAAGGTGTTGAAATGAAGGAACGTGAGTATGTCATTAATTTTCTCACTCAACAATTAAACGAAGAGACCGTTAAGGAATACTTAGCCCTTTTCGATAATTACGCAGGCCTTGATAAGTCGGACGAAAACCCCGAGGAAAGTACTAAGAAGAAACTTACATCTGTTAAAGATTCGGTTAGAATACTTGGGATCTGCAAAAAAATTAACAAAACCCTTACCCAGGAACAGAAAGTTGTTGTTCTGGTGCGTTTATTCGAATTGGTAAATGCCGACCGTAAGTTCTCCGACCAGCGGATGGCTATTATCAATACTGTAGCTGAAGTATTTAACCTTTCGAAAGAGGAATTTCAGAGTATCGAAGATTTTGTGGTACGGTCGCAGCCTGCATTGCTCGATCAGTCCAATATTCTGGTTATTGCCGACAACGACGTCCAGAATAGTAAAAGTAAATTCATACATACCGAAAAACTCGAAGGAAACATCTTTATCCTTCGGGTACCCAGCGTTGAGCTTTATTTTCTAAAATATACCGGCCACGAAGATTTGTTTTTGAATGGCCTTGGCGTATCCAAACGCCGTATTTACTTATTTGCAAGCGGAAGTACGGTTAAGTTGCCCAAAGGCAAGCCCGTTTATTACAGCGACGTGGTGGCTCACTTCCTTGCCGATATTACTTCGCATAAAATTTCGTTCCATGTCGATAATCTTGAGTTTAAGTTTCCCAATGGAAATACGGGCCTCCGGAATATAACATTCTCCGAAGGACACGGCAAACTCATCGGCATTATGGGAGCCAGTGGTGCCGGTAAAACCACACTGCTGAATGTGCTCTGCGGCAACGAAAAACCTTCGAAAGGTGAGGTTTTCATTAACGGATTCAACCTCCATACCCAAAAGGAAAACCTCGAAGGCATTATCGGGCTTATTCCGCAGGATGACCTCCTGATTGAAGAACTGACTGTATGCGAGAACCTGTATTATAACGCCAAGCTTTGTTTCCGCGATCTTTCCGAGGAAGAAATTAACGATAAAGTGGTTAAAACCTTATCGAGCCTTGGCTTGCTCGAGCGTAGGGACTTGAAAGTGGGTTCACCGCTTAACAAAACCATATCGGGGGGCCAGCGCAAGCGCTTAAATATTGCGCTCGAACTTATTCGCGAGCCATCCATCCTTTTTGTCGATGAGCCTACATCGGGGCTTTCGTCGCGCGACTCGGAAAATGTGATGGACTTACTTCGTGAGTTGGCTCTGAAAGGAAAACTGATTTTCGTTGTTATTCACCAACCCTCGTCGGAGATCTACAAGATGTTCGATAAGATGGTGATTCTCGATACCGGTGGATACATGATCTACTACGGAAACCCCGTAGAGGCTGTAATGTACTTCAAACGTATCGATGCGCAGATCAACAGCGATGTGGGCGAATGTCCCGTATGCGGTAACGTAAACCCCGAACTCATTTTCAATATTATTGAGGCCAAAGTGGTGGATGAATTTGGCCGCTATACCGATAAACGCAAGGTACCGCCTACCCGCTGGGAGGAATTTTATAATGAGAATTTTCATCCCGATCGGATGCCTGTTGTTCAGGAAGCTCCGCCCAAAACACTGAGTATTCCCAATAGGTTTAGCCAGCTTAAGATATACACATTGCGCGATTTCTTTTCGAAAATCAGCAATACGCAATATATTGCCTTAAACCTGCTCGAAGCGCCTGTTTTAGGGTTTATCCTTTCGTACATCATCCGGTATATTGCCGATCCTACATCGAATCTGTATATTTTCCGCGAAAACGAGAATATCCCGATTTACATATTCATGAGCCTTATTGTTTCCTTGTTTTTGGGTCTTACAGTGAGTGCTGAGGAAATATTCCGCGACCGAAAAATTCTTAAACGGGAGGCTTTCTTAAACCTAAGCCGCTCCAGTTACCTGGCTTCCAAAATATTGATTCTTTTTACCATTAGTGCTATTCAGAGTTTCACGTTTGTAATTATTGCGAACTCAATCCTGGGCATTAAGGATATGTACTTTACCTATTGGTTTGCTTTGTTTTCGACGGCTGCATTTGCCAATATGCTTGGGTTGAATGTCTCGGCCTCATTTAATTCGGCAGTTACCATTTATATTCTCATACCGCTGCTGATGATTCCTATGATGGTATTGAGCGGAGCCATGTTCAGCTTCGATAAGCTCAATCGAAAAGTGGGAAGTGTGGATAAAGTGCCGCTTTTGGCTGAATTCATGGTTACCAAATGGTCGTACGAGGCGTTAATGGTGCATCAATTCAAAGATAACCGTTTCGAAAGACCATTCTTCGAACTGGAGAAAAAGGAAAGCTATGCCAACTTTAAGACGGTATATACTATTCCTGCGCTTCAAAAGCGTGTAGATGCCTGTAACGAAGAGTTTCAGCGTACCGGTAAGATCGAAAAAACAGCCAATCAATTGCTATTGCTTCGCAATGAAATTGGTAAGGAATTAAGGATGAATCCCACATATAAATTCGGAAGTGCCAACGGAATAACGCCCGATAAATATTCGCCAAAAATGGCCGCATCGTTGCAATTGTTCCTGACTAAGATGCAGGATTTCTATTCCAAGCAATACAACGACGCCAACATGTTAAAAGAGCGCAAAATAACCCACGAACTGGATAAGAATCCCGAAAGATACAAGGCCTATAAGGATAAATACTACAACGAGGGGCTGTCCGACATGGTGCGCAAGGTATTGGAAAAGGAAGATAATAAGATACTTGAATATAATCATGAATTGGTTCAGGCTTATCATCCCATATATTTAGATCCTGTAATTACTGGACCGTTGAGCTGGCGCTCTCATTTTTACGCACCAACCAAACCATTTTTGGGTAAGTTCTACGATACATTCTGGTACAACATGATTTTCGTATGGATATACACCTGTGTTTTATTCATAACGCTTTATTTTGAGAGTCTTAAAAAACTATTGGACTTTCTTGCGAAACTTCCGTTCAAAAAAGAAAATCCTGATTAAATTATTAAATTTGTAATAAGTGCTTTTTCAGCATAAATTTTTGTAACCTTAATATTTGAACTATGATGAAGAAATTGCTTGTCCTATTTATAGGAACTGTTTTTATAGTATCATGCAACTGTAACAGGAGCGGGAATGACACAGGTGGCTTTGGATCTGAAGATTCAACCATTCAGGATGCCAAACCATTGGACAGTGATGCAATGAGTAATCTTGTACAAAACATATCTTCTCCCGTGGAAATGGCCAATCTGATCAAGAGTATTGGTGTTCCGTTTTCGCCTAAGTATCTGGCTTCAACCAAGAATGTATCTAATTACAATACCGCTTATGCAAAGGCATTTAATATTGGTATATTTAGTGCCAACCTGGGCTACCTGAATATGTACAGCAAAACTTCTTCTGTATTGCAGTATATTACAGCCATTAAGGAACTTGCT
This sequence comes from Bacteroidales bacterium, assembly GCA_036261135.1. GTDB lineage: Bacteria > Bacteroidota > Bacteroidia > Bacteroidales > JAAUTT01 > JAAUTT01. Next base: position 11,863 of record DATALJ010000115.1, read on the forward strand.
GATGGTATCAACGTAGGCCAGTTCTTCGATTTTACCACACTCAAGCGCTTAGCAACCAACAACGAAAATATCGACTCGCTCAAATACATTGCCATGCATAGTTTCAATGTAATGGACGAGTATCTGAAGAAGAACAACCGAAGCAATTTGAGTGCATTGATGGTATCGGGCGTTTATGTTGAAGGGTTGTATCTGGTTACACAGATTTACAAAGGAAAGCCCAACAAAGATTTGTCCGATTATATTGGAGAGCAAAAAAAGATTTTCAGCGAGTTGCTTCTCATTCTTAAAAATTATGAAAAGGATCCTTATTTTGCCAAATTGGTAACGGAACTGGAAACCATTAAAAAGGAATTTGAGCCGGTAAAAATTACCATTGAACCAGGCGAACCCGAATCGGTTGAAGTGGATGGTATGCTCAGAATAGTACAACACTCCCGCAGCATTGTAGAAGTCTCTGATGCTACAATGGCCCGTATTATCGAGCAAACGGCTATTATTCGTAACAAATTAATTCAATAATATAAGGATAAATATTTTGGCAAAACCTACTTATTTTATCCTAAACACTATAAATTTGGATTTATGAAGAATATTAAATTTTTATTTGCAATCCTTTTTATGGCTTTGAGCTATACTGCTTTTGGTCAAACCGAAGCCCAAAAAGTAGAATTGTGTTCCTCATCAGCCGGTCCGGATGCTACCTATCTCAAGGATTTTGTGGTTGAACTGCAAGCTGCTCAAGGTAACGAAAAAGCCCCTGTTGCTAAATACTCCCTCGTACTGAATAAAGATACCCGCTATCGTTTCACCATATGTACCGACGACGATTCTCAGGGCAGAGGTATCATTCAGTTGTTTGATTCGCAAACCCTGCTGGCATCTTCATTTAACCCTACATCAGGTAAAGAATACAAGCAATTCGATGTCGATATTCAGAAAACCAGTGTATATCACGTTTTCATCAATTTCCACGAAGGAAAGGCCGGGAAAGCGGTGGTTATTATGTCGCTGATGAAACGCTTATAAGGATTATTCATCCTACTCAAGCAGGAAAGCGGAGGTAAATCTTTTTATCTCCGCTTTCCTGTTTTATTATGCGACTGATGGGGTTGATTTAAATTACTTTAGATACCTGAAACGTTGCATTCCCCCTTGGCGAAGGGGGCAGGGGGATTGATTTTAACAATTATCAATATGTTCTCAAATTTTGGTAAAATAGATTTATAAAATGTTTCAATCCCCCCGGCCCCCTTCGCCAAGGGGGAATGAGCTTCGTAGTAAAATGAGGTACACTATTTTACTACTACGAGCTTACCTTAATGACATTGGGTTGAAACTTCGGGCTATTGAATATTCTTGTTTTTTTCGAATGACATCTCCGTAGTTTTTACACAGTTAAATTCGCCTTACTGGTGGTTAAATTGAATAAGGATAATGAGCAAAATAAGAAAGGTAATGAATGTTTCGCCCCAGAAGTTCGATTTTACAAACGTAAAGTAATGGGAGAATAAAAACGAGAGTGGAATGGCTGCCAGAAAGATGATTTCTACCGAAGCCTGGTCGACCAACAGATAAACGCCAAGGCAGTTAATGAAGAGCCATAAAAAGATCAGAAATGCTTTGCGTGGAAGGATTTTTTTGCTCCCAAATTCCTTAATCATGAGTTGACTCGAAACAAGGATGAGCAGGCCCGTAAACCCTCCAAAAATATATATCAGAAGCGAGTACTGCGGGAAATCATAATCGCTGTTGAAAGCATTTGTTAAATCGGTAATTATGCGGCCAGGCTCATTGTGAATAAGGTAATAGTAGCTGAATACAAAAAGCCAGGGTAGTAAAAATCCCATGAGACTAAATAGCCATTCGCGCCAGTTAAAGGGACGCAGGATGGCGAGGCTCACCCATACAATGAAAATGAAGAACAGCAGGTAAGGGTAAAATGTAGCCCCCAGCGAAATAAAAAACGAGGCAGTGAAGAATTCGTAGGCCACTTTCCCTTTTTGGTAACCGCTAAACATTAGCTCCATACCCAGCAGTAGAAAGAAACCCGAGAAAATAACAGGGTTGAGGCGTTGTAGATCCGTAATGGTGGCAGTTAACAGAACAAACATAATGGCTGGCATGTATGTCCTGTTATTAATAAGGTTAAACCGCGTGTTTAATCGTACCAACAAAAATGCTTGCGCTATTACAAGTAGCAAAGCGATGGATGTGCCCAGAAAACTGCCCACAGGGATCAGTTCGTTTATTAGCTTATACGAGGGCATGGGATGCGAGTCGAAAAGGAATATACCGCCAGTTCTGTGACTAAAAGTCGGAAGCCATAGCAAAATAGCTAATACGGGAATTAGAATAATGACCTGCGCACCTGTTGACCTTAATAAGCGTAAAAGCATAACCAGTTATTTTAATAAATCAAAGCCTATATCCTTTCTGAAGTATTTACCCTCGAATTGGACGATTTCCGCATTCTTTTTTGAAAGGCTAAGCGCATCGGGAATGTTGCTGCCATACGAACTAATGGCCATTACTCTTCCTCCGTTTGTAACAACCTGTCCGCTCTGAAGTTTGGTGCCTGCATGAAAAACAATACTATCCTGTATCGATTCGTGCTTGGTTATCACTTTGCCGTTTTCGTAGCTGCCCGGATAGCCGCCCGATACAAGCATGATGGTTGTTGCCGTGCGGCTGTCGGTTTCGAGTTTATAGTCAGCAAGCGAGCCATTGGTAGCAGCCAGGAACAATTCAACCAGGTCGCTCTTTATGCGGGGCATTACTACCTCAGTTTCGGGGTCGCCCATGCGAACATTATATTCAATTACATAGGGTTCGTTCTTTACTTTTATCAGTCCGAAGAATACAAAGCCAATGTAGGGAATAGCATCTTTCCGAAGGCCTTCTATCGTAGGTTTGATAATCCGTTCTTCTACTTTATCCATGAATACCTTATCGGCAAATGGAACTGGCGATACAGCGCCCATTCCGCCAGTGTTCAGGCCGGTGTCGCCTTCGCCAACACGCTTGTAATCTTTGGCTTCGGGAAGTATGACGTATGAACTGCCGTCGGTGAGCACAAATACCGAAAGCTCAATGCCGTCGAGGAATTCTTCGATTACTACAGTATTGCTGGCTTTCCCGAATTTGCCGGAGAGCATTTCTTTGAGTTCCTTTTTGGCCTGGTCGATATCGCTTAGAATAACAACACCCTTCCCAGCCGCTAAACCGTCGGCTTTCAAAACGAAAGGCGGATTGAGGCTTTCCAGGAAACGGCATGCTTCGTTGTATGTGGCATCGCTAAAGCTTTTGTACTGAGCAGTAGGAATATTGTGTCTGATCATGAACAGCTTGGCAAAGTCCTTACTGCCTTCGAGCATAGCACCGTGCTGGGCAGGGCCGATTACCGGGATATGTTTTAATTCGGGTGTAGCAAGCAGAAAGTCGCGCAGCCCTTTTACAAGCGGCTCTTCCGGCCCAACTATAACCAGGCTGATGTTTTCCTTCAGCACTGTTTCTTTTATTTTGTCGAAATCGGAAACTGCGCAGTCAACGTTCGTTCCTAAAGCTGCTGTTCCCGCATTTCCGGGAGCTATAAATAGTTTGGAAAGCCGTGGGCTTTGTTTCAATTTCCATGCAATAGCGTGTTCTCTTCCTCCGCCACCAATTAAAAGTATGTTCATTAATAATCAATTTTGTGTAAAAATAGAAAAAATGAATGTTGTATCGATCATTTGGAAATAATTATTCGGAATAAGCCATTCGTGTAGGTGAAAGGGCAAGAAACTAAAATCACCTGTCCTTCCGGCGAAGGCAGGAACTTCGGCTGACTCGGATTTGTAATCCGAGTCTCTTCGTGTTATCCTAAAAGCCAGCAATTGACCCAATTCCCCTCTTGAGAGCAGGGCTGTTAAGTTCTCTTTTATTAAATTTTAAGATATGTATAGTTTACCCAATAACAGCAATTTATCCAATTCCCCCTTGGCGAAGGGGGCAGGGGGATTGATACAAATTACTTATCAAATCAATCTCCCTTACCCTC
>DATALJ010000118.1:0-16283 GCA_036261135.1 Bacteroidales bacterium
GAGGGTAAGGGAGATTGATTTGATAAGTAATTTGTATCAATCCCCCTGCCCCCTTCGCCAAGGGGGAATTGGATAAATTGCTGTTATTGGGTAAACTATACATATCTTAAAATTTAATAAAAGAGAACTTAACAGCCCTGCCTTCGCCAAGAGGGAATGGATAAATATATTGTTACTTATGGTAAATTCTATGCGTCTTATCCATTCTATAAAAGAAAACTTAACAATTCAAGCAGCAAGGTGTTTTTCTCCTACGCTAGGCGGAATTTGTAATTCCGTCGTATAAATTTTCTGGCATTTAATATTACAAAAAAAGCCAGCCCATTTACTGGCTGGCCCTTTTATCACTTTTTATAAATTACTGTGCCCAAACTGTAGCATTCACATAGCCATTGCTCTGGCCCCATGCTTCGGTTAATAAAATGGCAGACGGAGACATGTCGCTTCCTAAGCCATAACCAGAAGCTGCCCATGCGTTAGCGTGGTTAGCAAAAGTAATGGTCATGTTCTGACCTGTAGGAGCTTGAGATGTACGTGTGCTGTAAATCTGACGGAAACTCTTGGTACCATCAATTGAAGGAGCATTCGAACGCCATGCAGTATATACATTATAAGTACCATTGTCGGTGTAAACAGTACGAAGACTTCCGCCATTGGTTGGTCTGGTTGGTCCCCATTTTTCGTTTACATAATACTCCATAAGTGGATTACGGCACCATCCATAATATCCGAACGATCCGCCACCACCGTTGTGTGTATAAGCACCACAGTTGTAACCAATTTTTCTGGTTTTTGAACCGGTGCTCCAGCCTTTACCACATGTAAAGTTACCGTTGCAGTTCCATGCTACACTGTAGTTACCACCCGAGCCATTGGTATAATTAGCATAACCGCCCATACCATCGCTCGTCCACAAAGACCAGAAATAACCATTATTAGTACCTGATTGGTAAGATTTCAAACGACTTTCAGGAGCATTATTATCCTGAACATTAACAAGGTCTTCCTCCTTGGAACAACCAACAACCAATAGCAGCGCTAATGCTGCAAAGCTTAGTAATTTTTTCATAATAATAGAATTAGTTAATAGTTTTTGTAAATGATTTCTGAGGCAAAATTATGGTACAAAGCGAACTACCCCTTGCAAATTTGTCCGGAATACTTGGAAATTTGTATTTCCTATTGCAAATGAAACATTTACATATAACGTTTTTCGGTCATTTATCGTTTTCCCGAATAATCCTTCGGCGATATTTTATAAAACTCCTTAAATACCTTGCTAAAATAGGCCGGATCGGAAAAACCACATTCATATGCGACTTCGCTAACTGTATAACTACCAGAACTTATGAGTTCGGCAGCCTTTTTCAGCCTGTAACCTTTTATCAAATCGTTAACTGATTGGTCTGAGAGCGCCTTAAACTTCTTATAAAATATACTCCGGCTCATTCCCATTTTATCGATGATATCGTTTACATTGAAATCGGGCTCCGTATAATGCGCTTTTACCAGGTTGAGTACGTTATCCACAAACTTTACATCCAGATCGTTGGCTTTCATCTTATTATTGATAATGCCATCGGCTCCGATAAAATGTTTCCTGAGTTTTTCCTGTTGGACGATCAGATTTTTAATCCGCGCTTTCAGAATATCCTCATCAAATGGTTTATAGATGTAGTCGTCGGCACCGGCATCATATCCTGTTACATGGTCGTTAACAGTTACTTTGGCGGTAAGCAGAATAATGGGAATATGGGAGAACCGCACATCGTTTCGTACCTGTTTTACGAGTTCGAAACCGTTAATTCCGGGCATCATCACGTCGGAGATAATCAAATCGGGCATGTAATCTAAGATGTGGTTGAAAGTTTGTGTTGAATCGGTCACTTTAATCACATCGTAACTATCTGCAAGAATCGATTGAATGAAATCGCACATTTCAGCGTTATCATCAATAACCAGTACCCGCTTTTCGTGCATGAATTCCGTCGGGATAGCCTCATTACTTACTACAGGCGTAACCTGTGCATGGTTGGTCAGCACTTCGTCCATCGAACCGCCTTGAATCTTGCATCCGGCAAACGGGAATTTTATGGTAAATATTGCGCCATTACCCGGAGTGCTCAAAACAGAGATTGTTCCCTGATGTAATTCTACCAGTTTCCTGGTTAAATCCAGACCTATGCCTGTACCTGTATATTCGTCGGATGGTTTGGCAGAAGAAAAAAACCGGTCGAAGATATGGTCAATCTCCGAAGGGTCGATGCCTTTGCCTGTATCGGACAATTCAATCACGAGCTCTTCGTTTTGTCGGTTATAATCGATGTTTACCCGCACCGACCCTTTAGCAGGCGTATGTTTGAATGCATTGGAAAGGATATTCGACATAATTTTCTCCGTTTTATCGGCATCGAAATGACAATAGCACGACGAAACCGAAGAGGTGAAGCGAAAGCTGATTTCCTTCTGTTGCGCAAATTCGATAAAATTCCGCGAGCAGCTCAGCACATGCTCCACCATATTTCCTTGTGCCAGGTTGAGTTTCATCATCCGGCTTTCTATTTTACTGATGTCGAGGATTTGATCTACAAGTACTTTAAGGCGGGCTGCATTTCTATAGATGGTTTGTAGCGGAGCATTATCCGGTGTTTCGGGAATTAACTTCTTTAATGGTCCCAGAATAAGTGTGAGCGGTGTTCGTAGTTCGTGCGAAACGTTGGTAAAGAACTGGTTCTTCAGCTGACTTAATTCTTCCGTTTTTGTTTTTTCCAGATGCTCGCGCCACAGCTCGTTCTTTAAACGAATAGAAAGAAGAATATGCTTGCGTACGAAATAAGCAATCAACAGAAACAACAGCACATACGTTACTTTTGCGAGATTGGTCTGCCACCAGGCAGGCATAATGATAATATCGAGCGAAATACCTTCCTTATTCCACAATCCATCGTTGTTTGATGCTTTAACCCTGAAGGTATACTTTCCGGGATCAAGGTTTGTGTATGTGGCAAAATGTTGGTTGCCCACGTTATTCCAGTTCTTTTCGAAACCCTCGAGCGTATAGGCATATTGGTTATTTTCCGGGGCCAGCAGATTGAGCGAGGCAAATTCGATGGTAATGATATTATCCTGGTGTCTGAGCTTCAATTCCTTTGTATTGCTTAAATCGTATTGCAACGGAGAGTCCTTGTCGCCAATACCTACCGGCTTATTAAACAGCAAAAGCCGCGTAAAAACGATATTCGGCGTGTATGGGTTTGTTTTAATTGCGTCGGGGTCGAACACATTGTACCCGTTGTTTCCCCCAAAATAGATGAGCCCATCTTTGTTTTTGAACGACGATCGGCTGTTAAATTCGTTTCCCTGCAAGCCATCACTCACATTGTAATTTATAAAGACCGGCTTTTCGGGGGTATGCACTGCATCCACAAATTTCGAAATGCCGTTATTGGTGCTGAGCCAGAGATTTCCTCTTTTGTCTTCTTCTATAGCGCGGATAACATCCGAAGGTAACCCCTGGGCTATCTTATAATGCCTGAACGTACTGTCTTTCCTGATAAAAAGATTTAACCCGTTGCTAGTTCCTATCCACATATTCTTCCGGCTATCCTCGAATAGCACAAAAGCGCTGTTATAACTTATGCTCTTTGGATCGTCGGGGTTATGCCTGAACGAAACAAAGTGTCCTGTTTTCCGGTTCAGGATATCTACCGCCACAGTAGTCGATATCCAGATATTACCATCGCTAGCCTCCAAAACATCAATGATCCAGTCGCCGGAAATACTGTTGTGATTATAGTCCACCATGTACTTCTGAAAAATGCCGGTGCGGTAATCGTACACATTTAAACCGCCAAGCATCGATGCAACCCAAAGCTTCTGGTCTTTTGTTTCGGTCATCCCGTAAATATTGTTTCCGCCAATGCTGCCGGGGTTTGCTTTATCAGGGAGGAACCGGCGAAAAGTCCGCGTGGATTCGTTCAGCAGGTTTAAGCCGCCACGCCAGGTTCCTACCCACAGGTTATTACGGCTGTCACGACGAATCGCAAGTACGGCATTCGATCCAAGCGTATGGGGATTATTGGGATCATACTTAAAGGAAGCAAAACGCTGCTTGCTTTTATCATATTGGTTAACACCCTCTTCGGTGCCTATCCATAAATATTTATCGTCTTCGTAAATAGCGTTAATCTTGTTATTATTCACGGTGCTGTTATTGCCCGGAATATGTTTATGATGCGCGAATTTTTGCAGAATTTCATTATAATAGTTCAAACCGGCACCATGTGTTCCAATCCACATGGTATTCTGTTTATCGCGGTAAATACAATGTACCGAATTATCCGATAAACCATCCGTTTGGGTCATGTCGCTTACAATATTCTCAAAAGATACATGATCGGGCGTAAAGGTATTCAGGTCAATCAGACACAATCCGCTGTTTTCGATACCAACCCATAACTGGCCACTTTCATCTTCGCCAATAGCATAGATTGCTCCGTTTTTGAGACTTCCTTTATTTGGCAGATTCAGCTTTATATTTGTAAACGTTGGTTCACTGGGTTTATCCTTGCTGTATGTCATATAATACAAGCCTTCGGAATCGGTCCCCATCCATATTCCCCCTTTACTATCCTGAAATAATGACCTCACCAGGAAATTGGATGCAAAATCGGGTCGGTTGTCGGGATTTACAGGTGTACAGGAAAGATTGTTTTTATCGAGAAGATATAGTCCATGGTACGTTGCCAGCCATAAATTATGGTTCGAATCGTGCAAAAATTCCTCCACGTTAATATCGTAACGGATTTGTGTACTTGTACTATCCTTGGGATTGAAGAAATAGAGCCCACCCGGCGAACCCACCAGAAATCGACCATCCCCGTATTCATAAATCGCCGTAACAAATTTGATGTTCACAGGTATGGGACTGAAGCGGTCTCTTTTACGATCGTATAAGTTAAGCCCTTCCTGAGTTCCAACCCACAGGTTCCTTTTCCGGTCCTCATAAATAAGTAAGATGTTGTTGTGGTTTAAGCTAAACTTATCTTCCGAGCTGTAATTATAGGTTTTAAATGAAATACCATTATATCGGCTAAGCCCGTCGGCCGTGCCTACCCATAAATAACCCTTGCTATCCTGAAGGACACATTTTACCCAGCTTCGCGAGAGACCGTCCTGAACGGTAAGGTGCCGGAACCTTTTGTTTCCTGCCTGTGGAAGTGCACTACTGATGAGAACACAAAGCAAAACCAGTGTAGTAAGTAGTTTCATTGGGGCCATATATGTAGTAGTTCTGTGTTTGTTTCATTACTGGCATTGTGAGATCCTTATAAACTAATCGATATAAGCATACAAGACCTCTCAAACACCATCATTTACTAAAGAAACAACATTATATTGTAAATGTGCTGTTCAAAACAGAATAACAAATATAATATTTGCTCGGGGAATTTTTTAAAGATAAAAATTAGGTTGGGGAAAAAGTGCACTAAAAAACCAACGCTCTTGCACACTAATTATAAGTTACACCTGATTTAATCAACCTTAATTTTCTTTTAAACCTCAGTAGATACATTAACAAAGAACCTTATAACCTTTTGCCAGAGTCAGTCTTTGACAATAAGGTTATAAGGTCCTTTTTCCTACCTCCCTTGTACTAAGGTTGAATTTAAAATAAGATTTTCTAATATGCCTTATACGCCAGATTAATTAATGCGTCGCTCACTTTAAGGCCGTATTTTTCAATATTGGTACGTTTTATTTCAAACTTAATCCCATTGTTACGGATCACAAAGTTAATGGCCGATCCGTTATCTATCATTCCATCTTTCTCTGTAATTATCAATGTATTCTTTCCGGAAACCCTTTCCTGTATTTTAGTAAAATCTTTACTTTGCCAGAAACCCACGAAAAGAATCTCCGATTGGGTAATCTGGGTTATCGACTCGAGGAAACGCACAGAAATGGTTGAATTGCCCACCTTACGACCCTTGATCATTTCATTCAGTTTATCGTACACCGATTTATGACCGATTACATCAATTGTAAACTCACCGTTAGAAGATGGCCAGTCTACCTGTCTGGTAAAATTATATATTGCAGCGGCAATAACAGTTTCTTCCTGCGCAAACAATGAATTTGCGGAAAAAAATAAAATGCATAACACAATAAGTTTTCGCATAGTACAATCCATTAATGGTTAATTCTCAACAGCGAATTTGATGATCTCCTTCGAAGTATTTTTCAATACATCGCTGGCTGTTACTTCAATCTCGTAGTTACCCGGAGTCAGTCCCTTGATCGGGATTATACTTGCAGGTACACTCTTGCCATTAATCTTATATTCTATCTTTTCTCCACCCGAAGCATTATCTGTAGCAGCCATGTAAAGCATTACATTCGATGGGTAGATGATGTATTTTTCTTCCCTCACCTGCTTTTCGCCGATGGCTTTAACGCTAAAGTTGAAATGAATGACAGGTGCTGTATTATCTACAAAGAAAGTCTTTTCTTTTATAGTCTCATTATTGTTCACGCGGTCGGATGCATGGTATTTAACAGCATGGAACCCTTCGTTACTTACAACAAAAGGCTCGGTATATTTAACTGATGCGCCATTATCAAGCGTGTAAATAATTTCCTGCACCCCAGAACCTGCATCTGAGGCTTGCATTGAAAATTGGGTTTTGCTGTTAATAAAAGTAGTGTCGCGGTTTACAAACACAGGGCCTGAGAGTGATAATCTGGAAACAGGCATTGTTGCATCCATAAATAGCTGTTGTGTTTTAGCAAGAGCAAGGTTTCCCACATAGTCGGAGGCTGCAAATGCAATCACATGTTTACCTTCCTTTGGTATCGAAAATGGATCGGCAAAGCGCTGGTTCAGCATCATGTTATCCATGCTGTAGGATACCTTTTCAACACCCGATTTATCGTCGACTGCTACAATTTTCACCTTGCTTCTTTCTGAAATAAACAGCATCTGACCATTGTATTTATCACCCTCAATTTCCATCGAAATAACGGGTGCTTCCTTGTCAATGTAATAACCATAAGCCGAAGCATCGATATTCTCCGAAGTCATTCCCGTAAATGTTGAAATTACGCGCGATTCCTCCTTATTTCCTACTCTATCGATAGCATAATAGGTTATTTTAGAATTCTCTTTGTTCAATACGCTTACAGGAATGGGTGTTGTATAGGGAACCATCTTCCCCTCGTTTACAGAATAGTAGATTTTATCGACACCCGACAATGTATCTGTAGCAGAAAGCTTAATGGCAGCTTTGGACGAAAGTACCTTTCCCTTGCTCTCCCCAACAATGCTGTATGAAGTAGATGGCGCTGTAAGGTCCATGCTAAAACTTAACGACTTTGCCTCTTCGGCATTGCCTACATGGTCCACACTGTAATATTTAACGACGTAATCTCTTTCGGCCTCAAACAACAATGGTTTGGAATCGTAAACTTTGTATGGTTCCTGATTAACTGAGAAATACACCTGCTCAACCCCCGAAGTGGCATCGACAGATGTAAAACCAACCTGAAAATCCGTACCACGATAGTTTTTCCCATTTTGGATAACGCTTTGCAACCCTTTGATGTTGGCTTTCGTTGCAGGCGCAATACCGTCGGCATATATTTCATAAATCACATCTTGTCTGGGCGCAACGACTTTACGGGTCTTCGGATCTACTGCCGAAGGCGATCTCAGCGTATTTAAGCCCTCTGTATCAAAATACATCGGATTAGCATACTTTGCAGTCTGTTCACTGGGTAGTTGGTAAGATGACGCGTTAGCATCCGGCGACGTTGTGATATGGAAATAAACAGGTAACGTTTTATTTACATACACGCGGTTGTTTGGATCAACATAAACTTTTTTTTCGTGCGTGGGCTGCTCCTGAGCTAAAGCTAATACAGGAATAAGCAGCGCTGTTGCGGATAGTAGTAAATTTCGGCAGTTCATAATTAGGCGATAAGATAGTTTAGATTAATGCATATTAGATGGTTTGCTTTTATCTAACGAAATTTTCAAAAAATCGTTACTCTTTTCGTCAGAAATCTTTCAACAAAAGAATAAAACTCCTTAAATTTAAAACGAAATAACCTAATAACCAATTTTTTGTAAAAAATGGAAATAGAAATATATAAAGGCGACATTACACTGTTACATGTTGATGCCATTGTAAATGCGGCCAATACTTCGTTGCTTGGAGGCGGAGGTGTAGACGGTGCCATACACCGAGCCGCAGGGCCAAGCCTGCTTGCCGAATGCCGAACACTTAACGGATGTAAAACAGGCGATGCCAAAATAACCAAAGGATACAATCTCCCTGCACGGTTTGTTATACACACCGTAGGTCCGGTCTGGCACGGCGGCAATAACAACGAAAAAGAACTGCTTGCATCATGCTATCAACAGTCCTTTTCTTTAGCTGTCCAACATCAGTTGCGTACTATTGCTTTTCCCAATATCAGCACTGGAGTTTATGGTTTTCCCAAGGAATTAGCTGCCAGAATTGCAGTTTCGGAAATAAAACAATTGAAAAACGATCCGGGCACGATACAAAAAGTAATCTTTGCCATTTTCGATGATGAAAATTACCTGGTTTATAACCATCTTCTGAAGTTGTAAATTGCAAAAATATATGGGTAGTAATATAGCTGGTTTCGCTTGTTTTTAGTATCCTTGTACAAGGATTAAACAGGAAAATGATGCAGGAAAAGAAAACCAGCACCTTGCTGATGTATATTATTTTGTTTACAGGCATTTTGTGCATAGCATGGTCGGCAATTTTTGTGAAACTGGCTGACGTTTCCGGGTTAAGTTCAGCATTCTACCGTTTATTCATTGGTTCATTAGGAATAATTCCTTTCTGGATCTATTATAGGAAACCCATAACCGATTGGAACGCGGTAAAACCGGCCATTTTATGCGGTATATTTTTCGGGTGCGATATTGCCTTGTGGAATACCTCCATTTTATTATCCAAAGCAGCTATTGCTACCTTACTTGCCAACCTGGCGCCTGTATGGGTGGGGTTGGGTGCTTTATTTATTCTGAAGGAAAAACCGCAAAGAATTTTCTGGATTGGAACTATCATTTCATTATTTGGAGTCACTGTGATTCTGGGCATCGATAAGCTGTATCACACCTCTTTCGGGTTAGGTAATTACTTAGCCCTTATGGCCAGCGTTTTCTATGGGGCTTACCTGTTAACAACAAAGAAAGGACGATCCTCGCTGGACACCATTTCATTTACGGCCATTTCGATGATTACCAGTACCCTCCTGCTCCTTGTCATTTCAATGATTTTTGGAGCTAAACTAGGCGGGTTCAGCATCAAATCGTGGCTTTCGCTCATCGCCTTAGGGCTTATCTCTCAACTGGTCGGATGGATCGCCATCAATTACACGCTTAAGTACATCAAACCTACCATCGCCTCGGTAAGCCTTTTAAGTCAATCGGTCTTTACGGCCATCCTGTCGGTCCCTATTCTGGGCGAATACCTTAAACCCATCGAAATCACAGGTGCCTTTTTTGTTTTGCTTGGAATTTACCTGGTAAATAAAAAAGGTATTAAAAGTCGGCTGGGAACAACCATCTCGCAGGCGTCCACCCTTTTCAAGAAGTCAAAAACACAGAAAATAGCGGATCCAGAAGAACCCTTATATGAATAATATTCATTAAATTAGTGTTTACCATTCTCAAACAACCAAGCTATGCTATTTCGTTCATCTAAAGCTTTTAGCGCTGCAACCCTGCTGTTAATAGTCGGAATTTCGTTCCACACATCAGCTCAAAATATTACGAAAGCGCTGAACACCATCACTACTGAAAAGATAAAAGCCCACATCGATTATTTGGCCTCCGATTCTATGAAAGGAAGAAACACCCCAAGCCCTGAACTCGAACTTGCAGCTCAGTACATACAAAACGAGTTTAAACGCTATGGCATTAAACCGGTTAACAATTCGTATTTTCAGCATGTTCCCATCTACTCACTTTCTTTGGGAAAAGAGAACAGCGCCACCATTTTCAAGAATGGCGAAGAAAGAAAACTGGCATTCAAAACTGATATTGTCCCTTTTGAAATGTCGGCCGACACAACCGTAAAAGCCGAAGTAGCATTTGTGGGCTATGGTATTACTGCGCCTGAGTATGGGTTTGACGATTATAAAGGCATTGATGTAAAAGGCAGGATTGTCTTTGTTTTAAGTCACGAACCACTTGAAGATAAAGAATCATCGGTATTCAACGGCAAGAAAGCTACCAAATACAGCGATATTTCATATAAAGTAGAAAATGCTATTGCTCACGGTGCTGCAGGACTAATTCTTGTAACCGATCCTTTAACCCACCTGCTTATTTTACCACGGGGATATGCATGGCCCACCCTTACAAGCTCCACAAACGAAAACAAAGTGGTTTATCTGAAAGAAACCACAGTAACCAGGAAAATTCCCGTATTTCATATGGGAAAAGATGGCGCAGAATTCATGATGGGTTCCATGGATTCGTTAGAACGCCTGCAATCTGCAATTGATAAATCGTTACAACCGCATTCCTTTCTCCTGAAAAATACAGTTATCGAAATGCGCTCGTCGGTAATTGAAACAGACCTGAATTGTAAGAATGTGGTTGGTTTCATTAAAGGCACAGACAAAAAAATTGCCGATGAAGTAGTGATAATCGGCGCTCACTATGACCATGTGGGTAAAGAGAGAACGCACAAACCCGGCGAAGATTATATTTACAACGGTGCAGACGATAATGCATCGGGAACTACCGCCATGCTCTCGGTTGCAGAAGCATTTTCGGAAATGAAGGTAAAACCCCTCAGAAGCATCCTGTTTATTGCTTTTACGGGCGAAGAACAAGGCCTTTACGGATCTAAAGCCTATGTAAAAGCCCCACTTTGCCCGCTGAATAAAACCGTAGCCATGCTAAACCTCGACATGGTAAGCCGCAATAGTGTGGATTCATTGTTTCTGGAATCGGCGGGCAGATCGCCTGAACTTACGCAGGTTGTAAAAAAAGCGAATGAAGGAATTAACTTTACATTGCTTACAGGAAGTAACAAATTCCAGGGTGGTAGCGATCACGCACCTTTCTATTACCAGAAAATTCCTTTTGTTTTCTTCTTTGCCGGCCTGCACAGCGATTATCATACAGTACGGGATAACCCGGATCTCGTGAATCATACTAAAATCGCGAAAGTTGCACGCCTTGTTTTTAAAACAGCATGGGACGTGATCAATTCCAGTCAGTATTATAAAGTTATACCTTTGGAAGAATAGCCAATCCATTGCTTTTAATACAGCGATTTAATCGACATTGTTTTGTAAACATAAATATAAATTATGGGTTCAATATTACATTAACCCTTAAAACGCAATGATATGAGAGCATTAGCAAATATCAGTTTCTGTATTTTAACAGCTATTTTATTTCAAGCCCCCGTAATAGCCCAGACTACTTTGGATGATGAAACAGTGCTCCGAAGTATTGCCGATAACGTGGTTAATCAAACAAAATACGCATTCGAAGGCGTTTTTAATGGTCAAACTTACAACAGCGGAAAAGATATTCCTGACACCATTACCTTGAAACCTGCCAGCAACCGCGCCGCATGGCATTATACAAACGGAACTACGAACTTGGCGATGCTCAACCTGGGAAAATTCCTGAACGACACAAAGTACACAAACAACGCCTTAGACTTCCTTGCGTTTAGCTTCGACAATGTTTCCTATTTCGAAAAAAGATACACTGCCAAAAATCCCAAATCGCAGAGCTTACCCTTCAGCCCGCTGATCGACATAAAGGGAATCAGCGACTGCGGCATTATTGCTGCAAGTGCTATTGAAGCTTTTCAGAAAGTGGACCGTTCGGATTACCGTAAATTCATCGAAGCAACTGCCAAATATATGATGGATAATCAGGAAAAGCTCCAGGACAAGACTTTTGCACGTAAAGATCCCGCTTCAATGACGTTGTGGGCCGACGATCTATATATGAGCATTCCCTTTCTGGTGCGGATGGGCAAATTCTCAGGAGAAAAAAAATACTATGATGAAGCCATGCGACAGGTATTTAACTTTACCAAATACCTGTGGGACCCGGTTCGCGAATTATATTACCAATCCTGGTTTTCCGGCAACAAAGAAAATGGTGTGGCACATTGGGGGCGCAGTAACGGCTTGATCATGATGGCACAAGCCCAGCTTCTGAATTACCTTCCTGCGGATTTTCCTAGAAGAGATTCATTGATTCGCAATCTCGAACGACAAATTCTTGGCGTTGCGCGATACCAGGACGCACAAGGATTATGGCACCAGTTGATTGATAAAAACGATTCGTACCCTGAAACATCTTGCTCTGCCATGTTTGTATACAGCATTGCAAGGGCAATTAACGAAAACTGGATCGACAAACGCTATGCAAATATAGCCTTTGAAGGATGGGAAGGCCTTAAAAGAAATATGATTACTCCCGATGGGCATGCCAAAGCGATTTGCACAGACACAGGCATCCGGAACGATCTGGTATACTATTACAACAGGCCTGCACTGATGGACGATACGCATGGTATGGGGCCCTTAATAGATGCAGGTATCGAAATCATTAAGCTTAAACGAAAACTCAGCGGCAAATAGCCACTAAAATACAGCCTGTATGTATATCGATATTCACAACCACCCTACGGTTAAGCCGTTCGGCCATGTATGCAAATACCTTCTTAAAAAGAAGATAGACATTGTGCCTCAAAACCTCAACTATGATTATCTGCTGGCCCATCATCCTGAAATGCTGGAAAAACTACCCAAACCCTGCCGCAAATCATCCTTATGGCATAAGGATTGGCCTTATTTTATTTTCAACCGCATATTTTCCGAGCTATTTTTCGCAAAATTTACCGAAAGCAACTTTTCCGATGCTTTAAAAGGCGACACCCGCATTCTCTTTGTTTCTCTTTATCCTATCGAAAAGGAATATATGACCAGGACCTGCGATGAGATCCTTTTTGGCGTTCCCATTCTTAAAAACTTTGTAACCGGAATTAGTACAAAAAGGATAAAGTTTATTCAGTCCGATAAATACAGGTATTTCAACGATCTGTCGTGCGAATACGAGTTCCTGAAAACATTTCAACACTATACAACCACCAAGAACCAGAAATATGTTATTGCCCGGGATTTCGAGCACCTTTCTGAACAAATAACTGAAGACGATAAGAATAAAGTAAGTGTAGTGCTTACCATTGAAGGATCTAATACACTATATCCCACCAAAAATGTTGATCCGCTGGATATAAACACAGTTCTTAACAACATTGAAGAGATTAAAAGCTGGCCGCACCGCGTATTATGGATTAGTCTGGCGCATCACTTTTTTAATGGCTTTCTGTCGCACGAAAAAAGCCTGATTGACCAGGTTATCGGATTAGGAAACATCGACCAGACGCAGGGAATGAATAGGCCTGTTTCAGATATTCCTGATTTCACCTACTATACAGAAAACGGACTAAAAGTAATTAAGGCGCTACTTAGCACCACAAATGGACGCAGAATACTGCCCGACCTAAAACATGCCGATTTTAGGGCCCGGAAGCAGTATTATAGCCTGATTGAAACAGAATACAACAACAAAGTGCCGGTTGTAATCAGTCATGCTGCGGTTGGAGGCCCCAGCCCGGAACTGCCGGCATACTTTAATAGCTGGACCATCAACCTGAACGACGACGACATCTATGCGCTTTGTGCAACCCAAGGCATTACTGGTATTGAGTTCGATCAACGTCTGCTTGGATTTAAGGAGTTAAGAGAATACAACAAAAAGCATCGTATACGCTTTTGCAGGTTATCCAAAAAGTTCAGCGTAGATATGATCTGGAATGCCATTCGCTATATTGCAGAAAAGGCTGCGGCTTACAAGGTTGCCAATCCTGCTCTGCCTATCACCGAACCATGGGAAATTATTGCTATCGGTACCGATTATGATGGAGTAATTAATCCAATCAATAAATTTCCCACGCTTGCCAGCATGCCTAAACTAAAAACACTGTTGCAGGAAAGGATTGAAGCCTATATGCATGGAAGCCAATACGACGCTAATGTAAAAGCACTTACCCAATCGACGCCTGCACAAATTACAGATGGCATTTTCTTTGGGAATGCTTATAATTTCCTAAAAGCAAATTTCTAAAGGCTTTATAGTCCTCATCTTATTCGCCGGAATGACATCTTCGTATGTATTCTAATTAAACTGTGCTCTGGCTATAAACCAACGTAGTATGCTAGGCGTAGTCTCCGACTACGCCACTACGAAGAAAACTAGTTTCAATATAAATTTAAACCCAGAATGGGTGACATAGTGAGGCGAAGACTTCTAGATTATGTCACCCATTCTGGGTTTTGGATATATTATTCCTTGAATTCTCTATTTCCTTGGCTTATAATCGGTACGCAATACCTTAAACTCGGTGCGGCGGTTTATCTGATGCGCTATTTCCTGTAAATCGGAATCCTTTAAGCCATTAATAAATTCTTCGGTAAGTACAACATCCTCTTTAAGGAATGTATACTGCTCAGTAAGTTTTTTATCAATGGTTTTGGGAGCAGATTCGCCGTAACCCTTTGCCGTGAGCCTATCGGCGGCTATACCTTTTTCGATAAGATAATTAACAACCGACTGTGCACGCTTTTGCGAAAGCGTCATATTATCCACATCGGAACCGCGTGAGTCGGTATGCGACATAAGCTCAATGGTCACATTCGGGTTGTCGTTCAATGTTTCAACCAGTTTATCCAGGGCTACCATGGATTCGGGCCTTAAGTCCCACTTTGCAAAATCGTAGAAAATATTGGGAAGCTCGATGGGTCTTTCTATAGAAGTAAGAAGTATCTGTGGTTTGAAATCGCGGCTGCGATCCAACCCTTTGGTGGTTTCGCGATCCTTTCCATTCAGGTAACCTTCCTTCGATGCAATAAAAACGTAATCGGTATTGGGTTTGAGGATAAATCTGAAAGTTCCGGTTTTATCGGCTTTAGCATCGAGCGTAATCCCGTCGCTACTGATCGATTTTATGTTAGCCTCAGGCAGGGGTTCGTTGGTTTTTTCATCGCGGATAACACCAACCACATTGAATTTAAGCGGTGGCAGCGAAAATATAAAAATATCATCGTCTCCACGGGTTGTGCGGCTCGAAGATAAGAAACCCTTTTCCTGATCGGCCATAAAAGTTATCCCATAGTCATCGGCGCTCGAATTAACAGGATATTCCATATTTTCAACTTTCCAGTTTCCCTTTTCATCAGGTTTAGCCTTGAAAATATCCAAACCACCCATTCCAACGAGGCCATTCGATGAGAAATACAGCGTTCCATCCGGATGAACATAAGGGAAAACTTCGTCGCCAGCGGTGTTAATTTGTGGCCCCAGGTTTTCAGGCTTACTCCATTCATCTCCCTTATTGGCGCGGGTAACTTTCCAAATATCTTTACCACCTTGTCCGCCTTGCATATCCGAAACGAAGTACAATGTAAGTTCATCAGGTGAAATGGCTGGATGCGCAATAACAACGCTGTCGTCAGCTAATTCAATAATTTTATCTTTACCCCACTGGTCTCCTTCAAGCTCCGAATAATAAATCTGGCAGCCCAAAGCCTTGTTTTTAGACGACTTACAACGGGTAAAATAAAGTGTCTTAAAATCTTTAGATAAAGCAGGTGCTCCTTCATCAAACTCAGTATTTATGCCTTCGGGCAGAGGTACCGGTACACTCCATGCTCCTTTTCTGTCGACCCGCGATACATAGATATCGGCGTAACTCTGTCCTGTAGCACCATGTTTGGCATTACCCGAAGAGCCTTCGCGCATGGAGGTAAAATAAACCACGCTATAATCGGCAGATGCATAAGCCGGTGAAAAATCGTCCGACTTGGAATTGAAGAATTTTATATTTTCCACCTGATAACCATTGGGACTTTCGACCCATTTCATGGCTAAATCGCAGGAGCGGATACCATTGTCTGCACGTGAGTCGCCAGGCACTTTTCGCTTGTATTCTTTATAGCTTTCCCTGGCTTCTTCGAATTTCTGGTTCATCTTTTGCATTTCGGCCAGATAATAGTAAATAATGGGATTGGAATAGTCCTTGCCAATGGCCTTTGTATACCAGAGCTCAGCCTTAACAGGTTCATTCATTAGCCGGTAACACTCGGCTATCTTAAAAAGCATTTCTTCTTTCTTCGATTTATCACGAATATCGTTGTAT
>DATALJ010000123.1:0-32488 GCA_036261135.1 Bacteroidales bacterium
TTATGGAATTGAGTATGCAGCTGTACTCAAGAATATTATAGCGCTTGCCACCGGCATTTGTCATGGGCTTGGCTATGGCGATAATTTTCTTGCCGTGCTCATTTCTAATGGATACAAGGAAATTAAACGTTTTCTCGATTTAACGTATGCCAGTAAGCGCAAAACAAGCAACTCGGCTTACATGGGCGATCTTCTGGTCACCTGTTACTCACAGTTTAGCCGTAACCGTACATTCGGAACAATGATTGGTAAAGGATATTCCGTGAAGTCGACCATGCTCGAAATGAACATGGTGGCCGAAGGATATTATGCAGTGGCTTGTATTAAAGAAATAAACAAGCAGCACAATGTTAAAATGCCGATTACCGATGCGGTTTACAATATTTTGTACGAAAAGATATCGCCCCTTGTCGAAATGCGTTTATTAAGCGAGAAGTTACAATAATTTAAAACGCAATGATATGGAAACACTGAAAATTACTATTAACAAGACATTCGATTTTGTTTCTGAAAGTTCCATTATGGGATTCAAGAGTAATCTGGAAAAATACAATGCTGCATTGGATGATAAAACGGGCCAAGGAAATGATTTCCTTGGCTGGGTGAATCTCCCTTCAAGCATTTCGGAAAACGAACTAAAAGAAATAGAAGCTGTAGCAGCCTATTTCAAAAAAGAAACGGAAGTAGTAGTTGTTGTTGGTATCGGTGGATCCTATCTAGGTGCTAAATGTGTGATAGAAGCTTTGTCGCATTCATTTGCTCCGCTTAAAAAGCAGGAAAACCCGTTGGTTCTTTTTGCAGGTCAGAACCTGAGCGAAGATTATTTATACGAGCTTATGGAAGTGCTGGATAATAAAGAGTATGGCATCATCTCCATCTCCAAATCCGGTACTACAACCGAACCTGCTGTAGCATTCCGTTTACTCAAAAACCATCTGGAGACCAAAGTTGGTAAGGTTAAGGCACGCGAGCTTATTGTTGCTGTAACCGATGCCAAACGTGGTGCATTACGCACGCTGGCTACTAAAGAAGGCTATAAAACTTTTGTAATACCCGACGATATTGGAGGACGCTATTCTGTACTTACTCCAGTAGGCTTATTGCCTATAGCTGCTGCCGGTTTCAATATTCGTGAACTGATAAAAGGCGCGGTGGTTATGGAAAAGTCAACCGCAAAAAATATACCGTTCGAAAACAATCGGGCTGCGCAATATGCTGCCGTGCGCAATGCCCTGTATGTTGCCGGAAAGCAAACTGAAATACTCGCAAGCTACACGCCAAAGTTGGTTTACCTCTCGGAATGGTGGAAACAGCTCTATGGCGAAAGTGAAGGAAAAGAAAATAAAGGCATTTTTCCTGCCAGTGTTACCTTTACTGCCGACCTGCATTCCATGGGACAATACATACAGGAAGGCTTACGCAATATTTTCGAAACCGTGGTTTCTGTTAGGGACACCAATCACAAAGTCCTCATTCCTGAAGATCCTGATAATCTCGATACGCTCAATTTTTTATCGGATAAGCGTATTGATGAAGTTAATAAAATGGCAGAATTGGGCACTATGCTTGCTCATGTAGATGGTGGCGTGCCGAATATCCGCATCGAAATACCCCGAATTAACGAATATTACTTGGGAGAGCTCCTTTACTTCTTTGAGAAAGCTTGTGGCATGAGTGGCTACGCACTGGGCGTCAATCCATTCGACCAGCCCGGTGTAGAAGCCTATAAGAAGAACATGTTTGCATTGCTTGATAAGCCTGGTTTTGAGGAAGAATCGGAAAAGATAAAAAGTAGACTATAAAAATTTTACGCTAAAATATGATGGGCAGTATGGTTTCATGCTGCCCATTTTGTTTTCGGTAGCTTTTAATTTTATCTTTAAGTTATTATTTGTATAAATGCTTCATTACCTAAAGACTGGGTTTTACTTACCCTATACCTACTTTCGCTTGTCACGAGCTGTAAGCAAGCAGAAATCGTATATCCAAAGAACGCTTATCAACGATCTGGCGCCTTTTAAAGCAACGCGCGATGGCAGTCTCGAAGATTCCGATTTTTTAAAGATTACCGATTACTATGCTTTTGGTGTTCCATCTATTTTGGGAACTGCATTTGCAACACTTCGTGGAACACCTGTAGATGAAAACGAGCAGGAAATGATTACTTCCTTGGGCGCTTTAACGGGTCTTTTCGATGATTTTTTCGATAAGAAAAGCCTTTCTGATGCAGAAATACAAGAGCTTATAAATAACCCATCGAGGTCAAAAGCAAGCACCGACAGCGAAAAGCTATTTCTCCATTTTTATAATAAAGCATTGGCAATGGTTTTAGATCCCGAAACGCTTAAAAAGGCTTTTTTTGCAGTTTATCAGGCACAAGTTGAAAGTAAAGAGCAATTCAACGATTTGTCCCGTGAGAAACTGGAGGATATTACGCTAAAGAAAGGCGGGTTATCGCTTCTTTTCTACCGATATGCCATGCATAACTCCTTGTCTGAAGACGAAAAGAAATTGCTTTATGCCTTAGGCGGACTGATGCAATTTGGCAACGATATTTTTGACGTGTACAAGGACACGCAGGCCGGCATTCGTACGTTGCCAAATACAGCAACAAGCATAAACCAGGCAAGAACGCTTTTTACATCGTTGCTCAATGAGGTTTATCAATTAACACAGCAAACCAGCTTTAGGAAGCGCGATAAAAACCAATTTATCCGGATGATTTCACTCGGGCTTTCCCGTTGCTTTGTCTGTTTGGATCAGTTCGAACGGATCGAACGCTGTTCGGGTGGCAAATTTACACCGGCATTATATTCCCGTTCCGATCTTATCTGCGATATGGAGAAATCCTCCAATTTGCTTCGCTCATTGATTTACCATATCCAATATTGCAAATAGATGTGATCTTTGCAGCTTCAGAACTTCACCAGCATTTGCATTCTAATTTCCGATTTTGTATTTCCGTCAATCCTGGCTAAGTTCGAGCTGATCGATGTCTTTTCTGCATACCGGGTAACAGAATATTTTAGCCACAGATCAACATGCCTGAAGGGCGAAACCTTTACCATTGCATAACTTCGCGACCCTTTATCATAGAACATGGGAACGGAAAAGGTGTACAACAGATCATTCTCATAGGCATAAATACAGCTACAGAAATCCTTGGTATCGAAAATTGCATAGCGCAAATAGAGTTTTACCGGCAAACGGGAGAACGAATAAGAAAGGTCCTGACTGATATATACGCCAAAGCTTTTGCTGGAAGATACTTTATTGTAGGAATTGAGTTCAACACGGTTTTGCATAAACCAGCTTTCGTTTATACTGTAACTTGCGTTGAGTCTTAAACGATTTGTTATTACTTGCGTTATCAGGTTTTTGTTTTCTTCTATACCCGATAAATTCTCTTCTTTCTTTTTGTTCTTGTATTGGATATAGCAATTAAACTGTTGATTAGGCTTATAGGTAAGCTGAATCATATATTCTCTGCCCGACGACGGCATATCTGTATTGTACCGCAACCATGGAAACTTGAAGAAATCGGCGTATCCTGCAAGTACAATCCGCTTTAGCGGACTGCATTCTATGCCTGCAAACAGGCCATCTTCGTTTTGGTTGCGTGTATTCTCGCCAAAAGCATTGCTGAACAGCGACTGATAATCCTTTGCATAGTGCCGGTGAATGATGCGTAATCCCAAACGGTTCCCTGCATTATACTGCAAGCCGTTTAAAAAGGCTGTACCTTTATTCTTAGAAATAGCCTCTTCTCCAAAAAACAAAATGTTTTGAACCCTCCAGCGGTAATTAATTCCGAAATTAGAGTTCTGTGTTCCCTTGAAATTGTACATGTTGTACAAATCCGGTTCAGGTATTAAGGCAGAAGAAAGGGTAGTGAACATAGCGATGGCGCCCACTTCAAGATTGCCGCGTAAATACCGGATGTGCGATCCGGTAACCATCATCCTTGTTACTTTTTCGTCCGCTATTTCGCCAGGTGTACCATGAATTCCTGCATTTTGTAATGAGGATATTTCTAAAGCGCGCTCACCAATGGAATCGGGCAGCGATACATTGGCATCAATTTTATGCCGCGAATAAAAGAGGCTTACATCGATGTATTTCCAGTTAAAAGTGGCAGCAAGGCCTCTGAAAAAATTGTTTTCGTCGGCCGAAGTATAGCGGTTTATTCCGGCTCCCGCCGTTGTAGAATTAAATACTGACAATGACTTGCCAAAGCTGTACCGCGAATTGACAATTAAACCCTGTCCAAATTGTAAGCTATAATCCCCAATAACCAGTTTTTTAACGAATTTATAGTTGTTCACCATGAGATGGAATGAATAAAAATCAAACCCGTCTTTGTTGCTTCCAACAAAGAATTCCTCGCCTGCATCTTTCTCGCAAGTAAGTCCGGCTGTTATATTATTGCTTTTAATGCCGTACTTAAGGTAGTATTTCCAGGGATTGCCCAGGTAGTGGTTACTGGAAGTGTAACTTTCCTTCTCTCTGAATCCATCCTGCGTTTCGAGAGTCCGCTGGCTGCGGATAAGAATTTGCTGCTTAATCAGGTTTTTCCGGTAAAAGGCCGATGAATCTTTGGGAACATCGCCTTCAAGAGATACGAAATGCTTTAATAGTTTAATGTCATCTGCCGAAAAGCCTTCAATATAGCTCAGTTCGTAGATTGATTTAATAGCTCCGTTTTGCGAAATGTAGGCAATCAGTTGGTCTATCTGATAGGTTTTAAGCCAGAACAAGGATTCAAGTTCTTCCCTTGTTGCAGCGTTAATACGCACTGGGTTCTGCGACAAATCATAGATGGTATTGCCCAATTCCTCTGTAACGGTTTCGCTTTCGGTTCGTTCTGCAATTTCTGTTATCAGTTCACGAAGAGCATCAGTTTCAAACGCGGTGGTGTCTTGGCCTTTCGCGTTTGCGAAAAGTAGGTGAACGGCAAGTAGAATCACACCCACCTTTAGGTATTTTCCTGTAACCATAGGTTTCAACAAAAATGGGTTAAAATTCGAAGCTAATTCCTGCTTTTGGCGAAAAGCCCAATATGGCATTGTGCGAAAAAGCAATGTCTGCGCTGATCCTTTTCAGCTTATAGCCTATTCCCACTGAGTATTGCTCAATCTGTGTAGCAAATCCCAGCCGGAAGAATAGATTGTTTACAGGATTGAGGTCGAGTCCGGCTTTTATCATAACATTCGATTCCAGCTCCTTTTCAGCTTCCAGCAAAATGGTGGCTTTACGTTCAATTTCGTACGAAATTCCAAGGCGCACATTGGTGGGGATACTTTCTTCCGGCAGGCTGTTGTTGTTATTCCTTGTAAAATTATATACATGAAAGCCAATACGAAGACCTTTCAAAGGTTTAGCTAATAGTCCTGCTTCAGCAGCAACCGCATTGTACGTTCCATAACCTTCGGCAAAGTAGGTTTGCAAATAATCAATCTGAACGCCTACGGCAAAATATTCGGTAAATTTTCTTCCTATACCAAGTCCTACCTTACTCTCGTGATATTTGGAGTATCCGAAATGGCGGTAACTCAATGCCAAGGTGGCGGGCTTAAGCGGATAAGCAAAGGTTCCTGCTTTTAGCGAGAACTCTTTTACCTGGAATCGGTTTTCAAAATACAGGCCAATAGTGGGTTTGGGAATATATCCCAATCCTGCCTGGTTGTTAAAGCTGCTCCATTCATCTGCTAACGTAACGGAAGCATGCGCAATGCCAGCTGATTTAGCACCTACAGGATCATTATTCCCTGCAGAAATTGGTAAAACCGGAGAAATGATTGCGAATAAAGCGCAAGTCCTTAAAATTTTAAACAGGAAAGGGGAGGCTGTGTGAGTCCTGTCCCTGGCAGGATGCGTTTTTATTTGTCTTGTTTTCACTAACAACACACCCAAACCCCTTTCATGAAGGGATTTGAGGCGTGTTCTTACATTTTGAAATTTCTCTTCGCCTTTGTTTCTAAACGAAACGATAGATTGGCTTTGTTGGGTAACGATATTCATTGTGTTTCGGTTTAACATATCAAAAAAAGAAGGCGTAACGTAAGGCAGATGTTAATTCACTTTGAACTCAAATTTTACTTTTGCCAGTTCTTCGTTGGCTTGCAAAATTTTCTTTTCCAGTGAATTTTTGAATGTAATTACTTTTTGTAGTACTTCGGGCTCGCCGGTTGCAATGATTTGAGCTGCCAGAATGCCGGCATTTCTTGCGCCATCGAGGCCCACTGTTGCAACAGGAATACCCGGAGGCATTTGCAGGATCGATAATATCGAATCCCACCCGTCGATTGAAATTGAAGCTTTAACAGGTACTCCGATCACTGGCAGCGGGGTAAGCGCCGCAATAACACCTGGAAGATGAGCAGCACCGCCTGCGCCGGCAATAATAACCTTTACTCCCCGCTCGTGTGCCTTCTGTGCAAACGTCATTACCTGGTGCGGGGTACGATGTGCCGACAGGGCCTGAATTTCGAACGGAATCTTCATTTCATTCAGCACCTGTGCCGCCTCCTGCATAATGGGCAGGTCGGAGGTACTTCCCATAATAATACTTACTTTCGCATCCATCAAATTATCTATTAGCGTTTTATAAATTTGGAATAAAGTTAACGTAATTTTGTATATTTTCGTACTCATTTTTGTCTTATAAAATTTTTCATGCGACGGATTAAAATACAGGATAAGGAATTCAAATTATTTGTTCCTTTTGCAAACATCAAGAGAGCTATTGACAACATTGCCATGCAGATAAACAACGAATACGCCGATAAGGAACTTTTATTCGTTGTGGTTTTAAACGGGGCATTTATGTTTTCTGCTGAACTGCTTAAAGGTATAAAACTTCCAAGCCGTGTATCTTTTGTAAAGCTCTCGTCGTATGACGGAAGCAATACAACGGGTGTAGTAAAGGAAATTATTGGACTTACTGAAGACATTAAGGATAAGCATGTAATTATAATTGAAGATATTGTAGATACTGGTAATACCATCGAGGGTCTTGTAAAACAGCTTAAATCTAAAGGAGCTGCATCACTTAAGGTAGCCACATTGTTGTTCAAACCACAGGCATATCTTAAGAATATGAAAATTGACTATGTAGGTCTAGAGATAGTGAACGAGTTTGTAATAGGTTTTGGCCTTGATTATAACGGTTATGGCCGGAACTACGAAAATATTTATTCCTTAATTGAGAAGAAAACCAGTAATTAATTGTAGAGATATGTTGAATATTGTTTTATTCGGCCCTCCCGGCTCTGGCAAAGGAACCCAGTCGGCGAAGCTGATAGAAAAGTACCAATTGGTGCACCTTTCAACAGGCGATATTTTGCGAGGCGAAATAGCTGCAAAAACTCCGCTTGGGTTGGAAGCAATGAAAAAGATGGATAAAGGTAATCTCGTATCCGACGATATTGTGATTGGCATGATAGGAAATAAGTTGGATGCCAATACTTCTGCTAAAGGCTTTATTTTTGATGGATTTCCACGTACAACCGCGCAAGCCGCCGCTTTGGACAAGCTTTTAACTGAGCGAAAAACCTCTATATCAGTGATGCTTGCGCTGGATGTGGAGAAACAGGAATTGATAAATCGCCTGCTGAATCGTGGCAAAGATTCAGGTCGCGTGGATGATCAGGAATTGTCAGTGATAGAGAACCGTATTGTTGTTTACAATCGCGAAACTGCTGTTGTTGCCGATTTCTATAAAACACAAGGTAAATTCAAGGCCATTCAAGGAATGGGAAGCATTGAAGAAATTTTTAACAGGCTTTGCGAAGCTATTGAATAAAGCTGCAGTCTTAGAATAAAACTGTCATTCCGGCGAAGGCCGAAATCCCTTTACTACGTAGCTTAAGGATTCCGGCCTTCGCAGGAATGACAAACCAATTTCTTTTTAATTAATATTTGGAGTAAATAAAATGGCCGGTTCGAATTTTGTTGATTATGTAAAGATATATTGCCGATCGGGCAATGGTGGAGCCGGATCGGCACATTTGCACAGGGAAAAGTTTGTTCCTAAAGGTGGGCCCGATGGGGGCGATGGCGGAAGGGGAGGTCATGTTATTGTACGTGGCAATGCCCAGATGTGGACCCTTATTCATTTGAAATATGCCCGCCACGTATTTGCCGAAAACGGTGAAAATGGAGCTAGTGCCAATTGTACCGGAGCCGATGGCAAGGATGCAATTATTGATGTACCACTAGGCACAATTGCCAAGGACCCTGATACCGACGAAGTTTTGTTTGAAATTACAGAGGACGGGCAGGAGGAGTATTTGGCAAAGGGTGGCCGGGGTGGACAGGGTAATACCCATTTCAAATCAGCTACCAATCAAACACCACGCTATGCGCAGCCTGGAGAGTCTGGTTCTGAAGGATGGAGAGTCCTGGAGCTTAAGATACTTGCCGATGTTGGCTTGGTTGGATTCCCAAATGCAGGAAAATCTACTTTATTATCCGTAGTTTCTGCTGCAAAGCCCGAAATTGCTGACTATGCTTTTACTACTTTAGTCCCTAATTTAGGTATTGTAAGCTATCGCGATAGTAAGTCGTTTGTTATGGCCGATATTCCGGGTATTATTGAAGGGGCTCATGAGGGACGTGGCCTGGGATTGAGGTTCCTCCGGCATATTGAGCGTAATTCCCTGTTGTTGTTCATGATTCCGGTAGATTCCAAAAATATACTTGAAGAATATGAGATATTGAGTAATGAGCTGGAACAATACAATCCAGAATTGCTTGATAAAAAGCGGGTTTTGGCCATTACAAAGTGTGATATGCTCGATGAAGAGCTGCTTAAAGAGATTGAAAAAGAGTTGCCCGAAGTGCCTTACGTATTTATATCGTCCGTTACAGGATCAGGCATAACAAAACTCAAGGATGTATTGTGGAAGGAGTTGAATTCATAATAAATAAGCGTCATGCAGATTATTCAATTTCTCAATTCCCTTGACCAGCAGATATTCCTGTTCCTTAATGGATTGAACTGCCCGTTAATGGATACAGTGATGTGGTATATCAGTGGCAAAGTGATATGGATTCCTATATATCTGGTGATTGTCTGGTATCTATTCAGGGAAAGAAAGTGGAATACTGTATTTACGTTGATCTTTGTTGCAGTTATGATCACGATTAGCGATCAGGTATGTAACTTAATCAAAGATTCAGTGATGCGCTTCAGACCATCGCACGAGCCGGCGTTAAGTGGCCTTGTGCATTTGGTGAATGACAACCATGGAAATCTTTACCGTGGCGGAAATTTTGGTTTTATATCTTCGCATGCCGGCAATTCATTTGCTCTTGCCACTTTTGTTACCTTATTTTTCAAGGTACGATGGGTAAGTATAGTCATGTTTATTTGGGCAGCCATTGTTTCTTATAGCCGTATATACCTGGGAGTTCATTATCCCGGCGATATAATAGGCGGAGCGCTGGTGGGGATAGCTGCAGGCCTTCTCATTTATTACATTGAGCAATGGGTGCACGCAAAATACCTTGCCCAGTTTAATAAAACACTGGCACGCAAGTCTTAAATCCTGCAAAACCAATGCGCTGTATTATAAATCAAAATGTAGATCCCTATTTTAATATTGCTTCGGAAGAGTATCTCCTGAAAAACTTCAACGATGATATTTTCATGCTCTATCGCAATGAACCTTCCGTTATTATTGGGAAACACCAGAATGCGTTTGCCGAAGTAAACCCTTTGTTTGTAAGGCAGCACAACATCCCTGTAGTAAGACGTTTATCGGGCGGTGGCGCTGTTTTTCACGATCTGGGAAATGTAAATTTTTCGTTTATTACCAATGGACGTGAAGGCAGCTTGGTCGATTTTAAGAAATTCCTTACGCCCATTCTTGTAGCATTAAAAGCAATGGGAGTACCTGCAGAGGCTAATAAACGTAACGACCTTATTATTGACGGACTTAAAGTGTCTGGAAATGCCGAACATGTTTTTAAAAACCGAACGCTGCATCACGGCACTTTACTATATGCATCGGAACTCAGTCGTCTGAGAGGAAGTTTGAAGGTTGCACCGGAGCAGTTTTCAGATAGGGCGGTTCGCTCAGTACGCAGTCAGGTAACAAACATTATGGATTACATGACCATACCCCTTTCTGTAGAAGATTTTATGGCCGCTGTACAGCAATCCTTATTGGAAACATATCCCCACGCTGCTCTCTATTGTTTTAATGATGAAGACGAACGTAAGATCAACCAATTGATTACTGAAAAATATAGTACATGGGACTGGAACTTTGGTTACTCTCCAAAGTGTCAGATCTTCAAATCAGGACTGATTAATGCAACACGGGTTAATTGCGAATTGACTGTGGAAAAGGGATATATCACATCGTTTAGCATCTCTCAGGAGGCGAATAATAAAAACCGTGAAGCGATGCAGGTTCTGTTGAATACAAGATATAATCCGGAAGATGTGGCTCAGCATCTTGCATCGGGCGGCATTTCTGATGTAGAGCCATGGATTACCCTATTATTCGGCCAATAAAAAAGGTTTACCTTTTGGATATTGGTAAACCTTCTTTTTGCAATTATTTATACATTACTTTTTATTTCCGCTTGTTTTGGTGGTGCCGGTTTTGCTTTCGTTTGCTGTTTTGGTTGTCCCAGTTTCCTTTTTATCTTTAATTACATCGGTTCCTTCTTCGAGTGGTTCTGTGCCGTATACAACGCCATCCATTATACAACCTGTATCATCGCCATAGGCACCGTAAAATTGTTTACGGGTAATGAGTACAATTGTACCTTTCATATTGGCCGCGCGTTTTTGAATTTTCATAATCACATTCTGTTCGGCTTTCTTTTTATTAGCACTTGGAGCTGATCTATTATCGAGCAAAACGCCTCTTTTATAAAGACCTGAAATGTCTTTTTCATCATAAGTTAACAGTACAGCTTCCCATCGGCCTTCTTCAATCAGTGTAAATGCAGCCTGATTAAAGGGGTCAATTTTCCCGTCTCTGTAAATTATTTTCTCTACATTTTTTTTATCAATCTTTAGCGATTCCTTTGGTTTATCAGGCAATACATAATAAATCATAATCGATGTTACGTTTTTCACGATTACCGGGAGCTTTTTTCCTCCCAATTTTACCAGTGTATCTGGTGTAACCTGTCCAAATGTAGTTCCTGAAATAATTATGAATGCTGCAAGGATTAATTTTTTCATCTGTGAATGTTTTTAATTAATGTCAGATGTTGTGCGCAAATTTAAACTTTTCGTGTTATGTTTTAAAGTAATTAATCAAATTGGATGCCACAATTTACAATCAGTCATAATGGATTGTAAATGGGCGATTTACGCATCGTTTCCATTGGTAAAGAAATAAAAACCAACGGATAGTGGAACCAGGTGAGTTATCAGGTATCCGTCGATACTTCCATTGAAAGAAACCATAAGCTTGTAAAGCGAAACAAGAAATATAATTAATCCAACGATAATGGTCATGCTGCTTTTGGAAAACGCGGCACTGTAAAATAGCAGAACGCCTAATAGAAGCATTATTGCTGCCAGGTAGAAGTTGAAATTACTAAAGTTTAACGTACTTACCGCGTTATAATAAATCACCGTAAGCGTTCCCATTAGTGCAATACGTAATAACCAATTGGCTACTGGCTTTCCCGATTTAAAAGGTTTCATACATGCTACAGTTAAAAAATTTAAGATAATCATTTTTCCGGGTAAGCAGAAAAATTCATAAACTTTATCAATATTCAAAAATCAGTTATTTTTACAAAATTAATTGGTTAAAATTGATATATGGTGTTTAATTTTCTTGGTTCAGTAATAGCCTGGTTATTGGTTGTTTTAATTTATATAGGCTATTTCCCCATCGCTTTTTTTATATGGCTGGTAACGGTACTTTTCGACCGCAAACTAAGGATGCTTCATCTGTTCACTTCTTTCTGGGGAGTTTCTTTTGTAAGTGTAATCCCTTTTATGCGCTTAAAAGTTTATGGCAGGGAGAAGATAAAGCCAGGTTCTACCTACGTTATGGTTTGCAATCACCAGTCGTTAGTCGATATTATAGCCATCTATCGAATTTATGCGCATTTTAAGTGGGTATCAAAGCGCGAGCTCTTTAATGTCCCGATTCTGGGGTGGACATTGAGGCTCAACCGTTATATTCCTGTAGACAGGGCTAACAGAGCGTCTCATTTAAAGATGATGAAGCAGTGCGAAGACAATCTTTTGCAGGGTAATTCGCTGATGATTTTCCCGGAAGGCACACGGTCGAAGGATGGCGCGATACAGGCATTTAAAGAAGGCGCATTTAAACTGGCGTCGACAGCTAAGGTTCCTGTTTTACCTATTTTAATTAGCGGATCACATGAGGCTCTGCCTAAGAAAGGCCTCTTATTTACTAAAGTACAGCGTATTACCATTAAAATACTGGATCCCATTCCTTATCAGACCTTTGCCAATAGTACTCCCAAGGAAACAATGAATAAAGTTCACGATCTCATGGTTGATGAGTTTCAGCGTGTTAACAAAGGTTTATAAATAGTTAATTATAGACTAGACCTATCTGCTTCTTATTTTTTTCCTGTTTATTTTTTAACCTTCTATTAACAGCCCTGTTGATAAAACAAAATGACGCAGGATTTTTGTTTTTATATCTTTGTCCAAATTTCTAAGGTATGAGTACGGTTGCTGCAAATTACTCTGAAGATAGCATAAAAACACTGGAATGGAACGAACACATTCGTCGCCGTCCCGGGATGTACATTGGCAAGTTGGGAGACGGAACTTCTCCTGATGATGGGATATACGTGCTAGCGAAGGAGGTTCTCGATAATTCTATCGACGAATATATGATGGGGTTCGGTAAAACTATCGAAATAACTGTAAACGAGCGCCAGGTTACTATTCGCGACTATGGTCGTGGCGTACCGCTTGGAAAAGTAGTTGATGTGGCTTCAAAAATCAACACAGGTGCTAAATACGATAGCAAAGCCTTCCAAAAGTCAGTAGGATTGAATGGTGTAGGTATTAAGGCCGTTAATGCGCTTTCATCCCAGTTCATTATTCAGAGTTATCGCGAAGGAAGAACCAAATATGCTGAATTTACCGGGGGAAATATCGTGGAAGAAAGACCGGAAGAGGCATCGGAAAAGAAGAATGGCACCAAGATCATATTTACAGCCGATGAGAATATTTTCGGCAACTATCATTTTATGTTCGAGTATCTCGAGCGGATGTGCCGTAATTATGTTTTTCTGAACAGTGGGTTAACCATCGTTTTCAACGGGCAGCGTTTCTATTCGCAGAACGGCTTGCTCGACCTGCTCAACGAGAATATGAGCAGTCCCGGGCTGTATCCGATCATTCACATCAAAGGAGAGGACATTGAACTGGGTATATGCCACGGAAATCAATACGGCGAAGAATATTACAGCTTTGTGAACGGACAGAATACAACACAGGGAGGAACTCACCTTCAGGCTTTCCGCGAAGCATATGTAAAAGTTATTCGCGAATTTTATAAAAAAGACTTCGATCCGGCTGACGTCCGGGCTTCCATAATTGCTGCCGTAAGTATTCGCGTACAGGAACCTGTTTTCGAATCGCAAACAAAGACCAAGCTGGGCTCCAGGGACATGGGCGCCGATGGGCCGTCGGTAAAGAACTTTATTACTGATTTCCTGAAGAAAGAACTGGATAATTTTCTGCATCGTAATCCGGACACTGCTGAAGCGTTACTTCGTAAAATTATTGAATCGGAAAAAGAACGTAAGGCAATGGCTGGAATTAAGAGCCTTGCCCGCGAACGTGCTAAAAAGGTAAGTTTACATAATCGTAAATTGCGCGACTGCCGTGTTCATTTCGATTCCAACGAGGAAAGAGGTGGAGAAAGCACATTATTTATTACCGAGGGCGATTCGGCCAGCGGATCCATAACGAAATCGCGCGATGTAAACACACAAGCTGTATTTAGCCTTAGAGGTAAGCCGTTGAATACCTTTGGCCTTACCAAGAAGGTGGTTTACGAAAACGAAGAGTTTAATCTCTTGCAAGCCGCATTAAATATAGAAGACGGAATTGAAAACCTTCGTTACAACAAGGTTGTAATAGCTACCGATGCCGATGTGGACGGAATGCACATCCGTTTGCTACTGACATCTTTCTTCTTGCAGTTTTTTCCTGACCTTATAAAGAACGGTCATGTGTATGTTCTGCAAACTCCGCTTTTCAGGGTTCGAAACAAGAAAAAGACTTCATATTGCTATAACGAAGCAGAACGGGAATCGGCAATTAAGGATTTAGGGCCCAGTCCTGAAATTACACGGTTTAAAGGGCTTGGAGAGATCTCTCCCGACGAGTTTAAACACTTTATTGGTCCGAACATCCGACTTGAACCGGTAACATTACGGAAGGCCGATAATGTAGCCGCTTTACTTGAATATTACATGGGCAAGAATACGCCTGAGCGCCAGGAATTCATCATTCAGAACCTGCGTGTTGAAGAAGATAAAGTAGAAGAAAGCGCTGCATAACCAAACAAATCTAAGAATCAGTAAGCACTATGGATATTGACAAGTCAAATGGCGACGAAATAAACAAGGAATTACCCGAAGGCGAAGGTGACGAAATTCTTGAGGGTGGCCTTGCAACTCCTGCTGAAGACATGCATAAAGTGATGCCACTTACAGGCATGTACAAGAATTGGTTTCTCGATTATGCATCTTACGTAATACTTGAAAGAGCCGTACCTCACCTGCATGATGGGTTGAAACCCGTGCAACGACGCATACTCCACTCAATGAAGCGTATGGACGACGGACGCTACAATAAAGTGGCGAATATCATCGGTCATACCATGCAGTTTCACCCGCATGGAGATGCATCTATCGGCGATGCGCTTGTACAATTAGGACAGAAAGATATATTAGTAGATACACAAGGTAACTGGGGCAACATTTTAACTGGCGACGATGCTGCTGCTCCGCGTTACATTGAGGCACGCCTTTCGAAATTTGCCATTGATGTGGTTTTTAATCCGAAGACCACAGAATGGATGCTCAGCTACGACGGAAGAAACAAGGAGCCTGTTACACTCCCTATAAAATTCCCGCTTTTGTTGGTTCAGGGTGTAGAAGGTATTGCTGTAGGGCTTGCTTCAAAGATTCTGCCTCACAATTTTAATGAGCTGATTGATGCTTCCATAGCGTATTTGAAAAATCAACCATTTGAGCTGTATCCCGACTTTCCGACCGGAGGATTGGCCGATGTGTCGAGGTACAACGACGGGCTCCGCGGTGGATCGGTTCGTGTAAGGGCACGTATAAATAAATCAGATAAGAAAGCGCTGGTCATTACTGAAATTCCTTTTGGTACCACCACCACTTCCCTTATCGAAAGCATCCTTAAGGCAAACGAAAAAGGGAAAATCAAGATCCGTAAGGTCGACGATAATACCGCCGAAAATGTAGAAATAGTGGTTTACCTGGCTCCCGGGGTCGAGCCCGATAAGACCATTGATGCGCTATACGCATTTACCGATTGCGAAATACCCATATCGCCTAATTCGTGTGTGATAGAAGACGACAAGCCCCGGTTTATCGGGGTAACGGAAATGCTGAAGATTTCCACTGATAACACACTCAACCTTCTCAGGAGGGAACTTCAGATTCGTCTGGCGGAACTCGAAGAAGAATGGCACCTGTCGTCGCTCGAAAAAATATTCTTCGAACAAAAGATATACCGTGAGCTTGAAAAGGACACCGAAAGCTGGGAAGAGGTGCTTGTGGCTGTTGAAAAAGGCTTCGATCCTTACCGGAAGCTGCTGCGTCGCGAAATAACACGCGACGATGTGCTTAAACTTACGGAAAAGCCTGTTCGTAAAATTTCCAAATTCGACATTAAGAAAGCCGATGAATACATCAAAGGCCTCGAAAACGAAATGGAAACGGTGAAAGGCAACATTGAATCGATTGTGAAATATACCATCGACTATTTCCTGGGTATTAAGAAAAAATATGGCGCTAAGCGCGATCGCAAAACCGAACTTCGCAATTTTGATACTATTCAGGCTGCTCAGGTGGTTATTGCCAACGAAAAGCTTTATGTGAACTACGCTGAAGGGTTTGCTGGTTACGGGATGAAGCGCGATCAATACATTTGTGATTGTTCCGATATGGACGATCTGATTGCTTTCCGCAGCGATGGTACATACATTATTACCAAAGTGCAGGAGAAGGCTTTCCTGGGTAAGAACCTGCTGTATGTTAATATTTTCAGGAAAAACGACAACCGTACCATTTACAATGTGATATACCGCGATGGCAAGAACGGGGCCATAATGATGAAACGCTGCGCCATTACTGGTATTACGCGCGATAAGGAATATAACCTTACCAAGGGAACGCCCGATTCGCAGATTTTATATTTCACACCCAACCCTAATGGAGAGGCAGAGATTGTTCGCATAACGCTGCGTCCCCGCCCGCGCCTTAAGAACCTGATTGTGGATCTGGATTTTGGCCAGGTGGCCATTAAAGGACGCGATGCACAGGGGAATATCCTTACGCGCTACGGCATCCACAAAATCATACTCAAAGAAAAAGGAAGCTCCACGCTGGGAGGCCAGAAAATATGGTTCGACGAAACGGTTTCGAGGCTCAATACCGATGGCAAAGGCACGCTCCTTGGCGAGTTCCGCGAGAGCGACAAGATTATAGAGATTACCCGGTCGGGATATTACAGGATAATATCTCCCGATGTTTCTATGCACTTCGAAGACGACGTTCTTTTGGTGAGTAAATTCAACGGGAACAAGGTATACTCGGCGGTTTACTATGATGCGGAGCAGAAAGCTTTTTTCATGAAACGTTTTGTGTTCGATTCCACACCTAATCTCACCCGTTTTGTTTCAGAAGATGAAGGCTCTAGGTTGGTTTGCATCAGTGCGCTTCAGCATCCACGTTTCAAGGTGAAATTTGGAGCGTCGTATAAAAACAAACCCGCAGAAATCCTGAATGCCGAGGAATTTATTGCCATTAAGGGTATGAAAGCTAAAGGCAAGCGGGTTTCAGCATTACCTGTTGCCAATGTAGAAGAGATAGAACCTGCTCAGCCCGACGATGAGCCACAAGAGCCACAGCAACCTATTGACGGAGATTTGCCAATTGAGGATGGTGCAAACGACGATGCTGAGGATGCTCCGCAAATGACACTTGATTTGGATTAACACAACTCATTATGATCATTTTCCTTATCGGATTTATGGGAAGCGGGAAAACAACCCTTGGAAAGCAGCTGGCTGCGAAGCTTGGCTACTGCTTTATCGATCAGGATGCGGTAATTGAGAAGCATTACCAGATGACGGTTTCTGAAATATTCGCCAAACATGGTGAAGAAGAATTCCGGAAGGCTGAGCATGAGGTTCTGCAAGAACTGGTAATGAGAGAAAATTGTATAATAGCAACCGGAGGGGGCGCTCCATGTTTTCATAATAATATGGAGCTCATGAACGAAGGTGGTTTCACAATCTACATTAAGGTAGATCCTGGAACACTTATTCAGCGGCTTAAAACTTCACATTCAACCCGACCATTATTAAAGGATAAATCCGAAGCCGAGCTGCTTGAATATACGCAGCAAAAGCTAAACGAACGATCGCCTTTTTATTCCCGTTCCAAAATCATATTATATTCGAATAACCTTACAGTTGACGATATTCTGCGTGCTCTGGAGGATATGAACGTGAAAGCTTAAATTTCCTCAACTGTTCATTATTAATTGGCGTATTAACATATTTAATCGGCACATTTCCAGTTTGTAGTAAAATTAAATTCCTCTGTTATATATTTGTCGTATCTTTATAGTCAAAACCAATTAATTACTTGCCTTAAACCCTGTTATGATTAAACGTGTTTCCAATATATTAGGAATCGCAATTATTCCGCGATGGCTATTGGTGCATTTGTTAATACTTGCCATTGCTTTTGGCGGATTTACCGCAGTTATGTTTATTTCAGTCATATCTTTCTTTATTGTAGGCAAGGCATTGCCAAATTACCCTGAAGCTATTGCTATTTCTGGATTTTTGGGTGTTCTGGTTTACCAGTATTACAAATATCTTAATCAGAGCTTTCGGTATAGGGTTGTTATCCGCTTCTTCTTTCTGTTTGTGGCATTCTGCCTTGCTTTAGCTTTTCTTCTTCCTAAGGTTTCTGAGAATTATTCGGCTATTTTTATCCTGTTTGTAGCCTGGCTTCCGGTTACAATTACAGGCGAACAGGTTATTATTGGCATTGCCGAGCAAATTATCGTTCCCCGCTTACAGCAGAACCTGAAACGGTTTATCGAGGCAGGAATTATCACCGGTGCCATTCTGTTTAGTATTGGAATTGCTGTTCTCAGCCATTTTGGAATCAGTCCGATGGTTTATATTCCATCTTTTGCCCTGATCCTCATTATTGTGATTGAATCGGAAATCCTCATAAAAAGGCTCGAACTTAAAAGTCAGGAGAAGGAAGAACAGGTAGAATCCGTTATTTCGCTGTTTTCGGGCATGCCGCAAAAGCTTAAAATGCTTTCGCTGGTATTATTTACGTTGCTTTCCGTTATCAATTTTGTTTTTATCGATTATTCTTTTTTAACAGTTCTTTCGACGGCGTTTACTGATTATAAGGATCTGGTGATGTTTCTGGCCATATTTTTTGCAGCAACTATGGGTGTGAACCTGGCTTTCAAACTATTCGTGTACCAGAACCTGATTAAAACATTTCGCATTAACAAAGCCTTGTTTCTGCCGTCGGTTTTTCTCTTGGGCGTATTGGTAGTACTTGGGGCTTTGTATTTTATTCCACATCACTTGAATTTTCTGCTTCCTGCGCGATTAATCTTCCTGACGATTTTGCTCGGGAGGTTTTTTGCATACATTCTCCGCGAATCCTTCGAAGTGAATGTTTTTAGGCTCATATTGTCAGCCTTTTCAACGTATTCACAAAAAATAATTTCGCCTAATGTTGGTAATTTATTGCGATTCTGGGGATATCTGCTGGCGGGTTTGGTATTCCTGTTGATTGCTTCGCTCGGTTTTAGATATACGCACACCCATTTGTTGAGCAATATGGCATTTGTGATTTGCTGGATCGTTGTTTCCGCTATTCTGATCTTTAATTATTCTGGATTAATAAAGTTGAATATCGAAAAGCTCTCGGCTATAGCCATTACTAAGGTGGAAGATAAGGCCAAACAGCTCAAAGAACGCCTGGTGATTTCATCCAATCTGGCGGGCATGAAATATCTTCTCAACTACCAGCGCCATTACCAGCCATTCGATTTTCAGAAGTCGCTGCAGGAAATACCCGATAGCGTACGCAATAAATTAGGTCTTGCGAACGAAGTGGGAGTGTCGGCTACAAATGAGCATACCAGTACCGAAATCAGTTTCTATGATTCCGACGAAAACCTGAAGATCACCGATATTGAACTGTTGGCGTCTTCGATTCGCATTAAGGATCGTATCCGAGCAGCGCATAAGATCGCTGAATCGGGCGAGCCAAAGTATAGCCCACTCTTTAAAATGCTTATTCGCGATAATGATGATGAGGTAAAACGTGCAGCTTTCCTATCGGTTGTAAAATACTACAATTCGGAGATTATTGGCGAGCTCATTGAGTATATCAACCACGAAGAGTTCTCAAATATTGTATCGGACGTATTGGCAAAGATTGGCGACAATGCACTTTCCGCATTACAGGAAGGTTTCTATAAGCCGGAGGTTGATTTTCGAACCCAGTTGCAGATTATAAAGATTGTAGGTAAGATGAATTCCTTTAAAGCACGGGATTTCCTTATCGACAAACTGATATACCCCAATAAGTGGATAGCTTACGAAGCATCGGATGTATTGCTTGGGCAGAGTACCGTGGAAGCACTCTATCATAATGCCACTATTAACAAAGCAATTCATAGTGTTACAGGTGTGGCGGCCTGGATTATTGCCCTGGATTTGAGCATCGAAAATGTGAGCGATAAACATCCTGTAAAAACTGCTCTTTTCGAAGAGTATTCGCTTACCGTTCAGCTATTATTCAATCTTTTGCAGCTCAAATACAATTCGCATGTATTTTCGTTCCTGAAAAACCGGTTCATCTATTCAACCAGCAACGAGCAGAACGAGTTCAATGTGGAATTACTCCAGAAGGTTATTGTTGACGAGGATGTGAAAGAAAGACTATTTCCTTTGCTGCACAACAACCAGAAATCGGTAAAGATTGAACAATTGAAGAAGTTCTTTCCTCTCCAGATGAAGAGTAAGATAGATGCATTGTGCGACATTATTGTAGCCGATTCCAGCCATGTGAGCACCTGGTTGAAGGCCTGCGCACTGAAGTTGTACATTGATTTGAACGAAGATCCTGCAGAAATGGAGATTTCGGCACAGGTATTCAATCCCAATCCGTTGATTTCAGAGATTGCATTTTTTGGTATATATCAGAAATTCCCCGGAAAGATTGAAGCGTTGATGGATCGAATTCCTCCCAGGTTGAAAAACAGGGTGCTTGAGGTTCTTAAATTTGGGAATTTCTATGAATATAAACTGTTGTTCAATAAGGTAAATGCACTTCAGCGGATATCTTATTTCAATAAGATATCGGGTCATCATCTGATTCCCCTTGCCGAAATGCTGGAGGAATTCAAACTATACAAGAGCGAATCCAGGTTTATTAAGTGTTCCGAAGAGGAGGTATTGCCTGCACTCTTTGTTCCTCAGGGAGAGGTAACGCTACTCGACATGCATCGCAGGAATTCCAAGCTTGGCAACAACAATCTGTATGGTTTGGGATTATATGCCGGGGGGATTACACTGAGCGCTTACTCGGAGTCGGTAATTTATTTCGCCCGCCCCGA
Organism: Bacteroidales bacterium; assembly: GCA_036261135.1. Classification (GTDB taxonomy): domain Bacteria; phylum Bacteroidota; class Bacteroidia; order Bacteroidales; family JAAUTT01; genus JAAUTT01. Next base: position 20,903 of record DATALJ010000123.1, read on the forward strand.
AAACATAGGCCATCTGGTAATTAATTACAACGAGCTCTCGGCTGCCTTTTATAAGTATATTCAAAACAGCAATTTTTATTAATGTAGCGTATGTTGAAGATATATCTATATTTTGTTTCGAAAACCAAAGAACCGGATACCTGGGATAATCAGTTTTCGAATTTTCTGTACCGCATGCTCACGCAAGTTACAGGAATGAAAATTTCGTTTTACTCGAATTTCGGGATCACCGAATGCGAGCAAGTGAATATAGACAAGGTAAATTGCAGCGATTACGACGCCGTATTGGTTATTCTCCAGGAAAAAGAATACCACGAGTGGAACGACGATCTGATTGCCTTTGTTTTTCGCCGTGCCATCGATGCGGAAATTTCGAAATTCTTTCTTGTCAGGAAATTTGCATCGCAGGAGCAGATTGCCTCTGAACTGCTGAACCGGCTTTCGCAGTATCCGTTTTACGAATTCAACCACCGTACCTTGCAATACCTCGAATATAGCCCGGACAAAAGAGGAGAGCGGGAAGACGGTTTTTGGTCGAAAATTTCGGACATTACCTACGACATTAAATATATTGCAAACCGCACGCTGGTTTCGCCAGAGCGGATAACAACCGACATATACCTGGCCGAAGTGAGCAAGGACCAGCTTAAAAACCGCGAACGCCTTAAACGGGAGCTTATACTTGCCGGTTACAATGTGCTGCCGCATTATCCGTTGCCACGAAATAAGAACGACTTTGAACAGGCTGTTTCCGGCTTGCTTTCCAAATCTTTCCTTTCGGTGAATATCCTAGGCGAGTTATACGGCGATGCACCTGAGGATGTCGATTATTCCTACTGCGAAATACAAAACCGTGTGTTCGACAACTATTATAAACATAATAAGTCCGACGACCCGGACAGCAACATTAAACGCATCATATGGCTACCCCCGCTCGTTGAATTTTACGAGGAAAAGCAGGCGCAATATATTAAGCGTTTACGGAAAGAACAATTTGCAAAGACCAATACCGAAATGGTGCAATGTTCCATTTCCGACTTGCGGAAAATAATTGATAAAATGTACTTTGAGGCAACCTCAAACTCAGGAAAGCAATCGCTTATGGCCGATGGAGCTTCCCGTTTCCTTGTTATTGCCGATTCGGAAACCTATTACCCTGTTCTTAATGATTTATCGGGCAAGCAAAATGTAGCTTTTGATATATTCAGAGGCAACCAGACCGATGCGGCTACCATGATATCGGTGTTCAAACGTTATAAAAACTTTATTGTTATAAGCAGCAGCAGTCCCTGGAGCTGGGGGCATAGCCTTATTGGTTATATAATGCGCTCCAAAGGCTATGTTGATAGCCAGCAAGACACATCCATTGGCATTTTTACTGCTCACAAAGGATGGGATTCCGATCATTTCAAACTTTTCCCCGCTTCGGTAACTCACTACCCGATAAACCAGGCGAATTTAGTCGAGCAGATTAAGGTGCATTTGGCTAGGGGGTAGGAGAGCAGGTAAAATTTTTCGTCCAGAAAAGCAATCCCTGCTTTATAAAGCCGCATTTTCCATTCATTGTGAAACGATTGATAGGCGGCAAACAGAACCTTAGACACCCTATAAACGAATGCAAAAGGTATTATCTCAGCGTATTTTCTCACCTGTACTGCTGCAAATTTGATCTCCCGAAACCCGGGCAAGGTATAAACCATTGCAAATATCGTGTCTAACTTTTAGGGCAAGACATTTGCACCTGCAAATATGCTGCCCTGAATTCAGGGGACGAAAATTGCACTTGCAAATATGCCGCCCAACTTTCCAGACATAAAAATTGCACCTGCAAATATGTTGCCCCGGAAGTTAGACATGAAAATTGCACCACTAACGCAATCAATTTATTAACAGCTATTGACTTTTTCGAAACTGTGAATTATTTTTATTCTCACAATAGTTATCCATTATTATTAACCAACAATTTACGTTATGAAAAAAATCGAAAATGCTGGTCTTTTCCGACTCCGGAACAACGACCATTATCAGTTTATGACCGATGCAGATAATTTAATTGTCAAGTACACTCCTGCTTCGCTAAGTATTGTCAAAGAATATGGTGCATTCAAAAAAGCATTAACGCTTGAAGATGCCGCAATGCGTGTAGAAACCGGGAGCAGTAAATCGGAGATGATTGAAATGCTCGATACACAGCGCGACATTACCTGGAATGCAATCCGGAATTTAGTTAAAGCCTACAGCGGAAGTCCTAAAGAAGCCGAAACACAAAGTGCTGCCGCATTGGATCGTATTATCAACCTATACGGCGATCCGCGTAATCTTTCATACAACGAGGAGAGTGCGGCTATTGCCAACTTTGTAAGCGACATGCTTCTTCCGGTTAATGCCCCACATCTTCTGCTCTTACATGTATCCGACTGGGTAACCATTCTGAAAACCCAGAACGATAAACTCCAGCAAATCTTAAACGAACGCAATGCCGAATTGGCCAATCGTGGGAAAGGCGATGTTCGCTCAACCCGTCAACAGGTAGATCCTGCGTACAATGCCATAGCCGATAAAATCAATGCCATTATTTTACTTGGGCAGTCGTCGGCAGCAATGACCAACTTTGTAACTGAGCTCAACGAAAAAATTAAATACTACAAAACTACTATTTCTATACGCGAGGGTCGGTTTGCTTCGGCCGCGGCCAAAAAGGCCAAGGCCTGATTTTGTTTCATGATAGCCGGGCATTTGAGGTTGCCCGGCTTTTTTATGAATACCCGAGGTTGGATTTAAAGAAGGATGACAAAATGAAAGATGTAATGACTTTTGATGGACTCCGCAAAAAGAGCTGACTTTTTTGTTAGCTTTTACAGGTTTATCCCAATGCCTTACTCCAACACCTCTTTCTTCAAATACCCGCTATTTGCGACAAATTGATCGATGTTGGTTTTATTTACCACTACCGGATCGAACAAAACGGATGGCACGTTTTGAAATCCGTTTGGCGTTTCGCCATTCACCTGGATATTGATTTTGTTGTTCCCCGTTGCCACTTTTACCGCGAGTTCTGCTAATGCATATCCTAATGTTTTGGGCGATTTGGCAAGCGTAATGGTCTGTTTGTTGTTGGCAATGCTTTTGAGTGATTCAATGTCGGCATTTTGTCCTGAAATATAGGTTTGTTCCAGCATATTTTCGTTCTCCAATACCTGAATAGCTCCTCGTGCCATATCGTCGGATGCTGCTATAACAGCATCAACAGGTTTGTTCCCGGAGAGGTTCACAATCATATCCATGGTATTTACTGCATTCTCCAGCGACCAAGCTTCAATATACGATGAATACAGCACTTTAATATTGCCATTACTAATTTCAGGTTGCAATATTTTGTATACACCCTCTTTAACGAGATCGGCATTATCGTCGGATTTGTCGCCGCTAAAAATGACATATGTTCCTTTGGGTTTACTTCTAATTGCTTCGGTTGCCATTGCTTCGCCAACCTTTCGGCTGTCGAATGTTACATAATAATCAAGCGGGCAATTTTTTATGAGCTGATCGTTGGCAATTACTATTACGCCCTTTTTGTGCGCGTATCGTACGATGTCGGCTGCGAGTACCGTATTAACCGGCTTAATTACCAATACCTTCGCCCCACCGTCAATTAATTCCAATGATTGATCCCATTGTGTTTTTTCATTGTTTTGGGCGTCTTTTTCTATTACTTCAACATTATATTCTGACGCTTTTTCCTTAAAGGAGGACATGATATTTCTCGCCATTTCATTTTCACCATTCCAGTTCAAATATCCAATCTTGATCACTTGGCTTTGGTTGCATGATGCCAGTAAACAAACAGAAAGAAAGCAAAAAAATCGGCTGCAAATTTTCGAAGCCCTATTTGTAAATACTTTGATATTCATAATTTTAATTTCAAGTAATAGCTACTCACAATATAATAAAAATTGTTTTAAAAGTAGACTTACTTTATTAAAGCGTCGAATTTTAATAACCTTGATTTGTCAAGCATTCGCCATGTTTTGTGTTATTGTTTTCAGGTATATTAGCATAACTTTTCCAGCCTCATTCATTAAAAAGTACAAAATATTTTGACTGCGTTTAATTCTATCCGTAAATTGCATTCTGAAAAGTATTAAACCAGAGATTAGAAAATGCCTCCATTGAATCACCATCTTGTACGCTGGTATGGGCATTCTATCTGATTAAACGAATTTAAAAAGAAAACAGATGATTGGCAATACAATAAATGACGAATCTGTTATTGTCGCGCCAGACGACAGAATGCTTAAATCCAACCCGTTTCCCGGGTTAAGGGCTTTTGAGTTTAGCGAATCCCATCTGTTTTTTGGGCAGGATGCAGTAACCAGCCAGGTGCTTACTAAACTTAAGCAGAACAGGTTTGTTTGCCTTCTCGGAAATGCAGGTAGTGGAAAGACTTCGTTAATTAATTGCGGCGTAAAACCTGCACTTTTAGGCGGTTTCCTGTTCAATCATAATCCCAATTGGAAAATATATCATTTGAGGCCCGGGTTTAATCCGTTGCAAAATCTTACACGGTGCTTTCTCAACACCAATCAGCCCAATTGCTTCGAAGAGGAAGTGCATATCCTTGATCAGATTTACTATAATATTCTGAAGCGGGGTAAAAATGGCTTAGTTGAGCTTCTCTCGCAAATTACCGACGGCAGTAAGGAGTATTGTTTTATCATCGATCAGTTCGAAGACTTATTTACGTTGGGACATCGCATAGCCGACCACAACTATTACGAGGAAGTTGTGCACTATATCGATTTGTTTCTGGATGCGCTGAAGAATTTCCCTAATTTCTATCTGATTCTATCGCTTCGTTCCGACTTTACGAACGATTGCGTATCATTTCCCAATTTGTCCGAGTTAATAAACGGCAGCAACGTGCTTATTCCCCGCATGAGCCGCGAGCAATTGAAAGAGGCAATCATCGGCCCGCTGCGCATTTTTAAGGTTAATATCGAAGACAACCTGCTGCTTCAACTGCTTAATGATGCAACCTTTTACGACGATGAGCTTCCCCGCATGCAATACGCCCTCCGCCAGGCATGGAAAGCCTGGTTAACGCAAGGCAATATTAACCGGCCATTATCAATCAAAGAATATGAGAATACAGGGGGTATAGCCAGCGCTGTTTCCAGCAGGGCCGATTTTATTTACAATTCATTTTCGGACGAAGACAAAGTTGTTTGTGAGAAGGTGTTTAAGGGATTAACAGAGCGTATTTCGGCTGAAAACAGTGTAATTCGGCCTGAGCCCCTTAACGATATGGCTTTATTGGCGGGATGTACCGTTAACGATGTAAAGCGGATTGTTGATATTTTTTCAACCGACGAAGTACAAATATTAACCATTAAGCCTCAGGACTTAAATGCAGTAGACTATATTGAGCTATCCCATGTATCGGTAGTTAAAGCTTGGGACCGGTTGAATGGATGGGTAGAAGACGAGGCTATTTCGAGCCAGATGTATAAACAATTGGCCGAAACTTCATCAACTTATCAGATTGGTAAGGTGGGGTTGCTGGTTCCGCCCGATTTGCATTTCGCCCTTAACTGGAAGGAAAAGCAGCAACCTACTTTACATTGGGCTAAACGGTATAACCCTGCATTTGAGCGTACCATGGTATATCTCGATGCCAGCCTTAAAGCATTCAAAGCAGAAGAAGAATTGAAACGAGCCCAGGCGAGGAAGGCTCAGCTTAAAGTACGATCGTTCTTTTATGTATTCATTGTCTCTATTCTTGTTGCTTTGGGATTTATTGTATTCTCCCAATTGTCGCGCCACGATGCCGAGATGAAAGAAAAAATTGCGCTTAAGCAGAAGAACGAAGCGTTGAAGAAAACCGAAGTAGCAGAGAGTCAGTCGAAAGAAGCGCTCCAGGAGAAGGAAAAGGCTGAAATTGCTGCCAGCGAAGCCGAAAAGTTGCGCCAGTTGGCATTGGAAGAAACCAGACTACTTGCCGAACAAAAGCAAATGGCCGAATTATCTGCCGAAGAAGCCATGCTGAAACGCGCCGAAACAGAGAAAAGCTTACAGCGTATTGCGGAGCAGAAAGCCGAAATTGAAAGGAATGCAAGACAGGCCAATGCCGAAAAAAATGTTGTTGAAAAGGAGAAAGACGAAACTTTCCGTAAGCGAATGTTAGCTACTGCGCAGTCGCTGGCTGTTAAATCGAATCAGGTAAGCGGCAATCGTTTGCTTAAAGGGCTTTTGGCATTACAGGCATATAAGTTTAACGATCGTTACGGCGGTGTAGACATTCAATCCGATATTTTTTCAGCTCTGGTAAATGCTGCCGATGAGTTGGGAATCTCGCTTCATACCTCACTAAAGGGGCATGCAGGAACTGTAAATTCGGTATGTCTTTCGCCACGGTCCAATACACTTTATTCAACAGGTGTCGACGGGAAAATATATGCATGGAATCTGGGAGATCCTTCTTCGGGGCCGCGATTGATTGCTACTTTAAGATCCCGCAATTTATCCATGGCTATTGCGCCTAACAGCAGGTACCTGGCTATAGGTACCGATTTGGGCTCTGTTCATGTTATCGATCTCTCCAATACCGATGTTTCTTTCGATCTGAAAGGCCATGCAGGCCCTGTATTCTCAGTTGCTTTTAGCCGCGATGCTCAACAGCTCTTTACTTCCGGGGCAGACAAGAAGGTGCTGCTTTGGGATTTGAGTAACAGGGGCAATTCCGAAGTTTATAGTGGGCAGACAGCTATTCGCGTTTTGAAATTAAGCCCCGATGGTCGATTCCTTGCCGGAGGTGCCGAGAACGGACTGATTATGCTATGGGACGTTAAATCCAACCAAGTGACCGAAATTGATGATAACAGTAATAATCCGGTGTATTCATTAGCTTTTAACAACTACGGTACAATGCTGGCATCAGGCGATGTAAAGGGGAATGTTAAGTTGTGGAATCCTTTCTCGAGGAAGCTGATAAGAAATTTGAAAAACCACACTGCACGTGTTGTAGATATAAAGTTCAGTGCTACCGGCGATCTCATGGCAACTGCCAGTTACGATGGCAGTGTTTATATATTCGATACACGATACCCTGCAAATCCGCCCAACGTTATCCGCGAGTCTGCAACATACATCATGTCTGTAGCCTTTTCCGGCGATAATCAGCGGGTAGTGATGGGCACAAACAAGGCTGATTTTCTTATGTCGTGGCCTTGTCAGGGGGGAACTTTTTTGGGTACCATTTGTTCAAAAATGAGTCGCGACTTATCTACCGATGAGTGGAATACTTATATCGGCAGCGATGTCAAATATGAAAAACAGTGTGAATAAATTTATTATATTGCACACAAAATTATTATTTGCTGATGACTAGATCGTTATATTATACTATTGTAATTGTTGTTCTCACTTTAGTCGGCATCGATGCGTCGAGCCAATCGGTATGCTCCGGCAAATTGGAACAGGCAAAACAGTTATTCGAATCGGGACAGATTGAACAAATTCCTTCATTGCTCGATTCTTGTCTTGAAGACGCTTTTACCAAAGAGGAGCAAGTGGTTGCTTATCAGTTATTAATTCAAACGTATTTGTTTGATTATAATCAGAGCAAGGCCGATGAGACCATGACCCGTTTTTTAACGAAGTTTCCAACCTATAAGATTAAAGAAAGCGATCCGGCCGAAATAAAGGAACTTTTTGAACGTTTTGAATCTCGCAATGTTTGGAGCCTCGAGGTAACTGCAGGTGGTAATATGTCGCATCTTATCACCAATCAATATTATTCTATCTATGATTTGCTTAAACTAGAGACCTCGAATAAGATGCGTTTTGGCTTTAGTGCCGGGTTACAGGCTACACGCTATATTGGCGATCATTTTGGTGTGGTTGCCGGGCTTAAATACATGATGACCAATTATCAAAACACCGAAAATATTCGGGACGATGTTGCAGAAAACAAAATAACCGAGAATACGCATTGGATAGCCTTACCTGTCACCTTTCAGTGGTATCCATTTGTAAAGAAAAAGGTGACTCCATTCATTTATGCAGGTGCCGAGGCTGGTTATATTCTTTATTCAAATGCCGACTTCAGAACAAGATTATCAGCCAATGATCCATTTACTAAAGGTACAGGCATAGACCTTACCACAAGCAGAAATCAGTTCCAGTATGGGATTACAGGCGGATTGGGCCTGAGATGGAAACTTCCTAAAGGATCGTTTAAAGTTTGGGCTGGGTATACCTATAATTTACAATCGTTTGCAAAAGCTGACCGGTACGCCGATTCAAAAGCAATTTTATATTTTCAGCACATCGATGACGATTTTGCCTATAACCTGGTATATTTGAATGTTTCCTATTCGCTGGATTTATACCAAATTAGAAAAAAATAGAATGGTGAGAATTCTTAAGCTTTCAGTAATCTTTTATTTGGCTGTTTTTGCGTGGGCGTGTAAAAAGGATATTGTTCCGGACGAAACTCAATCGGAGTCTTTCGTGAAACTATTTGGTGGCTCTCCCACAGATAACGCGATGGACATGATTGTTGACGGCGGGAATGTTGCTATTGCAGGAACAATGAAGAGTTCAGTGTCGAAAGCGGTTTTAATCTGCACTGACAAAAATGGGAACCAACAACCCTGGTCTCCTTTGTTTGTAGGCGGCTCGCAAAGTATTGCAGCAAACAAGATTGTTAAAACAAGCGACGGCGGCTATATTGTAATTGGAACCCAGCAAAAATCGGCAGACAACAAGGATATATTTGTTTCCAGGGTTTCTTCTGCAGGAATTGAAGAATGGACTCGCTATTTTGGCGGCGTTTATAACGAAGGAGGAAATTTTGGGCTTGAACTTTCTGCGGGTGGTTATGTAATAGGAGGCTATACCGAGAGTTATGGGAATGGTTTTAAAGATATATACCTAGTAAGGATTGACCGCGACGGCAATGAAATCTGGCAATCGACCATTGGCTTTGGATCTAACGAATCTGGCAACGATATTGTTGAATTAAACGGTTGGCTGTACGTGTTGGGGTATACCGAAAGCCTTGGTATTGCTGCAAATATGTTCGTGGTTCAGGTTTCCTCTGCAACGGGCAAGGGTGTCAATTTTAATTATTTCCCAAATGCCGAAACATATTCAGGTTCTAAAATAGGTATGCTGCCAGGTGATAAAATGGTGCTTCTGGGAGTGGGGAATTCTTCCAGTTATGTGAATTGCATAAGCGAGGATCTGTCTTCTGTTTGGGAGGCAACAACACCTACAAAAGAGGTATATAATGGTTTAGCAGTTAATGGTAATTCAATTTACATGGTAGGCTCAAAGCAGAACCAGGAAGGTATTTCAGAAATCCTTATTGACCAATACAATCTCAATGGCAGCAAAACCGGGTCGGAGGTGATTTCTTCCTATGGGAATCTGAAAGCAACGGATGTTTCATTTTTCTCTGATGGTAAAATCTGCATTTCTGGTGTCGCTACAGTAGGCAATATTTCGCAAATATTCCTTATCAAAAAGGAGATCTAAAGCTTTTGTTCTGTTTTTTGGTCGATTGATCAAATTTAAACGGGTTCCGGTAAATTTCTTTATTTACACAATATGTGATTTCATAACTTGCATACAATAGGATTGGTCTGTATTCCATTATTTTATAACAAATAGATAATTCCGTATGCAACGGTTAATATATTTTTTTCTTTTTCTTATTCCGCAGTTTTATGCACAGGCGCAACCCAGTGCAGACGTTACTGTAACAGAAAGCAAAACTGATGGGCACAAACTCATTGGTTCGTATACTTACATCCCCAATGGAGAGTTAGCAGAGGGTACTTCAGTATTTCAATGGTACCGGGGTACTATTCTGGACGATCCGGATGCAGTTCTTATCTTTTCAGGAGCGCAGACCTATAGCATTACCTCTTCCGATTTGGGAATGTACCTGGCATTTGAAGTCACTCCAGTTGACGAGTCCAGTAATCCAGGGACTCCAGTGAGGGTCTATTGGGGAAATGCAATTGACAATGCGGCTCCGGTAGCTACTATTGCGGGCATAAGCGGGACTCCTCATATAGGCGAAAAAATAACCGTGAACTATAGCGTCACTGATCTTGAAAACGACCCGCACAGTGCAACAATTCAATGGAGCCATTCAGATACCGAAGGCGGCAGTTACGCACCAATTGGAGGTGTCAATAGTGAGGAATATGTTATTACCGCTGCGGATAAAGATAAATACCTCAAAGCTGAGGTAACACCAACCGCCACATCAGGCGCCTCTCCAGGCATAACAGTTTTCCAAACGATTCAGGTAGCTAACACAGCTCCAATAGCCACGATAAGTAGTATAAGCGGGACTCCTCATATAGGCGAAAAAATAACCGTGAACTATACCGTCACAGACCTTGAGGGCGATCCGCACAGTGCAACAATTCAGTGGAGCCATTCAGATACTGAGGGAGGTAGTTACACGCCTATTGCAGGCGCCAATAGTGCTGAATATACAATTACCGCAGCCGATAAAAATAAGTACCTCCAAGCTGAAGTAACACCAACGGCTACAGAAGGTACGTCTCCAGGAATAACAGTTTCCCAAAAGATTAAGGTAGTCAATACTGCTCCAATAGCCGAGATAAGTAGTATAAGCGGGACCCCTCATATAGGCGAAAAAATAACCGTGAACTATACCGTCACAGACCTTGAGGGCGATCCGCACAGTGCAACAATTCAGTGGAGCCATTCGGATACCGAAGGAAGCAGTTATATGCCTATTGAGGGAGCCAATAGTGCTGAATATACAATTACCATTGAGGATAAAAATAAGTACCTCAAAGCTGAGGTAACACCCACTGCTACGGAAGGAACATCTCCAGGCACAACAGTTTCCCGAACGATTCAGGTAGCTAACACAGCTCCAATAGCCGAGATAAGCAGTATAAGCGGGACTGCTCAAATAGGTGAGAAGCTAACCGTGAATTACACCGTTACTGATCTTGAAAACGACCCGCACGGTGCAACAATTCAGTGGAGCCACTCGGATACTGAGGGAGGTAGTTACACGCCTATTGCAGGAGCCAATAGTGCTGAATATACAATTACCGCAGCCGATAAAAATAAGTACCTCCAAGCTGAAGTAACACCAACCGCTACAGAAGGTACATCTCCAGGCATAACAGTTTCCCAAACGATTAAGATAGCCAATACTGCTCCAATAGCAACCATTACAGGTATAAGTGGCACGCCACATGTAGGTGAGAAGCTTACCGTAAACTATACCATAACCGATCTCGAAGGCGATCCATATAGTGCAACAATTCAGTGGAGTCGCTCGGATACTGAAGGAGGTAGTTACACGCCTATTGCAGGAGCCAATAGTGCTGAATATACAATTACCATAGCGGATAAAAATAAGTACCTCCAAGCTGAAGTAACACCAAACGCTACAGAAGGTACGTCTCCTGGCGCCACAGTTTTCCGAACAATTCAGGTTGCTAATGGAGCAGTATTGGCTATCTTAATCGTTTGGGAAACTGTTATGCCTGGAGATGTACCTTCTGTAGCGGTTGGTGTTACTTC
>DATALJ010000135.1:0-40299 GCA_036261135.1 Bacteroidales bacterium
GGGTGACTTTAAATCGAGCATTTCAGCTAATGTTTCGATTATCCGAAATAAGGTGCTTAAGCTAAACACTGCAACTGCAACTTATGATGCTGGTAATCATCCCGATTTTTCTTCCTATGATATTACAAGAACCGTTGTAGATCAGCCTATTCAATCATTTTATGGATGGGAAACCGATGGAATATTCCAAAGTGAAAGCGAAATCAGCAGTGCCCCAACCCAAGTTACCAGAAGTTATGTAGAGGGTACAACAACTCTTGATAATGGTACAGGTACTTCTCCCGGTGATATTCGTTTCAAGGATTTAAGCGGACCTAATGGTGTACCCGATGGTAAAATAGATGGGTATGACAGAACATTTTTAGGAAGTTATATGCCTGATTTCTCTTTCGGCATAAATTATTCCGGATCATATAAAGGTCTCGATTTCGCAATATTCATACAAGGTGTTTCAGGAAATGAGATTTATAATGGAACAAAAGTTCTTACACAAGGTATGTTACGCCTATTTAATGCAGGCACCGACGTTTTGAATGCATGGAGTAAACCTGGTCAGGCTACTGATGTTCCCAGAATAGCTAAAGGTGATCCTAACCAAAATACCCGTCCTTCTGATCGTTTTATTGAAGATGGTTCGTATATAAGGCTTAAATCATTTACCATAGGGTATACTATTCCTTCGAAGTTTATTAATTCTTTGCTAAAGGAAAGTACACTGGGTATTCGTTTGTATGTTTCCGGTCAGAACTTAATTACACTAACCAATTATTCAGGTTATGATCCTGAAATTGGCTCGCGTATTCCTTTAACTGCGAATGGTTCTCCAGGTACAGCAAATTTATTGACAAACGGTATCGATTATGGATTCATGCCAGCAGCCAGAAGTTTTATTGGCGGTATACAAATCAATTTTTAACCATTTAAAACTGAAAAAATTATGAAAAATAAATATTTTGCATTTTTGTTCCTGATAATCATCGGCTCTATTGTTTTTTCTTGCGACGATGAATTGGAGAAATCAAATCCCAATGGTGTTACTACGGATGATTATTATTCTAATGCCGATGAACTCGAAAGGGGAGTAAATAGTACATATGCCGTTTTGCAATCAGTAACGTTAGTCGCTCGCGAATGGTTCTTTTTACATGATTTGCGAAGTGATGATATGGTCCCTGGTGGTGGACAGCTGGAAGCTCCCAGAAAGCAATTACTCATTGGTGCACATGACCCTTCTAATTATGTAACAGGACAGGTATTTGCCGGATTTTATGCCTTAATTCACAGAGCAAATATTGTAATTAGTTCGGATATTGCTGGAACCGATGAAATTAAAGTAAAGAGAATTGTAGGCGAAGCTAAGTTTTTGAGAGCATGGGCCTATTTTGATTTGGTAACCAATTGGGGCGGTGTTCCTTTATACGACAAGCCGGTAAAAAGTGCTCTTGACTTTAAGGGAAGAGCTACAGTGGACGAAGTATATACGAGTATCATATCCAATTTAACAGATGCTATAGCTGTATTACCCGATAAATACGAGGGTAATGATTTAGGCCGTGCTACCAAAGGAGCCGCAAGAATGCTCCTTGCCAGGGTTTATATGCAAAGAGGTAATTTTACAGATGCACAAGCTCAACTTCTTGAAATTACCGGACCAACTCCAGTAGCTTTACCAAGTCCTAAAGGTTATAACCTTGTTGATAACTACAATGATAATTACCTTGAAGAAACTGAATACAATAAAGAATCAGTTTTTGAAGTTGGATTTAAAGACGATAACACCAATTTTGGTTGGGGCGAATGGAATGTAGATCCTGGTCTTGGTAGAGAAACTACGATTCACAATCAGGAAATTTGTCCAACATCTTGGGGTAACCTTATTCCTTCTCCAGGATTGTTAAACGAATTCGAAACAACAAACAAAGGCTTTTCTAAAACAGATCCCCGATTTGCATATTCCTTTTATCGAAAAGGAGATGTTATTGTTACTGGTGCCCTCACGGATGCCGATCTTAACATAGAACCATCCGTATATGAAGGACAAACAATAAAAATTGGATGGAGAAAGCATACCATTCTTTACAAAAACGCTGCAGGTTATTATCCAAGTGGTCTTAACGACAGAATTATGCGTTATGCAGAAGTTCTGCTTATGTTAGCAGAATGTTTGAATGAAAATGGAAATCAGGCAGAAGCAGTAAATACACTTAATTTAATTAGAAAAAGAGCAAGTGTTAATATGCCGCTGTATGGAAGTGCAGAGATGAATGCTCAATTCCCTGTAACTACAAAGGATGAAGTTTTTAAAGCCATTGTTCATGAAAAACGTATAGAATTAGCAGGCGAAGAAATCCGCAACAGAGATATTTTGCGCTGGAGAGCGAACGGCAAAATTCCTTCCGTGATTCCTGAGCCTATTAATTATTTTGCTGAAAAATACAAACTCATTCCTATCCCTCAATACGAAATTGATAATAATCCAAATATTGGGTTAGAAAATCAAAATCCAGGATACTAATGATTTTGTGATCATAGTTTGTTATAAATAAGTATGAAAACACCCGGCACCTGCGACAGGTTCCCGGGTGTTGTTATTACTGTAAGATTACTGATAGATAAAATAATCAGGAAGTTACAAATAGAAAGAGGCATCTTACATTTATTTTGTAAACCTTATCGCATCTCCGGTATCGGTTCTTGTGCTGGTAACGAATCTGCAGGCTTCCCAAATACCGTAAACTCAATAATACCTAAAGGCAATGTTTTAGGCCAGTTTGTAACGGTTAGCCTTACAAATCGACATTTAACCGGGGTAATTTCATCGAAGATGGTATTTCGGGAGAGGGTATTTTGTGTTTGGTCGAGTGCGGTGGTAAATGTCTTTCCATCCAACGATACTTCAATTTTGTACCGGTAGATGTCGGGTGTTGGAGATGGCTGGGGCGAACCGGCAGCGGGTCTTCCAAAGCCACGGCGGCTACCGTTAAACATCAGTCGGGCGCCATCTATGGTAAAAAGCTGAACAACATCAAAGCGTGTAGCAGGGGAGAGTTCGATGGTTAACGATGGGATAGAGTCGTTTGGCAGAGGTTCCCATACTGTACCACTGGAATTGTCCACTGCATAAGCCGCATAGCGACCGGGCTGTTCCGATGAGAACTTGGACAGTGCATTCATCGCTCTTACCTTGTTAATGGTTACCGGAACCGAACCGCTGTTGCCCTTTGTTGGATCGCTGATTGCTCCCGGAGCCCACTGTGGGGTTTCGGTAATATTCACCGACATATTTCCTTCTTTGTCAAAGATAACACGGTCCATTCCAATTCTTCGCCCGCCGGGAGGATTAGATAACACGATGGTATAGAATTGCCAGAGGTTTCCGTCCGGGCCTTCAACGATACTACCGTGTGCTGTTCCGGTTACCAGTCCATCCGTTTTGCGCAGTAGTGGATTATTTGGGGCATACTTAAAAGGTCCCAAGGGCGACTTAGCAGTGTAATATCCTTCTACATAGGTTTTCCATTGTGTTCCTGAGGCCGAATATTGCAGATAGTACGTACCTTTGTGCTTTTGGAGCCAAGGGCCTTCAATCCATGCAACTTCAGGGTATTCGTTCATCTCGCCATATCTTTCCCATATGTGGTCGGGATTAAAGCCGAACAAATGTTTGGGTTTGTCAGCAAACCGAGTTAGATCGTTAGGGTCGAGTGGTACAATGAAGATGCCACTTACACCACGTCCCGAATACAAAAGATACGGTTTGTTATCGCTGTCAACAAATATTTCCATGTCGAAAGCACCATTCCAGCCACCTGCAACATCAGGAGTATTCTTCCATTCGCCAAGACTGGTGTATGGACCAATCGGATTATCTGCTTTGTAGAGGGGACAATCGTTTCCGCTCATGTAAAAACTTCCGTTGAACTTAGCCACATCGGGGGCTACCGGCACATTCTCCACACGATGAAATGTCCAGTTAAGCATATCATCCGAGACCCAGGCGCCACCGCCTGTACAAAACATATAATACTTGCCGTTCTCTTTAAGAACAGTTACGTCGCCCGAGGCATTACCCCCAAGCCCTGTTACCATGGGCAATGGATTACAATAACGGGAAGTTTTCCCAACCTGAGGAGTCTGCGCGTATGCCGACCAATGAATGATGCTAAAAGTTAGCAAAGCAATAAAGGCTTTCATTTTTATGTTATTCTTTTATAAGTTGTTTATACAATTCAGGGTCAAACTCTTCGAGGCCTGTAATGCCATAGAGGTGATTGGCCGAAATCCATGGCAACCAAAACTGGTGGCCACCTACACCGCGGCCTTGTCCTCCGGGGCCTAACCGAAAATTTTCCTGTTGCCAGCCGGGACCTTTCATATCGTACAATCGATCTGGCATAGCAACCATCGATTTGGTACAATGCAGCAGAAGCCTGGCTACTTCGAGATAATGTGCATCGTTGGTGTATTTATAAAGCTTTGCGTATGATGGCACCGCCCAATCCAGATATTCATCTGCTCCACCGGGGCCTTGCGCGGTAATTCCCTGAAGTCCGATGGTAGGCACACCTTTTTTCCAGTGCAAGTTCGTATCGTCGGCATCCAGCGGCATGGGTACGTTCCATATCCAAATCCAGCTTTCAGCAAAGTTGCCGGCAACCTGCGCCCGGTCGAGCCATTTCTGCTCTTTTGTAGATTCGTATAGGCTAAGGAAAGCTTCCATGCTGAGCATACCAGCTTCTTTATCGGTAATATTCGGGTTATCGCTGGCACCTCCGATGAATAGTCCGCGGGAACCCCAATTGTTCCAAACAAACTCAGCAGCACGAACGGCAGATAGCTTGTATTTCGGGTCGCCTGTTTCTTCTGATATAATGATGAGCAGGGGAACTGGGCAGTAGCTGGTTGTGCCGGTAGCTTCTGCAATTTCGTTGGTTCCCGGGTTCCATCGTCTGGGGAACGAGCCATCTTCGCGTTGTTGCAGGAGTAGCCAATCCACATAATTCTTCACCCAGTTGAACCATTCGGGGTGTTGGTGTCCTAAGGTGCGTTCGCGACGGTATGCACGCATCAGTACACGCATATCCTCTGTAGCATTGCGGAGCCAAGGAGCAAGCCATACGTGATCCCATGGTTTCCCGGTAGCTAGGTCATATCCTGTTCCTTGGAGAGGTAAGGTAGACAATGCATTGATCATAGACGAAATAATGCCTAAGCCGATTTTCCGCATATTCTGACCGCGTTCGGTTTTGTCGCGGTCGCTTTCGCGCAGCAACTGGTCGGCACATTCAAGGGTTTTTCCTACAAAACCCATGGCCGACATGGTCCAGTTCCATTGCCGGTGTTTTGCGGTATCCATAACCGATACGGCAAATGGAATTCCTGTGCGGCCTTCGATAGTAACTGCCTGCGAAGCCAGGTGATCGGTAAGTACACGTCGCATCTGTTCTATGTCGATATGGTTTATTGGAGGATTCAGCGTGTTCCAGGCCCAACGCCATGTATTACGGGTAACCTCGCTGAATGTCTCATCTTTTCCAAACCGGAACTTTACTTCGTAATTGTGCTGAATGCCTTGTTTAATGGGATGAAACCTTCTGATCCACCGATGTTTGGCCGGTACACTTGCTCCAAACGCATACATGGTGGATGTGGCCGGAAATATAAAACCCAATTCGATGGGCTTACTGTCCGATTGCCAGGCGCCCAGCGATCCGAACAAAAATCTCGCATCGGTCATTATATCTTTTGCCAGTCTTGTTTCGTCTAATGTTGTTTCGCCACGAGGCGAAGGATCGAGCATTGCTACCGACGCGCCATTTTTGAAAGACAAAGCAAACAAAGGAGCAGGGATAATATCTTCGCGCATTACGAACCTTTTGGCGGCATAATTAAGGGTGCCTCCGGCAGAACGTTCGCCATCATAGGTTGGGTCGCCATACAATGCGCCGGGAGCAAGGCAATTCACGTCGGACCAGTTTACCGATGGTTCTATTTCAAGTACTACGGATGAGTTGAAGCCTCCTGTTGCGTTGCCTTTAATTTCAATGTTTCTTTTCACAGTAACTAAAGAACCGCTAATGCTCCATCGATCTGTTATCCAAAACTTTGTGTCTTTCGCCAATGCTATTTCAGCATAAGCCTCTATTCCTGATGAGGTCTGTTTTATGTTTTTATAACCAGCGCTAAGTTCCTGTAAACTATCTTCTTTTTGATTTACCTCGATATGAACAGGCTTGGTTTGCCTTATCCCTGGAATATTACTATCGTTTGTTTCAATACCCCAGGTACCTTCTTGGGTTTTTACAAATGAGAAGATAGTACCTGTTTGAAGTTTGCCCAAAACAACCTTGTTGTTTTTTTGTGCAAATGCCGACAGGCTTGCAATGCACATGGCAATTAGTAGTAGTCCTTTGAAAATCATGCAATGTAAAATAAATGAAAATTAAAGGTAGTATTTTCTGTTCAAACCCAATGTGAGAACATCTTTGTTCGTTTATTTTTTCTACCAATAAATATGATACTTTCCGAAGGTAGTTATACCGGACGTGAGGTAATTATTTCAAATCGTTTCTTCAAGACCAGAAAAGGTTTTTCAATAAAATGGTAAGATGCAACAGAAAGAAGTATTGTTAGCAGCATAGAGCAGATAAACGTTAAATAGGCATTGGTTGCGAATGCAGAAATTCTTGGGGCTAAAGCATCTACCATTTTTATGCCAAATAAATGGTAAACATAAAGACCATACGACCTTTTGCCAAGGAAAACCAATATTTTATGGGAGAAGAAGGACTTTAACTTATCGCTGCTGAGTACGGCGTATAAGATTAAGGCGGTGGACATACCCACACAAAAATACGAAACTACCTGCCAGTAAGAAATTATAAACTCAACATTAGGAAGAATGCACAAAAGGGCAAAGAAGATAATACCTGTAGCCCCAATCAATATTGGACTAAATTTCTTTAGGAAGCTGAAACCTCCAAAACCTATGGCTATTCCAAAAATAATTGCTTCGAAATGGGTAATCGGTAAAACGTATATAGCCGGATAAGGAACTTTGTCTTCAAGAAACCATATTCTAATGGCGTTAAGTACAACAATTGTTGAAATGAAAGTAATCACTTTTACTTTGGGCGACGAACGAACTAAAAGAAGTATTATAACAGGAATGATTACATAAAATTGTTCCTCATAACCAATAGTCCATAGGTGGAACGAAAAAGGAAGGTGATTGAAGCCACTATATATGGCAGCCATGATATTGTCTGAGAAGGTTAATAATCCTATTATTCTTGTCTTAGCAATTGCGTCAAGCGGTTCGTGCTTTGCCAAAGCGAAAACCGCAACAGAAAAGCCTATCATAATAAAATAAATTGGCCAAATTCTGAAAATACGGCGAATGTAGAATTTCATAAAGCTTATAGTTCCAGTTTTTTCGTGCTCTGCAATAAGTAATTTAGTGAATAAAAATGCCGAAAGAACGAAGAAGAGATCGACACCAATCCATCCATTTGCACTTAAGAATGACAAAAAAGGAATACTTGAAAATAAGCTATGATGAACGATAAAAACCATAAAAAAAGCTAAAAATCTTAATCCATCCAATTCTGGAAAATAGATCCTTTCTGTTGATTTAGATTTGATGTCTTCTGAAAAATTTGCCATAAGAAACCTTGAAAATTATTCCTAACCTGATCAAATAAGGGCTAAATGTTGCCATATAATGTACCAATAGGAAGCTGTAAAGTGCTAAAATACAAATAAACTTCGTGTTATAAATTAAATTTCCAAATTTTTTACCTGATTTAATTAAGGTTAGAACAATTGAGCTATCCTTCCATCTATCAACAAATCACCGTCGGTGTTTTCAATGTTTTTCTTTTCAGAGACTACCGACCCGCTGATGCTCCAATGATCTATTATCCGAAATATCACATCTTTTGGCAAAGTTATTTCGTCATAAGCTTCTATTCCCGATGAGGTCTGTTTATGGTTTTGTAACGAGGGCTAAGCTCTTGTATACTATCTTTTTTTCCTTTTAAACCAATTGCAAAACTTCCCGTTATTGAAGTTAAGAGCCCCGTTACCGGCAGACTTCAGCTACGAAGTCGCTTGAACATCTCCGACTTCGCCGTGATAGTGAAAGCCCTCATTTCTCCCCATTTAGCATAAAGTTTTACCCCTTCAGACTAAAAGGTGACCCCTCGGACTAAAGTTTTGCCATTCGGCATAGGAGGTGACCCTTTCAGCATAAAGTTTTTTGTGTTCAGCATATCATTTTATCCTTTCAGCATTACGCCGAATGGGAGTATTCTAAACATCAGTTTTTCAAAATCTAAACAAGTTTTAACAGAATAAATTCCCTTATCCTTTCGTTATTAACATGCATAATGTAAATTTACATATACAGCCGTTTTTATAACTTTTGTTTAATTTTTCGCGATATGGGTTCTGCTTTTAAGTCGTTTGGCCAATTGGCGACGTTTAGAATAAGCGTTTTTTTCATTTTGCTAGGCATTGTGCATAGTAATATGTTTGCCCAGGAGATGAAATTCGGGCGCATCAATTTTGCCAATTATCCTATTATTGAATGCCCGTTTATTTATACCGGTTTAAATGGCGAAAAGGACTTTACCCTGCAGGTGAAAGACTTTAAGGTCCTGGAAGATGGGCAGGATGCCCAGGTTGTAGAGGTAATACATCCCAAAAAAGAAGCAAAGCCCGTATCGGTGGTTCTGGTGTTCGACATTTCTTCTTCGATGAAGGGAGACCGGTTGGCGTTGGCAAAAGAATCGGCATTGGGTTTCCTGGAGCAGTTTCCGCTCGAAACATCGGAGGTGGCCGTTGCCAGCTTTAGCGATCAGGTTTATCTGAACTGCGACTTTACCCAAAACAACGACCGGCTAAAGGAATCGATTAATAAGCTGGAATTCATTTCAGGCACAAACTATACGCGTGCATTTTTAACTGGCGAAACCGGTGCAATCGATATTGTGCGGCAGGGCCGGTTTAAAAAAGTAATCATCTTTCTTACCGATGGGTTAAGTTCTGCCAATTCGGCCCAGATCATCCAAAAGGCTGCTGCTAGCGATGTATCGGTTTATTGTATTACCATGGCCCTTAAAATGCCCGAAATATTAAAGGAAATATCCACACAAACCGGAGGTCATTATTTCGAGGCTTTAACCAATATTTACCAGCTGCATAGTTTTTATGCTGCAATAAGTCAGCTCCTGCAAACGTCGGGGTACAGCTTACTTCGGTGGAGAGCAACAACCAAATGCGACAGGAAACGCAGCGTAAAGCTCGAATGCCGAAAACTTGTTTACGAGTTCCCTTACGAGGTGCCCGAATACCTTGCCGGCAAGCTGCAGGCCGATCCTTCTATCCTGTATTTTGGCGAAACCAACGACAAGGGCATTGCCAATGCATCGCTTACCCTTACTGCCCTGAATCAGTCGTTTACCATAAACGCCCTTTCTGCATGGAAGCGGAGTTATTTTGCTGTTGCCGATTCGCTGAAGTTTCCTGTGGAGCTGCCCGTTAACGAGAGCCTAGTAATAAATCTCATGTATAAGAATCCAGACCGGGGCCTTGTTACCGATGCACTGACTATTGAAACCAAAGGTTGTCCGCCGGTTCAGGTTACGTTGAATGGTGGTATCGAAGAACAATTGAAGCTTATAGCCCCTGCCGGAGGCGAGGTATTTACAATAGGCGTGGACACCGCCATTATTTGGGAAGGTGTTAAACAGAGCAGGCAGGTTGGCATGTATTACCGCACAGCCGACAATAGGCCATGGAAAAGCATTGGAATTGGCACCGGTTTGTATTCGAAATGGCAAATACCCAACGATACCGGAGTGAATGTTAAAGTGAAGCTGGAGCCGGCATTTTTATACGATCGCGATTTCAATATGGCAAACCGGCTAATGCTCAACGATCAGTTATTGTTTTTTGCAAGCAACAGCGATGGTTCGCTCGTTTTAACCATCGATAATTTTAAAGTGCTGCAATTGTGGGATGCTCGCAATAACCAGTCTTTGCTAACTATTTCGGGCTATGGCATTCAGGAAGCGCTGTTGAGCAGCGATTCCAAACAAATTATTGCTTCCAACGGCTTCGAGACGTTTGTTTGGGAAATTGCTACGCATAAAATGGTTGCACGGTTTACCAATAAGCAAAGGCTATTCCTTTCGCACATCAACCAAGACGGTTCGGAGAGTTTGCTTACCACCCGATTGTATAAGGATATTGCAACCCATAGCACCAAGGCATGGTTGCCTTATTCAAATACTGTAATTCCAATACCTGAACAAAAGGAAGTATCGTCTGTGGCAATTAGCCCGGACAGTTCAATGGCGCTTACTTTCAATAACGAGAAACAACTCAAAGTATGGGATTTATCAACCGGCCAAAATGTCGGAAGTATGAAACTGTACGACGATTCCCCGTCGGCTATTATTTCTCCCACGGGCGAAAACTTTGCGATAAACAGTGCATCCGGTGTTAAGCTGTATAACCGCATGGGAGAGGCATTATTTCATGCTTCGGAAGCGACTCACCATATGTTTACCCCCGACGGTAAGGTGTTAATAACCTCCTCACGCGGTACGCTATATAAATTCTGGGATGTGCGCAATGGAGATTTGCTGTTTCAGGTGCGTGGCTCATTTAAAGTGGCAACCCATAGCAGCAAGATTTGGTATTATGCCAACGATACGCTGGTTGTTAAAAACTTATTGTTGAAAGGGAAGGAAACGCGGATCTTCTACCGTGGTTTAAAAGATGCTGTTTTAAGCCCCAACGAAACCATTGTGGCGATGAAAGACCGAAGTAATACCCTTGAATTTTATGACTTGGCAGAAAACAAGTTTTATAATGCGATAACGGAATTCAAGGGCCAAATCATGCAGATGAAGTTCAGTCCCGATTCCAAAACCCTCTTTATTGCTGCCGGTAATAAACAATTGCAGATACTACGATCGGTTACCAATAAAAACCTAACCGGCACCGAGTCGGGATATTTCTCTATTATCAAGCCCAACCTCAGGGTAAAAGACACCCTGAGGTTTAACCCGCGCGAAACAGGTTCGGCGCACGAGAGAATGGTTCCCGGTTTTATAACAAACAGCACCAAATATCCGGTAGCCGTCAAAGGTATGGAGATTAAAGGTGCCGATAGCAGCGAATTTAGTCTTGTGTCGAACTATTTTCCCTGCACAATTCCCGGAAAGTCGTCTAAAGAAGTTGAATTGCGTTTTGCACCTACTTCTCCCGGAAGTAAAAAGGCGGTTTTATATACGTACACGTCATCCGATACATTACAAACACTTATTTATGGCAATGCAACTGCAAAAAGGACGGAGCTGCTAACCACCTGGGTCGACTTTGGCAAAGTAAATGTTGGCAGCAGTAAGGACTCGCTCGTAGCTGTACTTAAAAACACCGGTACAACCCCTTTAATCATTGATGGGATCGTAAGTATAGGGCCGAATCAGGAGCAATTTCAATACAGCCATGCAATAAAAAATAAGGTAGTTGCTGTCGACAGCGTGCTGAAAGTAACAATGATGTTTAAACCACAATTTCGTGGGCGGATCTCTGGCAGCATAGGTATTAAAATTAAGGGCTCAGATGAGGTACAGAACATTATGTTGTTTGGAGAAGGCATTGCTTCAAGGGAATTGGTATTAACCGGCCGTACGCTCAACAGTACCGATAGTCTGCCCGTTGATGCCGAAGTTGTTTTAACCGATCTTCAGTCGCGCCGCAATGTTGCTAAACTGAATACCACCAGCAATGGGCAGTATACGCTGCCAATAAGCTGCGACCGCAATTATAGCCTTACTGCCAATAAAGAAAACTATATTTCGGGTAGCGAAAACATGGATCTTACAGGTGTAGTTCATTCCGACACGATCAGGCAGGACATTTACCTCACTGAAGTAAAAAGCGGGGCCACTATCCGCATGAATTGTGTGTTTTTCGATTTCGGCAAATGGCAGCTATTGCCTGTTTCAAAAACTGAACTCAACCGGTTAACAGCTATATTGAACCAATACCCGGCTATTCATATCGAAATTCAAGGCCATACCGATTCTATAGGCAGTGAGCAGGCAAACCTCATACTTTCAAAAAATAGGGTAAATGCTGTACGCCAATATCTCATTAAATCTGACATTTCGCCCACTCGCTTAACGATAAAGTATTATGGCGAAAGCCTTCCCATTGCTTCCAATAGTACCGAACAAGGCCGGGCAAGAAACAGGAGGGTAGAGGTAAAGGTGGAGTAAACCTTAAATGACTATAATCTACATAGTCGGAAATTATCCATTCACCTTCCGGTAAGCAAATTCTGTCTAATCTTTTTTAAGTATGGTCAAAAATAACCTTTTGGTGTATAAAACCTTTTGAATATTTTATAGTTTTGTTCGATATTTTTAATGCATCTAACTAGGTGGTGTTTAAAAGTATTCCTTGTTAGAGTTTACGATGCTAATAACTAATGTTAACAATTTAAAATTATTACAATGAGCAATTTGAGCCTTAAAAGATTACGTACATCTGTTTTACTTGTTTCTGTTTTTGTATTGCCATTAAGTTAAAATTTATCAGCAATTTATTTTTTCATTCATTATACTAACAAACAATCCTATATGTATTCAAAGAAAAACATAGTTAACTCAATTATATTAGTAATGGGCATCTTAATGGCCTTTTCGTGTAAAAAGGAAGAAGATGCAATTAGCCCGGAAAATGTAGAAGAATGGACTTATTTTTCTACTGATAATGGACTGCCTTCAAATCAAATCAATTGCATTGCAGAAGACAGCCTTCATAACATATGGATAGGCACAAATAAGGGGTTGGCAAAATACGATGGGAGTACATTTACCTATTATTCAACCAAAACCGGTTTACCTTCAGATAATATTTATAGTCTCTTATGCTCAAGCAATAATGTACTTTTTGTTGGTACACAACATGGTGTTTGCAGAATATCGCCAAAAGGGAATTGTTTTTGTGATCTGAAAAAATCTAATTTAAATTGTTTGAAATTCTGTGAATATGACTTCGGAAATATGGTAGCTTGTGCATCTAGTTATGGTTATTTTATTTTTGACTTTAAAAAATCAATTATTCATCCGGTGATAATTGATTCTACAAAGGTGGATGGTATTACTTATTTAGATCCTGTTTATGACATTGTAAACCGGAAAGACTCTATTTGGGTGGCTGCAAAAAAAGGAATATATGTTTTTACCCCGACTCAATTTACTAATGAGGAATTGGGAATACAGAATGTTAATCATTTAATTACCAATAAGGAATTGGGAATACAGAATGTTAATCATTTATTTAATGATAGGTCTGATAATCTTTGGTTAACGTCATCAAACGATAGTAAGTTAATGCTTTATAATGGATCCGAATTTACAAATGATAAGTTATTTGTGGGATATAATAATTACAAGGCATTTGTACAGGACAGGTATAATAACTACTGGGTGAGTATTTACGGCTATGGTGTCTTGAATTATGGAGGCGGAATGACAAAAGTGTATAACACTGCAAGTTCATCCATATTATCAGATAACATCAATGCCTTGTTCTTTGATAGTAAAAACAACCTCTGGTTAGGATCCAATGATAAGGGATTGATGTGTTTCAAAAATATAAAACCGCTTCAATTTGATACGGGAGATAACGTTGGCTCAAATTCAGCACTCAATAATAATTTTTAAAAATTAAAATCAACGAAACATGGTTTTGCGCAGAATATTTTTGGTGTTACTTGTCACTGGTGCCACCATATCTTATAGTTATTGCCAGGAAAATCAAAACGTCCCTGATATTGAGAGATATATTGACAAACCCTTAACTCTCCATAAAAATAATCTTGAACTTGGTTTAGGTTATCAGTTCGGAGCTCTAACAAATATCTATGACAATAATGGTCACATTGTCGCAGATGAAGGCATTGCCGCTTCCAATTATGCGGTAAATACCCAACTTACTTATGGAATTACTGAGCGGTTGCAGTTGCAAACTTTGGTAAATTATCTTTCCTATACAAGAAGAATAGAACCGGTGCTTCAATCGGGCGTTGGTTTAAATCCGGTAACATATACCCAGGGAATTTTAAACTACAAAGGTTTAATTGACCCTAACTTCAATATAAAATACCTTTTACTCACTAATAAGCACAAGGTAAGCATTGCCATTGGTGGTGGCATTTCTTTACCAGTTGCAAAATATAAACCCGAAAAGCCAACCATCGATGCCTATATTTATAACAAGTATACCATAGGGTATAACTTTTTATATACCAATCATAATGGACTGGGAACAGCAGTATACAATTTAAATTGTGCTATAAAACTTCGCTTGGGAGATTCCAGAGAGAATAATTCATTATCGAAGATAATTGTGCGACTTTATACCGATTATTACACAGCTCCGGCTACCGTTTCAACCAACGACTGGCACTATGTTTTTGATGCTGGAGATCCCAATGGATATACGCTCCAATCGTTGCCATTAAAACACAAGGAGGGCGACTGGCTTTCGAATAAGTTGCTTGTTGATTGGCAGGCATTCAATATTACTTCTTTTCAGATCGGGGGCTTCAAACAGGTATTATTTTCATGGGTGGAACCAGACTGATTATATGAAAACTGCCGAGAATGATGTATCAGAAACATGTTTGTTATTAGGGTCTCATATTCAGGCATCCCAAAGATTACGGATAGACAATTTCGTGAGTATTCCTGTTAAAGGAAGAAATATTGATTCTTTTTTTAATTGTCAAATAGCCTTAGTTTATTACTTAATGAAATAACAATGAAACGGATATTTATATATATAGCATTTATTTTAATTACGATGGATGTAATGGCTCAAACCGAAAAACAACTCACTGTTTCGGAAATACGCCAGCAAACAATAATAGATGAACCTATTACTTTAGAAAAAGGATATTTTAAGGTTGGTTCAGGATTAACTTATTATTTTTTATCTTCAGAAAGGTATGATGACAAATGGAATAAAGTAACCTACTTTGGCAATTCTCAGACCAATTCTTTCTATTTCCCGTTAAATTTACGCTACGGTGTTACCAATAATTTTGAAATAGACGTCTCTACTTCTTTTGTAAACAGTTCAAACTTTAGTAGTAATAAAGAGGTAGACAATATTAAAA
This sequence comes from Bacteroidales bacterium, assembly GCA_036261135.1. Classification (GTDB taxonomy): domain Bacteria; phylum Bacteroidota; class Bacteroidia; order Bacteroidales; family JAAUTT01; genus JAAUTT01. The sequence goes on from DATALJ010000135.1 coordinate 15,206, forward strand.
AAAGTATTAAGCTTTTTAACGAGAAAGAAATAAGGCGTGGGTTTAAGGATGTAAATATGTCTTTCAATTATCGTCTTTTGCAAGAAAAAGGGAATATTCCTTCTTTGGGGGTATTTATAAGCCCATGTATACCTTTCGGAAAAACGACAACAACTTATAGCCCCGATTCCTCAAAGAGATATGCTCCAACCACTGATGATATATATTCTTTAACTGGAGGATATTTACTAAAGAAAACTTTTTATCCATTTGCAGTTGGAAACACGTTGTCGTATACATACTTTTTTCCTGTCACTAAAAAAATGCAGTCTTCAGATATTTCTGAATCTACTTTCAAGAGAGGCGGACTTTTAAATTTTAGTTGTGAATTTGATTATTTAGTCTGCGATTGGATTAGTTTATCTTCCCAATTCAGCTATAACCATGCCAGTAAACTAAGTTATTCAGAAACGAAGTATAAAAGTTTAGAAGTTTCCAGTGATTTTATTACTTGGACTCCTCAACTTTATTTACAGATAAAAAATTTAAGGTTAATTCAAATGTTAGATATTCCAATAGCAGGAAGAAATTGGTTCCCTAGTCCATCTTATATGTTGTTGGTTGAAATAAAACTTTAATTATTCTTGCCTTCGATGAAATGCTTCCCTATAGTTTTAATTGTGTTACTATCATTTTTTATTGGAAGTTGTGTGTCTCCTTCTGTGTTATCGAATAAAGAGATCATGCTAGGAGATGAGAGTTCCAATACCTATAATTACCCGAAGGCAATTGTACATTACAAAAATTTTTGCAAAATAAATGCCCAATCGGGATTGTACCGGAATTATGCCAGGGAAAGCGAGGTATTGCGTAAGATGGCATATATCTATTCGATGAACGGCGATTTTAAAAACGCGTTAAACGCATTGCGCGATGCGGCCCATGTGGACTCTGCCCAGAACAATATGCTCAATTTGCTCGACGATATCCGGGGTATTGGTAATTGTTACCTCTATATGGGCGACTATAAAAGCGGGCTTACCGAATTAAACAAATGTGTATACATCTGTAATCAATACGAATCGGGTTTAAAACAAACTCACCGCCTCGTGGCTGCTAATGTGTACCTATCGTTAGGCAATTGCTATGCTATATTGAGTCAGTTCGATATGAGTGATTTCTATCTGGGCAAGGCGATTAAAGTATTTCAGAGCGAAAACAATAAAAATGGATTGATGATTGCTTTACTGAAATTGGGCATCAACAAGGTCGATCAGTGCAACTATGCTAAAGGCATGGAACTGATTAAGCAATCGGAGGAAATGGCCAAACAATTAAAATTAAATACATCAGAACATCTGCTTGCATTAGGCAATGTATGTTCTGCCAACGGCGATTATGAGAATGCGCTTGTTTATAAGCGAAATTCATTGATTCAGGCCGATTCGGCGGGCAATATTACGCAATTAATAGAAGGCAACGTAAGTTTGGGAGATCTGTATACCGAGGTGGGCGATGCGAAAAACGCCTTGCATTACTACAATTTGGCAAACGCTATTATTGAAAAAAATCAGGTGGATAAGAGGGATGCATCGGCAATGATTGCAACCCGCAAAGGCGACTATAGTAAAAGTCTCGATTTTTACATGGGTTCAGGGGCAACTTATAGTAAGGCTATAACCCTGATGAAAATAGGAATGAGTTATTTCGAAAAAAAGAATTACGATAGTTGCCTTTATTATCTTGCAGTTTCCGATAAGCTTATCTCGGGCAACACAAAAAACGATGCAAAAGCTTTACTATATACTTTCAAGGCAGCGTCGCTGATAGAATCGGGGGTGGATAACCATACAATGTCTATTCTTGATTCGGCGTTATTGGTAAATCAGAACCCCGATAACGAATGGAAAATTCGGTACTATTTCGGTCGGCTTTACGAGAAGGATAACCTTACTGATAAGGCCGAAAACTCCTATAAGAGGGCAATTGACATTATTGAAGAAATTCGTGGAAAAATTCATTCGGATGAGCTAAAGAGTTCGTTTATGGACAAAAGGATTGAAGTTTACGACAGACTTATAAAGCTCTTAAATAAACAAGGCAAGGCCGAGGAAGGCTTCAATTATGCCGAAAAGGCACGTAACCGCGCGTTTCTCGATATGCTGGCACGGCAAAAAAACAATATTACACACAGTAACAGCGATTCGGCGCTGGCTATGCAGGATAAAATATTGCGAACGAAACTCAATAAACTGAAGGATAAGATAAATAATTACAAGGAAACAGGAGTAAATAATAACGATACAGCCGATCACACAAGAGGAATGCTCGAGGAAGAACTTCGGTTGACGAACAATGATTATGAGAACTTTTTAGCGAAGTTGCGATTGAATAATAGTAAATTCATTCAACTTGTTAAGCCCAATGTTGCCAATACCAATTCGGTGATTGCAAAAATTGGAGATAACACGGTAATGCTCGAATATTGGTTAAGTTCAGAGAATATTTACATCTGGAGTATTGATAAATCGGGCGTTAATCTGGCAACCGTTCCTTTAGATAAAACGAAGTCCGAGCTGCTCAATAATGGCCTTTTTTATACCTCGAAGAATTCGGATAAAACATCCTATTATCTGAGCGAATTATATAAGTTACTAATATCCCCTGTCCATCATAATCTCAAAGAAGATTGCAACCTGATAATTGTTCCGCATGGTTTGCTTCATTTTATTCCTTTTCAGGCGTTAGTCGACGAAAAAGGTACTTTTATGGCAGCGCATTATTTTATTTCTTACGCTCCGTCGGCTAGTATATTGCAGGAAACTCAGAAAAACCAACAAGTAAAGAATAATTCCTTGTTAGCAATGGCTTTGGGCGACCTTTCAGTAAACAATATGACACCACTGCCTTCTACAATTTCCGAAGTAAAAAACATCACACCACTTTTCCAAAAGCAGGTTTCCCGTTTTGAGAAGGAATGTACAAAAGACTTCTTTACTTCGAATGCTCCTGAGTTTAGCTACATTCACTTAGCTACGCATGGTATTTACGATAGCAAAAGTCCTTTTTCATCCTACATATTGTTTAGCAATACAGCGGAAAACGATGGCAAGCTTAAGGTAAGCGATATTTTCGGTTTGCGGTTAAACGCAAGCCTTGTAACACTAAGCGCTTGCCAAACCGGACTTGGAGATATTTCCAACAGCGATGAATTTGTCGGGTTGAGTCGCGCCTTTATGTACGCAGGCACTCGTGCCATTGTTGTAAGCTTATGGAGCGTGGCGGATTATCCTACCTCCAAATTAATGGCCTACTTTTACGAATACCTTAAATCCAATCCCGCAAACATCGCTCTTACGTTAGCGCAACGTAAGCTAATGGTCGATTATAAGGCGCCTTATTATTGGGCTCCATTTGTTTTAATCGGGAGCATATAGCTTGTAATTCCTGATAATAAGAATAGGAACTCATTGGGATCCCTATACTTCTTGCATTATATGATCAAATGCTTTTTCTATACCCTGCAATATCCTGTTTTTTGCAAATAATCATTGACTTATGAATTTTATGTATTAATTTTATTAACGGGAAATAGGAAAGGTTATACTAATCAGACACCAAATGAACACAAAGGTTATTGATTTGATTGATTTTGAAAAAGTAAATACGTTACTCGAAGGATTTAATCAATCAACCGGAATGGTGACTGCCATTTTGGATCTCGACGGCAATATCTTATCCAAATCGGGGTGGCGGAGAATATGCACTGATTTTCACCGGGTAAACCCCGAGACTTCGAAAAGATGCACCCATAGTGACACAGTACTGGCCAGTCAACTCAAAAACGACGAAAAATATCATTTTTATAAATGCTTGAACGGTTTGGTAGATGTGGCCGTTCCTATAATAATTAAAGGGGAACATATTGCCAATCTCTTTTCCGGTCAATTCTTTTTTGAAGAGCCCAATTATACATTTTTCAAAAAACAGGCTGAACACTTTGGATTCGATGAGACGGCCTACCTTGAGGCGTTGGATAAGGTTCCTGTAATGTCCGAAGAAAAAGTAAAAACCATTATGCTGTTTTTGCTCAATATGACCCAACTCATCAGCGAAATGACTTTTCAACGGATGGAATTAATGGAATTGAACAAATCCATAAGCGAAAGCGAAGAAACCTACCGAATGCTTTACGATAGCCTTAACGATGCCATATTTACTTCCGAAGTTAGCGAAGATGGTTCGTCGTGGAAATTGATTTATGTAAACGACGTGGCTTGCGAGCGGTTGGGGTATACCCGCGAGGAACTGCTAACTAAAAACCCCGGCGATATTACAACCGATAAGGAACAGCAATTATCATTTAGGGTGAAATCAATCATTACCCAAAATCAAACGCTCTTTGAAACGGAACATATAACTAAGGACGGGCGCATAATTCCTGTTGAAGTAAGCACAAATACAGCCCGCTTTAAGGGTCGGAAGTTAATCCATTCTGTTGCCCGCGATATAACTGAGCGAAAACGGGTTGAGCGTATCATTAAAGAGAAAGCCGAAGAGATTGAAGCCCAAAACGAGGAATACTTGCAGATAAACGAAGAGCTGAACCAGATAAACGAAGAGCTGCAATTGGCTAAGGATAGGGCCGAAGAGAGCGACCGCCTGAAAACTGCCTTTTTGCAAAACATGAGCCATGAAATACGTACGCCAATGAATGCCATCATGGGTTTTTCGGAGTTGTTACTTGAGAATGCGAATGATAAAGTCAAGCTCAAAAGCTTTACCGATATAATTAACTTGCGCTGCCACGATTTGCTAGATATAATCAACGACTTGCTCGATATTTCCAAAATAGAATCGGGCCAATTACCCGTTCATATCGAGGAAATTAATTTAAACGAGTTGTTTGCCGAGCTTTCTTCCTTTTTTAGTGCGTATCAGAAACGAATAAACAAGCAACATATTCAGTTTAGCTTGAATGCGCTTAGCGTTTCGGGCGAAAACATGGTGCTTACCGACAAAGTGAAGCTGAAACAGATTTTTATCAACCTCATTAGTAACGCTTTTAAGTTTACCGACGTAGGTAAAATTGAAGGAGGCTGTAAGCTCAACGAAAACCACAACCTGCTGTTTTATGTATCCGATACAGGCATTGGTATCCCTTCCGATAAACATCAGTTTATTTTCGAGCGGTTTACCCAATTGCACCAGGGCGTTAAAAAAAATATCGGTGGCACAGGGTTAGGTCTTTCTATTGTAAAGGCGCTGGTCAATTTATTGGGTGGTAACATACATCTTGAGTCAGAACCTGGAAAAGGAAGCACCTTCTATTTTTCCATACCCTACAACCCCGTTCCCATTGAGAGTTATCAACCATTAGCCGATGAGAATCCTAAACCCGTTATTTTCCCTGACAAAACCGTTATGATTGTTGAAGACGATCCATATAATGCTGAATATCTTAAAGAAGTACTTTCCGGTACCGGACTAAATATTTTACTGGCCGAAACAGGTAAAGAGGCTATACATAAGTTGAAACATGAGGCCGTCGACTTGGTTTTAATGGATATACGCCTGCCCGATATAAGCGGATATGAAGTTGCCCAGGTGGTTCGGGAGAAGAAGTCCAATTTGAGGATCATTGCCCAAACCGCGTATGCTACCTCCGACGAACATAAAAAAGCGCTACGAGCCGGCTTTGTTGACTATTTAAGTAAACCCATAAAAAGAGATATTTTGTTATCCATGCTTAGCAGGCACCTTATCCATTGAAATAAAAAGGTTAACCGCTTGGATAGTGGAAAAAGTGTTTGGGCAGGCAAAGAAATAAAAGTCTGGTTTTCGACTTACTATGTTGAATCGCCTTTACGTTAGCAAAAACCACAACTGTTATTTTTTCCCTAACAGCCCCTCCATATATTTTGCATTACTAATGGCATACCCGCCAATATCGTTATTAAAGTAGGCATAAAGCTTATCGGCTTGTATCTGGTCGAGCTTATCTTTCCAGGCTTGCAGGTCCTCGTTACTGTAATTATCATCGTACCAGGAGCCTTTGCTATGAAAACGAATGTAAGCCACATTCGAGGTCGTTTTTACAACTTCCGGAACCGTTCCGGGGCTTGATATAATGCACAATCCGCAATGATAAGTATGTAAAAGATCGTATACCTCCTGCACAAACCACGTGGGGTGGCGAAATTCAAAAATATGATTTAATTCAGGACTTAACGAAGAGCAGAACTTCTCAAGTTTCCCCATGTTTAATGTAAAGCTGCCGGGCAATTGCCATAGGAGAGGGCCCAGCTTATCTTTCAGCAAAGTAACCGTTTGTTGAAACTGGTGCAGCGAGTCGAGCGACATCGTATCAACCGTAAGTTTCTTCATATGGGTAATAAAGCGAAAACCTTTCACGGCAAAGGAAAAATCGGATGGAGTGCGGCTATGCCAGGCCTTTACCGTTTTCTCGTCGGGCATTCGGTAAAACGTATTGTTGATCTCAACCGTTTTAAAATGTTGAACATAGAACTCCAGCCATTTATATTTAGGCAAGTTATCAGGATAAAATATGCCTTTCCAATGATCGTAAGAATAACCGGAACAACCGATGAACCTTTCCATAACAAAAGATTTAGATGTCAGTAATAATGATGCTATTAGAACATCGTACTTTCGGTTTTGTGCGTGAATCGTGGTATTAGAATAATGGTATGATTAATAGCCCAGCAGGTTCAATTCATTTCCATCAACCAATGTAGCCACTTTGCCCATTTTCTTCTGAATAACCCTAAAGTGATGTTCCTCCTCAGGCGAAATCAACGATATAGCTTCGCCTTTAGCACCAGCCCTTCCTGTACGGCCAATCCGGTGAATATAATCCTTTGGCGACCTGGGCAATTCGTAGTTTACTACAACCGGCAACTCCTTTATGTCAATACCCCGCGACATAAGATCGGTAGCAACCAATATCCGTACAGCTCCCGATTTGAAAAGTCGCAAAGCCATTGTACGTGCACCCTGGCTTTTCTTGCTGTGTATTGCCGAAGCATCAATCCCGTTGGCATTGAGCTTTACAACAATGCTATCGGCCCTGTGCACCGACGAGGCAAACACCAGCACCTGCCGCATATTGTTTCTCTTGATAATATAACGAAGCAGCGGCCCCTTCTTTTCTTCGGAGATGAGGTAGGCCGTCTGTTCAATTAAATCGAGGTTTTCGGTTTCTTCTTCAACCTGAACAACCACGGGGTCGCGCAGTAAACTTTTATGTATCGCATCCAGATCGCTGCTTAGGGTTGCCGAGAACAGGAGCGTTTGGCGTTTTCTGGGTACCAAAGCCAATACCTTATCCATTTCATCTTTAAAACCCAGGTTGAGCATCTTATCGGCCTCATCGAGCACCAATGTTTGCAATGCCGATAGCGAAACGGCATTTACCGCAATCAATTCCAGGAGACGGCCAGGCGTTGCCACCAGAATTTCAGTGCCTTGTAATTGCATCATTTGCGGATTAATGGAAACTCCGCCATACACCGCCATACATTTGATGCGCGAAGGCAGGGAATCGTTAAACACGTCAAACACCTCAAATATCTGCACAGCCAATTCCCTTGTAGGGACAAGCACCAGCACTTTCACGTGTCTGTTTTTCAGGCGGGCTGATTGTCGCTGCATTTGCTCCAGAATAGGCAATACATAACCTGCGGTTTTGCCCGAACCGGTTGGCGCAATGCCCAGCACATCCTTTCCATTTAGAATGGCGGGTATAGCTTCTTTTTGCACCGGCGACGGCGTTGTGTATTTCTTCTTGTCTATGGCTTTAAGCAGTGCAGGTGATAATCCGAGCGATGAAAATGACATATGTTTGTGTTAAAGTAAATATTGAATTCCTGGCAAATATACCGTTTAAAATTTACTTCTATTTAAATTGTATCTTTGTCCGCTCCGAAAGCCGGAACACATAATCCACTTGAAAATACACAAATGAACTATTCTCCAATTCTCGAACGCTTCAACATAAAAGCATTAAACAGCATGCAGGACCAAATGCTTAAGGCTATTGATCAGTCCGGCGATGTGGTGCTGATTTCGCCAACAGGTTCCGGCAAAACCATCGGGTTTCTTTTGCCTGTGTTAGAGTTGTTGAAGGACAATGTAAGCGGTGTTCAGGCGCTGATCCTGGTTCCATCCCGCGAACTGGCTATTCAAATCGAGAAGGTTTTCAAGCAAATGGGCACGCCGTATAAAATCAATTGCTGTTATGGCGGGCATCCGTTGCGCATTGAGGAGAACAATTTGCAACACCCTCCGGCAGTTCTGGTAGGTACTCCGGGTAGAATTTCGCATCACATCCGCCGCAAAAACCTGAATGTAGAAGCCACACACATGTTAATCCTGGACGAATTCGATAAATCGCTCGAACTGGGCTTTAAAGATGAGATGGAATTTATCCTTCAGCATTGCCTAAACATTCAGAAACGAATTCTTACGTCGGCAACTGCTTTAAAGGAAATTCCGGCATTTGCAGGAATAAAAAACAAGATAGAGCTGAATTTCACGGCTACACAACAAGAGTCAAAATCGCAATTGTTCATGAAATCAGTACGCGTGAAAGGCGATGACAAGCTGGAAGCGCTGATGCTCCTGTTAGGTAAAACCGGAGCGCAATCAACCCTCGTGTTCTGCAATCACAGAGAGGCGGTAAGCAGAATCTCAGAGCAATTAACCCAAAACAAAGTAGATCACGGCGTATACCACGGTGGACTTGAACAGATGGACAGGGAGAAGATGCTGATTAAATTCCGCAACGGCAGTATCAACATTCTCATTACAACCGACCTGGCTGCACGCGGCCTCGATATACCGGAGGTCGACGCCATTATCCATTATCAACTGCCGCCTACCGAAGAGATAATGATACACCGCAACGGACGAACCGCACGCATGCATGCTTCAGGAACCGCTTATTTCCTGCTCGATACCGATGATTACTCACCCAAATCCCTAACTACCACTCTCGCAGAAGAAGAATTACCCGAAACATTAACGTTGCCTAAACCCTGTGCTTGGACTACCCTTTATATAGGTGCCGGCAAAAAGGACAAGATTAATAAAATGGACATTGTAGGAATGATCCTGCAAAAAGGACAATTGCAAAAAGACGAGTTGGGAAAGATAGAAGTGCTGGACCATTCGGCATACGTAGCCGTTAAAAGTGACAAGATACAAAAGGTCCTTCAGCTTATTAGAAACGAAAAGATCAAGAACAAAAAGGTTAAAATGGAAATTTCGAGCTGATTATTACCCTGATAGCCTCAGGACCCATTCAGATGGCTTCGAGCATCATTCAGCAACCTTCCGGCATCATTCAGTTAGCATTGAACACCATTCAGATTGCTTTGCACGTTATTGAGATGGTATCCGGCGTCATTGAGATGGATCCGAACGTTATTCAGATGATTTCCGGCACTATTGAGAGGCTGAACATTAAATTTTGCACGAAATTTCCTCTACTTAACCTTATTATGCTCTACCCACACCAGGTCCGACGTTTTATAACCTATCTCTTCTGCCTTTTTAAGGTATTCATTCTTTACACTTTCGGGGATGGTGGTTTCGCGCGCGAGTATCCACAGGTAATCGAGGTTCTTGCCAGCTACCAGTGCATATTTATATTCGGGATCGATGGCTAACACATTGTAACCTGAATAGAATGGGCCAAAAAACGAAACTTTCAGCTTGGCTTCAGTAGGATCGCCTACAAATTTGGCTTTACCTTTGGCTTCTTTCCACTCGTTGGTTTTATAATTGAAGCCTCGGTTCACTACCTTAATGGAACCGTTATCATTCAACGAATATTCGGCGGTGGTGTTGTTTAAGTCACGCTCGTATTTAAAATCGAGGCGGGCAATTTCATACCACTTGCCCAGGTACCTGTTTTTGTCGAATGGCGCCACTGCCTTAGCGCCCTTGGGAATGGTTTTGCATGATGCAAATACCAACACTGTTGCTATGGTTACCAAAGCGCCGGCTATCAAATGTTTTGTCTTTATCATAACATCATGGGTTAAAGTTCTAAATTATAACTCGTTTTATTCGAATTTGTTTACAAGAAGGATCTCATTCCTCAAAAAGAAGCGTCACATTATCACTCCCTCAAGGCCCAAGAAACATTGTCTTCCGCGAAGGCTGGAACGGTGAAACCCTCGCGAAGCAATTTCTAAGCTATGAATTCCTCACTGAAAGCAAACCGCTTAAGTTCCGTAGTAAAAGGATCCCGGCCTTCGCCGGAAGACAATAAACTTACTTTATCGCTATTACCACGCCGAATTTCATGAAATTATACACGCACTCAACATGTTTAAACCCCACTTGTTTTAGCATTTCGAGTGTTTCAGGTATTGTATTTTCCTTGTCGAGCTCCCGACGCTTGATCCATAGATGCTGTTCGTTGCGTAATGTTTCGTCCTGGTTGATATAATTGTACCACCATTTGTTATAATGCTCGTTCATTAGCTGTGTGGATGCATTGAAAATATCGAGGTTTATAAAACACCCATTTTCTGGCAATCGGTTGTAAATACGGGAAAACAGAGCCGCTTTTTCATCTTCATCGAGATGATGAATGGAAAGGGCCGATGCTACCAGGTTCCATTTACGACCAGGCAATTGCTCCGAATAATCGGCTACTACATAATGGAAATTGCTTAGGCCGGCAAAACGCTCTTTGGCTACTTCCATCATCTGTCCGGAAATATCGAGCAATGTGAATTGTGCCTGCGGAAACTTGTTGAAAAGATATTGTGTAAGTAAGCCAGTGCCAGCTCCTAGCTCCAGAATGGTTTGGCAATTGGGTTTTACTTCAGCAAGAAACCCAATACTTGTTTGGTAAAAATCGTCGAAGCACGGGATAAAATGACGCCGTTGCTGGTCGTATTTCTGAGCAATAAGATTAAAACGTTCCTGGATTTTATCGGTTTCCATAGCGAATACATAAATTGAATCAGAAGTAACGAAAGTAGTAATTATTTAGCCGTTTGCAACGATAACAGCCAAACTATAAGCTTTCCTAGTTAAAATGTGGATTTGTAGTTCAACCATTTTGAAAAATAAGTGTCTAGTATAAACAGCGCTGCCTTATGCAATCAATTTGCTGCTTTTGGAGGAGGGGATGGGATATGGGCAAGTGAAACCATTAAATACCTACTCGTATGAAGAAGATTATTCTTATAGTTACAGTAATGGCGGTGTTTAGCTCGTGTAAGAAAGAAGAAATTATAGAACAGGGGCAGCAACAACAGCCCCCCGAGCAACCTAAGGTAACAACTGAAATCAAGAGTATCAAACACGGAACATCCTTTGCAATGTGCGTAGGGTATTGTAATAAAGAAAGTACCTATACCGTGGACAAGGTAGTTTACCAGGTTTCAGGGAAAAAGCGTAAACCACGTACTTACAACGAAACACTTACAGCCGATGAATGGAAGCTGTTCCGCACACAGGTTAATGTCGAAACATTTTTTAAACTTCCTAAGGTTACAGGTTGCCCCGATTGCAACGACGGTGGCGCTGAGTGGGTTGAAATTGAAACTACTGCTGGCCAAAAGCATAAAGTTACGTTCGACTTCCGGAAAGAACCTGAATCCCTGAAGGATTTGGTTTCCTCACTTCGGCAATTCGAATGGGAATTGGAGATTAAAAGAAAAGATTTTAAATAAACCGCATTTTTAGTGAGGGTACAAACGCGATCAATAGGTTTTTTTGAAAGGAACATGCAAGGATTGTTGCTTGTAGAGCTGCAACCGAACAGCGGATACCAGGGAATAAAACAACAATTCTCATGGTAAAATGAATGTATGTTTTTATACTTTTGCAACTTCTAAGTTGAAAGGCGATTATATAGATGGGTTTAAACCTAAAACTAGTTCCATGAGGTTATCGAAGCGAAATATTTGGGAAATTGTTTCCATTGCGGTGATCATCTTTGCATTTGATCTTATCGTTAAGGATTATCTCTTCTTTCATACCATTGCCGAGCTGTTTTCGATTAGCATCATGTTTGTGTTGTTTGCTATAACATGGAATTCGTTAAAGTTTCTGAACAATAATTACCTGGTTCTGGTTGGTGTTGCTGCACTTTTTATAGGCATCCTCGATTTGTTGCACACACTCACGTTTACAGGGATGAACATCATCAAGTCCCCTATTTTCTTTGCCAATCAGTTTTGGGTTGCTACCCGGTTTTTCGAAGCTTCAGTGTTATTGCTAGGTTTCCTTTTTGTCCCTGATCACAAAATTCATATCAAGCGGCTTCTGGCAATATACACTTTAGTAACGGCAAGTATAATACTGGCCATCCTGTATTTCAAAATTTTCCCTGTCAGTTACGCTCAGGGCTTCGGTCAAACAACATTCAAAATCGTAAGCGAGTACGTGATTATTGGGATACTTATTTGTGCAATTGCTATCCTAACTCACAAAAGAAAGTATTTCGACGAAAATACATATTATCTGATCGCTATATCTATTATCCTCACAGTGCTTAGCGAGTTCTGCTTTACCTTGTACGTTAGTAATTTCGATTTTGTAAATAAGCTGGGACATATTCTCAAGGTTCTTTCCTTTTTTATGATTTATAAAGCCAATATCGAGAGTGGCTTCAAGAGACCCATGGAAACGTTTTTCCGCGATTTAAAAGCCAGCGAGGCAAAAATAAAGGATTATAGCGTTGAACTGGAGCGGCAGATTACCATGAAAAACCGCTTTTTCTCCATTATTTCGCACGATCTGCGAAATCCTTTCACGGTACTGTTCGGTTTTAGCGAGTTATTGCTCGAGAAACACGCAAAATACAACGAAAAGGAAAGGGAAGAAATTATCCAGAATATTTACGACACCTCACAAAAAACCTATCGCTTGCTCGAGAACCTTTTGTCGTGGTCGAGGACACAAACCAATACACTGCCATTTAATCCATTGCGGTTCGATATCAAGAACGTGCTCGATGAGAGCTTGGTCCTGGTGCGCAATAATGCAAAGCTCAAAGATATTGAGATGAAACGCGAATATCATACCGATTGGGTGATGGCAGATGTGGACATGGTTGAAGCCATTATGCGGAACCTGCTTTCGAATGCCATTAAATATACACCGCGCGGAGGAACGATAACCATTCACACCAAACAGGAAAACAATCATCTTCAGGTAAGTATTACAGATACAGGGGTTGGTATAGCTCCCGAGAAAGCCAAAAATCTGTTTCAGATTGACCATGCTAAGTCAACCAAAGGAACAGAGAATGAAACCGGCACAGGACTTGGTTTAATCCTTACTGCTGAATTTGTAACTATTAATAAAGGCCGCATTTGGGTCGACAGCGAAAAAGAAAAGGGAAGCACGTTTTCGTTTACCCTGCCTGTGGGATAAAATTAAAATATCACGCAACCATTTTTATTTTATCCATCTATATAGAAAAATCAATTATGAAATCAATTTTATTCTGGTTTTTGGCTTTAACTTTTTTTGCGTGTTCAAAAGAAACTTCTAATGAAGATAAGATTGTTGGAAAATGGTTTAATTCGGATACGCTACGGGAACTTAACAGAATATCAATAGCTCAGTATGATTTCAGAGCAGATAATAGTTTAGAAGTTTTAAGAATTGAGCATGACTTAAATACCAAAGAAATTTTAGGGTATAGATACAGATCAACTGGAAATTACAAACTTGAGGGACAACAGCTCTCGTTTTCTTTGCAGAAAAGTTATACGAATGATGATGCTTTACGTTCTTACTCATCTATTGAAGATCTGAAACTATTGGACAAACCTGTTGAAAATTATATGGTTACTTGCAAGTTTGGAGAAAACTATAAAACAATAACATTTGTATATCCTCCATGTGGTCCCGCTGAAAATTGCATTGGTTCTATGACTTACTGGAGAGAATAATCTTCAGTTTGTTTATTTACGGAATGCTTCTAAATACTTGTCAATATAGGTTTGCATTGTTTTCGCCTTATATTGCATAATAAACCTCGGGTGTTCCAAAGCTACAATCTCTTTAAAGAAGCAATATTTATCATTTATTGCGCGTAAATACTTCTCATTTTTGCCGGTTCCAAAACAATAACATACGTTGGTGTCAATGCCAAAAGCTAATTGATGCCGTATACATTCTACACTGAAGTTATAAACAGCATTTGCAAGTTGGGTGCTATCGTAATAATTATAATTCTTTTCTTTCCCGTTTTCTGTTTTGGTAAAACCAAGTGGGCAAACAGCACTTATGTAAAAATCGTTATAGAACTTTTCCAAACCGCCATAAGCTTCAATTATCTCATATACAAATACCGACGATGGTTCGTGGGTTTCTTTCCCTCTGTAATCAATACCGCACTTTTCTCTGAGGCGTTTGGTATCTGTAAATGGCACGCCTGTTACCCCAGCGCCGAATCGCCCTGGGTTTATGCCTAAAATAATCCGCCGCTGCCTGGTATCGTTATAATATTTTTTGTAGAAAGCCGAGGAAAGAGGTAAAACCTGTGCATCTTCTTTGAACGGGTTCATTATTCTTATTCCTTCGGGCAACTTGCCGCCGAATTTTAACGATTCGTTAAATGCAATAATTTGGTCCGCAAATGTTTTCATAGCTCCGGTTTTATAAACTCCAAACACTAAAAGTACGCTCAGCACCCTTTTCAACAATCAACAGAATAATACTTTTAATCAATTATTTTTTTAATGAATAAGAATTTCAAATATATTTAATATGTTTTTTAATAACCATCCAAAACTCATTGTAGCCATGAAGAAACAAGTACTTCTACTTCACGCAATTATCGTTTGTTTATTTATTTCATTGAATCTGAATGCACAGGATCTTAAACAAACGCTTTCAGCTATTCAGTCAAAGGTAAGCGAAATTCAGATCGACAAAATTACCTATAAGCAATCGGCCGAAATTTTGGACGATACAAAGGGCAAAATTCGTGTTATCTCAGTTGCAGTAGACGATAAGGGAAAAGCAGTTAAAGAAAGTTATGAGTTTTATGTGGCCGACATCGATAAGAATACCGTAATCCGCAAAACTTCTGGCAAGAAGCTTATTGTAAGTATGGCAACCAATAATAAACAGAAGTTTATTAAATATTTGAAAGAGGACAACCTTGATAGCTATGTAGATAACGTTGAGATATTGGTTTCCGATGGTGATGCAGCCATGGCGCTGATGGATCAGTTTAAGAAAGCTATTCCGTTGGTTAAGAGTAGCGAAAAAACGTTTGCTACAGCCAAAGATGCCTTAACATGGTTAAAATCAAATATTGGCGAGGTTTCTACAAAGACCGGAAAATCTGAACAATCGTTTAGCTTTAACGATCAAAAAGAATATCTGGTAGCCCTTCAGGTTAAAACTACCGATACAAAGGGTGCTACTGTTGAGGAAAAATACGAGTTTAATGTAGCCGACATAAACAAAAATTCCATACAGCTGAAGGTTTCAGGAGCTGTATTGTCTGTTGTTTTCGAAAATAAAGGTTCCGATAAATATATTAGGTATACCAAAAATAACCAATTGCAAAGCTATACCGGCGATGTAAACGTTTTGTCAGGCGATATAGATCATGCTCGACAGCTTATTTCTGCTTTTTCAGCAGCTGTTGAAAGGAGCAAACCGGTTTATCCCTCTTATACGTCCACGCAGCAGGCTTCTGATTTTGTAAAGGGTAAGGTTGCCGATATTTCTATTGATAATAAAACCATTTCGCAGAAGATTGAGTTTGGCGATGGAGGCTCTAAAGCCACCCTGTTTGTTGGGGAGTCCGACAGCAAAGGAAAAGTAACTAAGTACCAGTACGAATTCTACTTGTCGGATGTCGATAAATCGGGCATCAATTTTAAGGTATCGGGGAAAAAAGTAATGGTAGTAGTTGCTACAGCCAATAAAGTTAAACTGATAAAATATGTGAAGGACGATGTTCCGCAGAGTTATCAGGGCGATGTGGAGATACTTAGTCCTGATATCGAAACTGCCAGAACCATGGTCGATGCATTTGCCTACGCCGCAAAAACAGCTAAATCTGTTCGCCCTAAATGGAATTCGGTAACCGAGGTGGTTAATTTCCTTACCGCTGCCATAAAAGGAGAAGCTCTGGGAACCGATAAATACGAGTTAAGCTTCGAAGCCGATCTTACCGAACCCTGGGAAGCTATTTATCATCAAAAACGCATCGATGCTAAAGGCGCGGAAACCGCTGGCTCATTCCTGTTCTATCCGTTTATGCTCGATACCAACAATATTAAAGTGGAGTCGTCAGGAAAGTATTTAGCAGTAACAGCCCCGGTTAAAGAGAAAAAGTCTTTTGTAAAGAAGTTAAAAGGTGAACTTTCGCAAGGATTTACTTCTGAACTCGAGATTATGGCTTTCGATGCAAAACAGGCAAAAGAAATAGCCCTTGCACTTAAATACTTTGCAGGTAACTATACCCCTAAACCTAAAAATTGGAGCGATAAAGCCAAAGCCATGAATTTTGTGAAGGAAACCTTGGGCAACTTCTCAAATAAAAACAAGGAAGTAAAGCAGAATCTGGAATTGGTGAACAACGATCCTTGCAAAGTATCGCTTACAGTAAATACAACCGACGATAAAGGCAAAACCCTCGAGGAAATCTACGAATTCTCTTTGTCGGATATGAATAAGCTCATGGTCGACTATAAAATCAGCAGTAACAATGTGTATGTTACCATGGTTTGCAAGAACAAAGAGAAATTCGTGAAGGTATATAAGAATGGAGCACAGCAATCGTATGCTTCGGAAGTCCGGATTGTTGAAGACGATGTAGATCGAGCCCGTAACATTGCCGATGCGCTGCGTGCTGCGGTAACACAATGCGATAAATAAAGAAGCTATTTCTTAACTTGTCATTCCCGCGAAGGCCGGAATCCCTTAACTACGGAGCATTTATATGCTTTTTGCCAGGGATTCCGGCCTTTGCTGCAATGACAAGTTGCCTTTTCGGCTCTACTTATAAAATAAAGCAGCCGGCCAGCGTAGCCTACTTACTACGACACTATGAATCACTTTTCCTATAACCGGTTTGTCTTTACCAGGCAATCGTAATCGCATTGCTTCCTGCATCTACTATCAATGATGCCGTATTTCCGGAATCCTTAGCTAATTTAACTTCTGTTCCGTTTGCCGCAATTCTGCCTATTTTTTCAAAACCATGGAAAACGATTTTGTATTTTTTAAACTTCGAAACGAAGTCTCCTTCTGCTTTTCCAATAACGATATTCTTCTTAGGTGGATCGTATACCAATTCTCTCCTGAGGTAGTTTCCTTTTTCGTAATCGTACGTTTCGCCATCGTCCTCGTAATAGGTAAACCTGGAGCTGTTTTTACCTTTGTATATGTGTAATATTAAGGTTCCATCCGGTTTTTCGGCAGTGCTTTGAATAGCTTCCTGCATTGGGATGATAGCGCCTGCTTTAACAAACACAGGAAGATTGCTGAGCGGCGCTTCTACAATGGTTTCCTGGTTGCCTTCGTAGTACTTGTCGTTATCTTTTTTATACCAACCGCCTTCGGGTAAATATACCTTGCTGAACTCTGTTTTGCTGGACGTAGGCACAATAAGCACTGATGGACCAAATAGATACTGGTATTGGTATTCGGGTTGATATACCTTCTCGTCGAAGGTGTAATCGATGGTTAATGAGCGTGCAACTGGGATTCCCTTCTGGTGTGTTTCGTAGAATGCCGAATACAGATAGGGTAGGAGCCTGTATCTCTCAGTAACGTATTCCCTCGCAATATCTTCCACTGTTTCGCCAAAGGACCATGGTTCGTGCTCAACGGAATTAAATTCGGAGTGGCTCCGGCAGAAAGGGGTGTACACGCCAATGGTTAGCCAGCGTGCATACAGTTCTTTGATTGGCGTTCCTGCAAAGCCTCCAATATCAGCACCTACAAAAGGTACGCCCGAGATTCCCAACGAATTGATGAGGTTCGAAGCAAGCATCATGTGCTCGTCGGTTGCAGCATTATCGCCGGTCCATACTGCCGAATACCGCTGAATACCTGCGTAAGCAGCACGTGTAAGTATAAGCGGCCGTTTGTTGTTCATTTGTTTGGTAACACCTTCGTAGGTGCTCCGCGACATCTGCAATCCGTATATGTTATGCGCTTCCCGCAAAGTACCTTTGCGGCCTTCAAAATCGAATTCGATAAATTCGGGAACACGGTTGCCCCATGCGGCAGGTTCGTTCATGTCGTTCCAAAAACCAACTACGCCGTTGTTTATTAAACCTTCGAATGATGCACCCCACCAGGCACGTGTATTGGCATTGGTGAAATCGGGAAAATGGCAGGTTCCTGGCCACACATCGGCCGAAAATAGCTGTCCATCGGGGTATTTAACGAAATGGTTGTTTTTTAAGCCTTCCTCGTATTGTTTGTAGCCTTTTTCGACTTTAATTCCGGGATCAACGATAACCGCTACTTTAAAGCCCATGCTTTTAAGCTGATTTATTAATTCGGCGGGTTGGGGAAAACGTGTTTTGTCCCAGGTAAATATTTTGTAGGCATCCATGTAATGAATGTCCAGGTATATCACGTCAGCAGGAATTTTCTTATCGCGGAATGTTTTGGCAAGCGTTAAAACCTCCGAATCGGGGTAATAACTCCACCTGCATTGCTGAAATCCTAAGCCCCAGAGTGGTGGCATTTTAATTCGCCCGGTCAATGCAGTGTAATCCTGTATGAGCTTTGCGACATTTTCACCTCCAAAGAAATAGTAGTTCATTTCGCCATCGGCTGCCGAAAAGCTGGAGAACCGGTGGTTGGAAGCGCCAAAATTAAATAACGCCCGGTGTGTATTGTCGAAAAATATCCCGTATACGGAGTTCCCGTGAATGCCTATGTAAAATGGGAGCGAAGTATATAGCGGATCTGCATTCGTAGGGTATGCAAAGTTGTCGTTGTTCCAGTTTTCGTATGCACTCCCGCGCCGGTTGAAATTTCCTGTTTTTTCGCCAAGTCCAATGAATTTTTCGTCGGGCTGAAGCTTTTTATAACAGGCTACTTCTGTTCCATTCCAAGAAATTCCTAGGTTTGGCTCGTCTTCATTAATTACAGTTCCTTTTGTTGTTAGGAAACGCACCAACAATGGGTTTTTGGTAACTTCCACAATAAGGTTTTTGCTTGTTAATGTAAGTTTCGCAGGTTCGTCGTTTACCGATACGAACTCTCCCAAAGGGTTCTGGATTACTGCATACGAAAAATCAGGAGCAAACTCATGCTGTACAGCCCTTACTCTTATTACGTCATCGGTATGTGCCGTTATCCTTACCTTTCCTCTTTCAGCTGCGATCTCTATTCCATGCGGAATTTTTTCGTACGACTTGAAATTCCCAATGTTTTCGCTGAGTCGCCCCTGTGCTTTTCCCCAATTGCCTGCCATAAGTATTGTTAAAAAAATGGATAATATTCTTAGTTTTCTCATATTTTCCTCAGTTTAATGAAATAAATAAGGTAAAATTAATCCGTATTGTTCTGCAATTTAGTATTATTGAAAGAATTAAATTATGAAATTTATTGGGTTTAACCTGAACTTTACAGGATTAATTTTCAAACGAAAGGAAGTCTAGTATGCGCGTATCAGCAGATGAATTGCACGAAAGTGGAAAGTATGAGTTAATTGAAACGCTTGATTATAGAAGTATGCTGGGGTTCGTAGTAAAGTACATTAAAGCGAAAAAGCCCATAATGAGGGCTTTTTATGTTTTTTTGATTATAACACTGCTGGTATCCATCTTCTTTTCGGTGCTATTAATTAATAATGGCGAAATGGGTATTTTCGGGCTACTTGGAAGAGCAGTTCTTTACATGGGTCTGTCTATGTTACCCATTATACCTATTCACGAATTATTGCATGGGCTGGCATTTAAACTCATGGGAGCAGGTAAACTTATATTTGGTGCAAATCTAAAAGAAATGATATTTTATGTAACAGTAGACCGGTTTGTTCTGAATAAAAAGCAATTTTACCTTTTAGCGCTCACTCCTTTTGCCGTGTTTAGTGTTGTTTTTGTCCTGCTTTTATTTGCCGGGGATTTATATACATGCTGGATTGCATCGTTGTTGCTGGCTTTTCATACATCGTGCTGTATAGGCGATTTTGGGTTGATGTCCTATTTTTCAACACGCGGTAAAGAGCCTGATTTATATACATATGACGATGTTTGTACAAAAACTACCTACTTTTTTCGCAAGAAGAGTCAATAAAAGCAAACTTTTTAGCACCCCTTTTGTTTAAGGTTATATTCAAATGTTCTAATAATAATTATTAAAATTAAACAAACACATGGCAACAATTACATTCAAAGGCAACGCTATCAATACAGCAGGCAAATTACCGGAAGTTGGCTCAAAAGCCCCCGACTTTAAGCTGGTAAAATCTGATTTATCCGAAGCTTCATTATCCGACTACAAAGGAAAAAAGGTTATTTTGAATATATTTCCAAGTCTCGATACAAGTGTTTGCGCCGCTTCTGTAAGGAAATTCAACGCCGAAGCCGAGAAACAGCCTAATACGGTAGTTCTTTGTATTTCGCGTGATTTGCCTTTTGCTCATACACGCTTCTGTTCTGTAGAAGGATTAAAGAACGTTGTGTCACTATCTGAATTCCGTGACGATAGTTTTAGTAAGGCTTACGGCGTTAGAATAACAGATGGCCCCCTCGTTGGCTTGCATTCAAGAGCAATTGTTGTAGTAGACGAGAATGGTACTGTAAAATATACCGAACAAGTTCCCGAAATTGCTCAGGAACCCGATTACGAAAAAGCACTCAAAGCTTAATTTGCCTAGAAAAAGATATCTGATGAATTATCGTCCTCCTCACCGCCTGGTTGGGGAGGAATTTTTATTTTTCGCAGGTGCTCTTGTATCTTGGCCGGGTGTTTCATTGTCAGGAAGGTTTCGAATTTACCGCTAGGTCTTATTTCTTCTCCATCCTTAGTTAGTACCGTTTTTATCAATTCCCGTTTAACATAGGGGTTAGCGCCTTTTTTCAACAAAAGCTCTATCATTTCAATGCTTTTTGCTTCGAACAAAGGTGTAGTGAATAGTTGAGATCCAAACCCTTGTAATTTGTAATTTACATCAGCGCCATAGAAAATTAGCTTTTCGGCTAGTTCCAGGTTATCGGCAAAAACCGCATGAATTAAGGTTTTGTTAAGCTTTTCGATATTAAACGAATCGTAGAAATCGTGTAATTTAGGAAGTGATGAAATGACCTTGGGAATGAGATCGAACTTATTAAGCCACAATTCCAATACAGCAATATTTTCGAGCTTTGTAAACGATTCAGGTAACTTATCGATTTGATTTACTGCCATATTGAGACGAACCAATTTCGTCAATGAACCAATTTCCGCCGGTATTTCGGTAATTTGGTTGGCAAACACATTGAAATCCAATAGCTCCGTTAAATGACCAATCTCTTTGGGGAGTTTCTTAATATGGTTGGCTTCAAGGTTAAACATTTCGAGCAAATCCAGATTAAAAACACACCCCGGTATTTCAGTAAAATGGTTGTATCCCAGATCAAGAACCCGAAGTTCCTTTAAATCGCCTAATTCCTTAGGTAACGCACGTAAATAATTGTATGATAAATTGAGCTCTTTAAGCCCGGATAGGAGATGGATGTATGTTGGAATTTTGGTCAGGTTTTTAAACGAAAGGTCCAGACGCACTATTTTTTCTGCATCAGCAAGACGCGTGGGTAAGTTAATCTTCAATTCCTTAGCCCATCGCACGAGTTCTTTTAACTGGTCTTCTTTCGATTTTGAGAAAAGCATGTGTAAGCGTTTATGCTTTAGTTATTACTAAGATAGTAATTATCCCTTTATTGTTGCGCTATGGTGTTATAATATTTAATAAACGGAAGGGATTTTTTGGGGAATATTTTAAAAAAACAAAAGCCGGAACAATTTGTTCCGGCTTTGCGTGGTACCACCAGGAATCGAACCGGGGACACACGGATTTTCAGTCCGTTGCTCTACCAACTGAGCTATGGTACCCTCAAACGCGGTGCAAAACTAAATAAAATTTTAATATAAAAAAACGAAAACCCACTTTTCGCGAAAAAAAATTTACGTTTTTTTTACCCTTTCTCTTTCGTATTCTTTCTTACCTTTGGGGCTCAATTTGTTAAGCATGGAGTATTTTTCACACGTATTGTCTAATGGCATTAAGCTTATTCATATTCAATCGCCTTCTGCGGTGGCACACTGTGGTTTTTTCATCAATACAGGTACGCGCGACGAAACGCTGAGCGAAAATGGCATGGCCCACTTTATTGAGCATCTTATATTTAAAGGAACCAAGAAAAGGAAATCCTTCCATGTTCTCTCAAGACTTGAGGATGTGGGTGGCGACCTAAATGCCTATACTACCAAAGAAGAAACCTGCGTACATGCTTCGTTTCTTCGCGAATATTACGAGCGCACATTC
This sequence comes from Bacteroidales bacterium, assembly GCA_036261135.1. Taxonomy (GTDB): domain Bacteria; phylum Bacteroidota; class Bacteroidia; order Bacteroidales; family JAAUTT01; genus JAAUTT01. Next base: position 37,698 of record DATALJ010000135.1, read on the forward strand.
GAGCTGTTCAGCGATATTGTTTTTCATTCTACTTTCCCCGAAAAGGCCATCGTGAGTGAGCGCGATGTGGTAATAGACGAAATAAACTCGTACAAGGACAGTCCAGCCGAGTATATTTTCGATGAATTCGAGGAAATTATTTTTGGTGATCATCCCCTTGGAATGCAGATTCTAGGTAGGAAGAAGTACCTTGATAAGTTTAAACGCCAGGACGTGCTTGATTTTATCCGTAAGAATTATAATACCGACCAGATGGTTCTTGCGTCCGTAGGAAACATCTCTGATCATAAAATTCAATATTATTTCGAAAAGCACTTTAAAGATATTCCTGAAAATATACGGTCCACACATCGGCAGCCATTCACCAACTTTGTACCTTTCAAAACCGAAAAGCGGAAGAATACGTTCCAGGTACATGCGTTACTCGGAAATATTGCCTATAATTTAAACGATCCGCGACGCGTGGGACTGCACCTTCTTTCGAACATCATCGGCGGGCCGGGAATGATTTCGAGACTTAATCTGGCCCTGCGCGAACGACGCGGATTATCCTATAACATTGAAGCTTCTTACACGCCCTATTCCGATACCGGATTATTTAATCTGTATTTCAGCACCGATAAGAACGATCTGGCTAAATGTCTCGAAATCATTGAAAGGGAATATAATACTCTACGGTCAAAACCTTTGGGAACCGTACAGTTAAAGAAAGCCAAGCAGCAAATAAGCGGGCAGCTGGCTATTTCGTATGAGAGCTACGAAAGCCAGATGCTTTCTATTGGTAAAAGTTTCCTTGTGTACGGCAAAGTTGATCCTATTGAGGAAATATTTGGAAAAATTGAGGCCATCACTGCCGGCGAGCTGGTGGATATTGCCAATGAAATATTGAACAGGGATACACTATCGTCTTTAATTTACAAATAACAATGACAGAACTCGACAGAGATTTAGAAGCCTATATTCTCGACCATATTGATGAGGAAGAGGATTTATTATACCGCTTATCACGATATACCAACCTTACAGCTGTGCATCCACGCATGTTATCAGGTCATCTTCAGGGTAAGATTCTGCGGATGCTCACGCTCATGATTAAGCCCCGAACCATACTTGAGCTGGGAACATTTACTGGTTATTCCGCACTTTGCCTGGCTTCAGGTCTTCCCGAAAATGGGATTATCCATACCATAGAAGCAAACGATGAAATTGTTGAGGTTGCCTATAAATTTATTAACCAATCCGAACACGCCAGTAAAATTAATATTCATGTTGGCGATGCGCGTAAAATTATACCTACCTTCAATTTCTCCTTCGACCTTGTTTTTATCGATGCCGAAAAAAGCGAGTATCTGGACTATTATCACCTTGTTTTTGATAAGGTGAGTCCGGGTGGATTCATTTTCGCCGATAATGTATTATGGAGCGGGAAAATCCTTGATAAAAACGAAAACGATAATTTTACCCGGGGAATAAAGGAATTTAATGATTTTGTAAAGAGCGACAACCGGGTCGAAAAAGTAATACTTCCCATTCGGGATGGTTTAACAGTAATTCGTAAAAAATGAACATCCTTTTGATAATAACCGGGAATTTGCGTACTTTTATATTAGGTTTTCTTTCAATAGAATAAACATTTTTTTATTCGTGTTGTTAACATTGTATAACATTTACGCAATTTCTTATGGCACACTATTCTATAAAAGACCTGGAAAGGCTCTCCGGCATACAAGCACATACCATTCGAATCTGGGAAAAAAGATATCGGTTGATTAATCCGGAACGCACAAATACGAACATACGTGTTTATAGTGACAACGATCTGAAGAGATTGTTAAACATTGCAATGCTTAATAAGAATGGGCTCAAAATATCCAAAATAGCACATCTTTCGGAAAATGATCTCAATAATAAAATCATAAAACTCTCTGAAGATTATTCGAATGCAGGTAATCAGATTGAGAATCTCATTTTAACAATGGTTCAACTCGACGAAGTAAAGTTCGAGAACCTGTTCAATTCTATCATTGATCAAATGGGCTTTGAAGATACCATCGTTAATGTTATTTATCCTTTCTTGTCTAAAATTGGTGTTTTATGGCAAACAGGCAATATAAACCCTGCCCAGGAACACTTTATTTCTAATATTATTCGCCGAAAAATACTGGTAGCCATCGATAAACTGGACATACCTGTTTCTGGGAAAAAGTTTATTCTGTTCCTCCCCGAGGGCGAATTCCACGAAATTAGCCTGTTGTTTTTTTCCTACCTTGTTAAGAAACATGGCTTTTTTGTTATCTATCTGGGGCAATCTGTTCCTTTTGCCGATGTGGTTTCTATTCAAAAAGAATACAATGCCGAATACCTTGTAACCTGCTTTACTACACAGTTGCCGGAATTCTCGTTAGTCGATTATTTGGGACAGACAGCAAAAGCATTTAAGAAGCAGAAGGTGTTTGTAACAGGCAGTCAGCTTTTGAATCATGATATAAAAAGAGGAAGCAGTCTGGTAAAGATAAAATCAGCCGAACATTTCAAACAACAATTGAATAAGATAAAATAGCATTGTAAGCACCTCCATTTTTGTTCATTTTATTTCCTTTTT
>DATALJ010000151.1:0-1746 GCA_036261135.1 Bacteroidales bacterium
CCGTACCTGAAAGGATCTGAGAGGAAAATGACATGTTGAACAGGAAAATTATAATTAAGAAAAGACAATTAAAACGTAACTTCATTTGCATTTGGTACCTCGATGAGCGTGTAACAGCCGAAGCCTATCTTATATTAAATACCCACATTCAAATTTTAAAACTAAATAATAACTAAATTATAACCAAATAATAACAAGTTATTAAATAGAAGAATTTAAAATTTCAGAAGTTTTATCATCTGCAGACACAATATAAATTGTCTCTGGTGAATAGAGGCAAGTAAAACTATCGAGTTCTAAACTACCCCAATATCCATCAAGCAGCCTTCCAGTATGAATGGTGTGAAAGAATAGGAATTTTCACTATTTCACTGAGGTGCTCACCATAAAGTACAAACTCTGAAATGAGAGTTCTCCAAAATAGAAACTCTGTTATCAATGTCTTACGATGGTAGACCTTTCGGACATACCATCAGGGTATCAACCAAATTTCTACCAAAACAATCAGCTTACTTCGGAAAAGTGCGGAAATATCGTTTCTGCAAAAATGACGAATAATTAGATATCTTTGAAGTAAAAATGGCTTTTTTCACTGTAAAAAGGCCACTTCCAGGGAGGATGCAGCAAACTAAGAGCCCGCCTTCGCGAAGACGCTACGGTGGGCATCCTTCGCTCGGGAGGCAGAAAGACTGCCTCCCGAGCGAAGGATGGAGGTGAGAGGAGTTGAGTTTTTTAGAGAAACGATTGTTACTAACCTTATTTTACAGGGGTTTTATAAATCTGGCTGTTTTGCTGCAGCAAATCTGCAGCAATATTTAATTCTACGAATTAACTTTTCAGTATTGTTTGTATTAGACAAAATGCTTTTACCATGATCTTTCCGGCAACTCTGTCCCCTCATTCAATATCTCTATATACCTCTTATAACTAAAATGCCGATTACGTTTCTTCTCAGTTATTTCCCGCACAATGCCAAGCTGTTCAAGATGCCCCAGCGCCTTATTGACTGTAGCAGAAGAAATTCCGGTTTTTTCTACCAGCCAGTTCGATGTAACCACAGGATGTTCCATCAGTAATCGGTGAACCTGCAGTGTTGAAGCAGCCGATCTTCCAAGCCCGCTGATTTTTTGTTTATCTGAATCAGATAAGTGAAGGAGTTTTTGTGCAGTCTCGATCGCCTGGGTAGCAACAGTAATTACAGCCTCGGCAAAGAAATCAAGCCAGGATTCCCAATCACCTGTTGTACGAACTTTGTTAAGCAACTCATAATAATACTGCCGGTGTGTTTTGAAATATAGACTGAGGTAAAGCATTGGCTCCTGTAGAACCTTTTGCTCACAAAGCAGTAAAGTGATAAGCAACCGACCTAATCTTCCGTTTCCATCAAGAAAAGGGTGAATGGTTTCAAATTGAACATGCATTAATGCGGCTTTAAGCAGCACCGGTGTCGACTCCGGCATATCATGGAGAAACAGTTCAAACTTACTCATGCATTCCATTAGATCTTCGACCGGTGGAGGGACAAAAACCGCATTCCCCGGTCTTGTTCCACCTATCCAGTTCTGTGATTTCCTAAACTCACCGGGAGTACAGGTACAACCTCGACCTTTGGACAACAGCACACTATGCATCTCTTTGATCAACCTTAAAGAAAGAGGTAGACCGTTTTCCAATAGGTGAAGCCCATGGGAAAGTGCCGCAACATAGTTACTCACTTCCTGTACACCTTCTGGCAATAGATGAAAT
>DATALJ010000158.1:0-1892 GCA_036261135.1 Bacteroidales bacterium
TCTTCCATCACCAAGGAAGGGTAAAAGGAATTCTTCAAGTTCTTCTGTTGAAACATCCGCTTCCTTTAGAAGCTCTCTATAGTAAATTCTGTGTCTGTTTTGGATAGCCGTGTTAATTCTATTTGTCGAAGAAGTCTTTGAGTGGTCTTGTTTTGTCAAATTTATAACCCTCCATTATTTTTTCTACCGCGTTTATGACATATGCGATATCTTGTTCAACCGTGAATAAAGTGTAAGATACATGGCAATCCCTGAAATTAATTCTAAAATTTACCTTTGTTTCGCCATGTCCTATTGTAACATGCCCGCCCTGAAGTTGACCATCTCTCAGTTCTCTAGTGAATTTCGCGGCTGTTTTTAGATCCATGCCTTTTCTTGCGGTCATATGCAGTGAACCTGCGACCTCTTCTGTACTTGGCAATTCTATATTTGCACTGTTAAGGAACTGAATCCATCCTACGAATGCTTTCTTTAATTTATCATCCATAAGGCTAATTGATTCAAAGGGCGCTATACCCAATTGGACTGGGGTATTTCTAGCTATTTTATCAGCCATTGTTTTGTGTTTAGTCCTTACTTCCAAAACTCGGCTGTCTTTACGATAAATCGCTACTCCGTAATGTTTATATCTCAGCTCATGCTGCTTATTATTTTCATCAACAGTCATACTTGTTCCATAAAAGTAATGAAACCTTATCCTTAACGAATTATCCAAGTCGTCAATTTTTACATCATAGAAGTAAGGGTAGCTTTCCCATAGTAAAGACTCATTTTTTATAAACAATAGGTCGTTGGCTTTTTTATACGTGTCAAAAGGAGACGGGTTCTTATCCTTTGATACATATAAATAAGTCGAAGGTCTTCCTGCGTCGCCATATCTTTTAAGCAACTCGAGCTGTTGTTGAGGGTTTAAGGCTCTAACCAAACCTTCCACGGATGAAAAAATGTCTTTTGCATCAATGATTTTGACGTTATAGTCAGCTGCGAGTTGATAAATTCCATGCAGGGACATATCTCTTAGTACATCTTTTAACCGATAAAGCTCAAAGTCTGATATGGGTGGTGGTGACTGCAAACCGATTACCCTGTTGTTTTCGACTATAAGTTATGCATTGATTATAACATTTGTGTTCAGAGTATGAATAGTTTATTCACATTATGAATGATTGCCAAAGATGATTACTTAAAGAAATAATTAGGCACTGGGTCATATAAAGAATGAATTCGATTATATTTTTCCTTTATTTGTTGATAGGAAAGTGACCTGCAGCGTTTTATCGTTATTTTTAGCTTTGCTCTTTAGATTCACTTTCTGTATTGCACCCTTCGCCTGAAACCCTGTTTGCCTCTAATTTCTACATGTGGTTGCTTTTAAACCGCTTTATGCAGCCATTACCAGTGTCCACTTGACTGAGCCGCAGCCTCTGCAGGGTGGGAACGTCTCTGACTTCGAGAGAGGTATGGTGTTTTTTCCGCCTTCTTTGCCGGGGCAGTAGTGCATGTATAGGCCGGATTGTGGGCATTTTTCGCCTGTGCGGAAGAATTTCTGTTCTTTGGGCGCCTCTTTTTTGGTTGCTGCTTTGGCCTTTACGGTTGGTGCGGTTTTGGGTGTTGCCTTGGGGGTGGCTTTGGGCTTTGCTTTGGTTGCGGTTTTAGGCTTTGCCTTTGGGGCGGTTTTTGCTTTGGGGGCTGGTTTTTTTGGCGCTTTTCTTTTCTGGCATGTGAATCTACCCTTCTTTGGGGGTACAAGCAATAATAAGGTTTGCTAACATCAACCGATATACGCCTTACTTTTTTGGCATGCTGATATTTGGGTTGTTAAAACTTTGAGCGGTTAGGCACATTTTTGCAGGGTTGCTTTTACCTCTTCGGCGATGTCTTTTGAGAGGGGT
>DATALJ010000165.1:0-1872 GCA_036261135.1 Bacteroidales bacterium
AGGTGAACTAATTTACCTTGCACCTAAACCGGTTCGCCTCTGACCTAAACCAGTTCACCTTGGTGGTAAACCGGTTCACCTCTGAGCCGAACTGATTTACCCTGGAGGTAAACCTTTTTTGAAACAAATTTAAATTGTCGAAGAGAAAACGAGTTAATTATCAAGAAATTACACCTATCTTTCTACGCCTTGAACTTAATCGACTCATAAAAAGCATCGCGGTACGAGTCGCTAATGGGTAATAAATTGCCCTGAATTTTTATTCTGTGCCGCTCGATAGACTCTATATGCGACAGGTTTACAATAAACGACCGGTGAATGCGAACAAATTTTTGCTGGGGCAATAAGGCCTCCAGCTCAGCGTAAGTAACGGATGCAAGCACTTTGCCCTTCTTTGTAACCAGGCACCAGTAATCGCGCATTCCTTCGATATAGAATATATCGTCGGACAAGACCTTTACAATACGGTAATCGCTCTTGACAAAGATATAGTCGGTATTTTTTTCTTCGGATACAGCCGGAGCTTTCCTTGAAACAGCCTTAAACACAGCCTGCGAAAATCTCTCGAACGAGAAGGGCTTAAGCAGATAATCGATCACGTTCAGGTCATATCCCTTTAAAGCAAACTCGCTATAAGCAGTCGTTAAAATTACAGGAGGCTTAAAAGGCAACAATTCGAGCATTTGAATGCCCGTCATGTTCTTCATCTGTATATCCAGAAAGACAAGGAAGCCTGGGTTCTCTAAAATCGTAGGTACCGCAAGCGTACAATTATCGAAAGAAGCCTCGAGACTTAGCTGTGGCAGGCGGCTGATGAAGCCGGTGATCTTTTCGAGCGCCAGGGGCTCATCGTCAATGGCAATACATTTTATGATATCCATTCAACAAGGAATTTCAAGATGAACTCTAAACTCGTCCTTCGACCTCGCAACCTCAAAGATACAGGAATTCCCATAAATAAGATTGAGTCTTCGGCGAATGTTCTCCAACCCAATGCTCTCCTTGATAAGAGAATCTCCGGGACCGGAATCTGAAGAATTTAAGCATGTAAACCGGACACTGCTGTCCGAGATCGCGAATTTGATATGAATAACCGGCAGCGCTCCATTAAATTTCGAATGCTTGTATGCATTCTCAACAAATGAGACAAATAAAAGCGGTGGCACCATGACTGCAGAAGGATTCCCTTCGATGGATATTTGAGTATAGCCTGGAGTCGACACCCGAAGCTGTTCCAAATAAATAACATGCCTGATATTTTCTATTTCGTTGTGAAGCGAAACGCGCTCACCATTGGTCTGGTATAACATATAACGCAAAATGGAAGAAAGCGAAATGAGTGCATCGGAAGCTCGTTGAGGATCTCTAAATATCAGCGCGTCGATATTATTTAAAGTATTAAAAAGGAAGTGATTGTTCAACTGCGAGCGGAGCATCTTGAGTTCAACCCTGAGGTTCTGCTTTTCCAGCTCATCTTTTCTGCCCGACTCCGTTACCCAGCTTGTAAAACCGCGCAATAAGCTTCCGCAATTGCCAATGATAAACGATCCGGCAAGAGGCGCCCCGAAAGAGATCATCTCACCTCGCAAGTTACCCGTGAAGACAACAAGGGGAATTAAAAAGTAAAAAAACGTCGAAACAACCAGAACGATACCTAGCGAAAGTAAAAGGTATTTCAAATAGCTTGTTTGGGGAATGTATTTGTAAAGGAGATTGTAATGCACATAAAAAACCACGGCTGCCCATATTCCATTCATTAAGAAAATAGCAGAATTATCGACGATGTAGGTAAATCCCTCCTGCAGATGAAAGCTGATGACTCCCGCAAACAAACAGTAGGTAACCCAGAAAAAAAGATGAAGAATGAATCTA
>DATALJ010000230.1:0-1550 GCA_036261135.1 Bacteroidales bacterium
AGATTGGTCGATTTACGCGTCCTGAGTTTATCAATGATTTGGAAGTGGCAAAGGCTCTGTTTTCACAAGTAGAATCATGGTTGCGAAGCGAAGGTATGAATGGGATGCACGGTCCAATGGGCTTTTCGAACCTCGATCATCAGGGCTTGCTTATTGAAGGGCAGGAATGGCTTCCATCAGTTGGTTCCGATTATCATTTTGCCTACTACCATCCAATTTACCAGCAATTGGGTCTTGAAAAGGAAATTGACTGGCTCGAATTCCGCATTACGTTTCCTGAACGGCTCCCAGAGAAGTCGTTTAAGGTGGCCGAAATGTTAAAAACCAGGTATGGCCTGCGTATTGTCAACTTCAAAACCAAAAAAGAGCTCGATCCTTATAAAGAGAAAGTATTCGAGCTATTCAATAAAGCATTCAGTGAGCTTTTTGGTACCTATCCCCTGCCCGATAGCCTTGCCAAATTTTACATTCAGAAGTACTTCCCCATTCTAAACCCCAAATACGTAAAAATTGTACTTGATCAACAAAATGATATGGCAGGTTTCATCATTGGTTTGCCATCATTGTCCGAAGCTATGAAGAAAGCAAATGGGAAACTGCTTCCTTTTGGTTGGTGGCACCTTCAAAAAGCATTAAATAAGCCCAAAGAAATGGATTTACTGCTTACTGGCGTAAAACCGGAGCTACAAAAGCTAGGCGTAGCGGCACTTCTTATGAATGAGATTTGGCTTGCAGCCAATAATGACGGGGTAAAATTTGTTGAAACAACAGGAATGCTAGAAAACAACAGCGTTGCCATTCAAATGTGGAAATCGTTCGAACATATCCAGCACAAGCGCAAACGGTGTTTCCGAAAGATGTTTGTTTAGACCAACGCATAAAGTTAACGCTGGCCTAAAGCTTTGTTTACTTCATATCGCGGATTTTAACATCAATACCTTTCTCATTCTTCATAAGATTAACGATTTTGGTAACATCCGTATCGCCATGGCAGATCAGATCGCCAATTAACGACTTCGACTGGTACGCCGATGGCGGAATGATCTCCCTTAACGTCTTAATCAGGGTTTCAAGTTCGTGTGGCTGTTTGGCACTGAAGGAAATAACCGGGACATCCACTATTTGGGCGATCTTTTGTTTTGTTTGCTCACTTAATGGCTGAATATCAGTCTTGTTGTGTATAATAAAAAATGGAACATCAAGGTTCCGGAATTCTTCTATCAACCTGAGTTCTTCATCGCCAAACAGGTTCTCAGCTATCACCAGTATCGCTGCATCAACGGTTTTCAGCGCTTGTAAGGTTTTCTCAATGCGTTTTGCACCTAGCTCACCAATGTCGTCAATTCCGGCAGTATCAATCAATATAACAGGCCCAATCCCTGGAATCTCCATTGACTTCTTTACGGGATCAGTTGTGGTTCCTGCTACTTCCGACACAATGGCAACCTCCTGCCCAGATAGGACATTGATAATAGAGCTCTTGCCATGGTTTCGTCTGCCGAAAATGCCGATGTGCGGCTTTGCGTCTTTTCCTTTTGCCATTTCAATTA
>DATALJ010000234.1:0-4670 GCA_036261135.1 Bacteroidales bacterium
GTGCGAAATGCCTTTCCATTAATGACTGTAGGCGGGTTGTGGCAACATCAGCGTCCAATCTCAAACGATAAACGTGTTTTCATCCTTACTCGCTCCGCATTTGCAGGACAACAGCGATACGGCGCCAATACCTGGTCGGGCGATGTTGTTGCTTCATGGGAAGCACTTAATAGCCAGATTTCAGCAGGGCTTAATTTCTCGCTTTGCGCAATACCACATTGGAACAGTGATTTAGGCGGTTTCTTCCTGTGGAATTTCAAGAATCCATTGCAAAATCCCGATTACCGCGAACTTCACGCACGCTGGATCCAGTTCGGCGTATTCTGCCCCATGATGCGCTCGCATGGCGAAGGTGCACCCCGCGAAATTTACCAATTCGGCAAAAAAGGTGACAAAATTTACGATTCAGACGAAAAGTACATCAACCTTCGATACAGCTTATTGCCTTATATTTACAGCACTTCATGGGACGTAACGGCAAACAGCTCAACATTCATGCGTGCTTTGGTAATGGACTTTGCTGCCGACAAACAAGCATTGGATATTAACGATGAGTTTATGTTCGGTAAGTCATTATTGGTATGCCCTGTAACAAAACCCATGTACAACAAGGATGGGAAGGAAGATTTCAGCGTTACCAAATCGCGCGAGGTTTATTTACCAAAGGGAAGCGATTGGGTTGACTTCTGGACAGGAGAGAAAATAGTAGGTGGACAAAAGATCAGCAAAGCAACGCCGCTCGACATCATGCCGTTATACGTGAAAGCCGGTTCCATTCTTCCCTTCGGGCCTAAAGTTCAATACGCCACCGAAAAAAACTGGGACAACCTGGAAATCCGCATTTACCAAGGCGCAAACGGAGAGTTCACACTCTATGAAGACGAAAACGACAACTATAATTACGAGAAAGGCGTCTATTCTACCATATCTTTCAAGTGGGATAATGCCAAAAAAGCACTTACCATTGGCGAACGCAAGGGTACATTCCCCGGAATGCTTAACCAACGTAAATTTAATGTTGTACTTGTAGATAAAAGCAAAGGAACTGGGGCTGAGGCTTCTTCAATATATAATAAAGAGATTGTTTACACTGGAAAGAAACAAGTGGTTAAATTATAAACAGGAATGTTTATTTTTATTTAACCTTAAAAACAAAAGTGCAGAAAGGTATTGCCTTCTCTAACAAGCCTTTCTGCCAACTTAAAACTTTATCTATGAAACAACTATTAATTATTGCACTTTTCAGTTTTCAGCTATCTGTTGTCTTTGCGCAAAAAGCAACGGTAGTTTCTCCCAACCAGAAGATAAGCGTTGATCTGCTTAATGATCAAGGCAAGGATGCGGGCCAGTGGTATTTGAAGATCGCCTACATCAATGAAGGTAAAAGCATGGAAGCCATTCCACAAATTGCATTGGGATTGGTTCGTAGCGATCAGGAATTTTCAAAAGATCTGAAATTCATTAAAGCAGGAAAGCCTACCCTCATCAATGAGAGTTACAAAGTATTGCACGGAAAAAAAGCCGTATGCAGCAACTCCGCCAATGAAGTGGTTATATCCTTCGAAAATCCGGGCAAAGCCAAACTGAACCTCATTGTGCGGGCTTATAACGATGGCGTAGCATTCCGTTACGAATTTCCCGAAAACGGCGGCTCGTATGTTATAAAAGACGAGCTCACTTCCTATACCATACCAGACAGTACCTTTCGCTGGCTTCAGAAATTCAATCCGGCCAACGAAGGACTTTACAGCCTGGCAAAAGATGGCAAAGAACAACAGGACTGGGCTTATCCGGCACTCTTCAATACTGCCGATAAAGCGTGCTGGTACCTGATACACGAAGCCGATTTAAACCGTTCATATTGCGGAACAAAGCTCGCCAATACTGCCGAAAAGACAAAGTACAAGCTCACATTCCCCGATAAATGGAACGGAAGAGAAACAGGCGAAGTGCAACCAAGCATTACATTACCCTGGAAGTCGCCATGGCGTGTGATCATGGTAGGTAGTTTGGCCAGCATCGTTGAGTCTACATTGGTTGACGATGTATCCGCTCCATCCGTACTAACAAAAACTGATTGGATTAAACCCGGTATTGCTTCGTGGAACTACTGGTCGGACAACCATGGAACACAGAGCTACAAAACCGTATGTGCATTTGCCGACCTGGCTGCATACATGGGTTGGACCTATACATTGCTCGATTGGGAATGGGATAGAATGACAGACGGCGGGAACCTTGAAGACGCGCTGAAATACATCCAGTCAATAGGAGTTAAACCGCTGATGTGGTACAATTCCGGCGGAAATCATACTTGGGTTAATTCAACACCTAAGGACAGAATGCTTACGCACGAAAACAGGGTGGAAGAGTTTACCAAGCTGAAGAAATTAGGTGTAGCAGGTGTAAAAGTAGACTTTTTTGAAAGCGAAAAACAAAACATGATCAACTACTACCTTGATATTGTTGAGGATGCAGCCAAGTTCGAGATGATGGTATATTTTCACGGTTGCCTTGTGCCGCGTGGTTGGGGCCGTACCTATCCGAACTTAATGACTTACGAGGGCGTTCGTGGAGCCGAATGGTACAACAACGGTCCACAGTTCACAACCACTGCGCCTGAGCATAATACCATTCTGCCTTTTACACGTAATGTAGTAGGTTCAATGGACTATACGCCTGTAACGTTTACCAATTCGCAGTATCCACACCTCACATCGTACGGGCATGAGCTGGCGCTTAGCGTTCTGTTCGAGTCGGGTATCCAACATCTGGCCGATCGTCCCGAAGGATATTACAACCTCCCGGACGCCGCAAAAACATTCCTTAAAGAAGTTCCCAATACCTGGGATAACATCAAATTACTCGAAGGATACCCAGGTAAGGACCTTATTATGGCCCGTCAGAAAAATGACAACTGGTATATCGGTGGCATAAACGCTGAAAACCGCGAAAAAAGAAAGAAGCTTACATTTAACTTCTTACCTGAAGGTAAGAAATACAGGCTAACCTTGATTGCCGATGGCGCACACGATAAAGTATTCTCCACACAATACATGGTGGTTGATAAAACCTCAGTTGTAGATGTGAAAATGCTTCGCCGTGGCGGTTTTGCTGCCAGTTTGAAGCCTGTGGAATAGAAACTCGCCTATGGAGTTGTCATTCCGGCGAAGGCCTGAATCCATTAACTACGAAGCTTAAACGGATTCCGGCCTTCGCCGGAATGACAAACCACTTTTTACATCACTTCTTTGGATCACATTGCCGTCACGCGTTTCTAACGCGTGACATATTTTAGAATTAAGTACTCTCCAAGAGTTTCTTGAATAATTTTATAACAAACTTTAGATCAATGTACAAGAAAATCACAATCACATGTAGTCTGTTAATGACGCTGTTTGCGTTAAACGCACAAAACCCGATCATTCAAACCTATTTTACGGCCGATCCTGCGCCAATGGTTTACAATGGCACGGTGTACCTTTACACTTCGCACGACGAAGACACTACCGTTAAGAACTTCTTTACCATGCGCGACTGGCGATGCTATTCATCTACCGACATGGTAAACTGGACCGATCACGGCGCTGTAGCCTCGTTAAAAAACTTTAAATGGCTTAATAAAACGAATGGAGCTTGGGCTCCGCAATGTGTGGAACGCAATGGCAAGTTCTACCTGTACGTGCCCATTCATGGCGAAGGTATTTCGGTATTGGTAGCCGACGCTCCCACCGGTCCGTTCACTGATCCGCTCGGAAAACGCCTCGTTGAAAGCGATCACCTCTGGCAGGACATTGATCCTACTGTATTTATCGATAACGATGGACAGGCATACCTTTACTGGGGCAATCCCAGCCTCTGGTACGTGAAGCTGAACAAAGACATGATATCTTACGACCGCAGTATTGGCCAGAATGGAGTGGTATCGGTACCCATGACCCAGGAATCATTCGGCTCCAAAGAAGGACGCGATGGGAAACCCGGAACTACGTATACCGAGGGCCCCTGGTTTTACAAACGCAACAATTTGTACTATATGATATATGCTGCTGCAGGAATTCCCGAATACATCGCTTATTCCACAGCGCCAAAAGCCGAAGGGCCATGGACATATAAAGGTTTCATTATGGAACGTGCACCACAACTGGCTTTTACCAACCACTCGGGCATTGTCGATTTCAAAGGCAATTCATACATCTTTTATCACGACCAATCTTTATCGCAGGGCGAAGGCTTTAAACGTTCGGTATGTTTGGAACAATTCAAATACAATGCCGACGGAACCATTCCGCTTATTAAAACCACGAAAGAAGACGTAACTCAAAGTGTTGGTTCTCTTAATCCTTACACCCGTGTTGAAGCAGAAACAATAGCCGATAGCAAAGGTGTTAAAACGGCGAAAGATGATCAAACAGGGGTTTTTGTTATCAATATCAGCAATGGCGATTTCATTAAAGTACGCAGCGTAGATTTTGGCAAAGGACCCAAATCCTTTGAAGCTGCAGTTGCCGCAGCTACGGAAGGTGGCTCAATCGAAGTCCGCCTCGACAGCAATAAAGATTGGTCGTGATAAAAGATGTATGAATTGCCTTTGAAATCGACAATGCCCGAGTGGTTGGTAAAAGCCAGTTGTGGTGCACGTTCCATAATGAAACCTTTATATGTCCATG
>DATALJ010000264.1:0-1582 GCA_036261135.1 Bacteroidales bacterium
ATATGAGATAGCTTTTTCGGCAATCAGCGAAAAGAATCCATCGAGCTGTAAAGTTGCAATGATAATCATCATGCCTAAAAGCAGACCGATGGTGTTATAATCTACAGCTTTTACAGCTTCTTCAAAGGTCATTACACCGAAAACGATCATAGCCACCGCGCCAAAGAATGCAGCCGATGGTCTGTCGATGTTTATTTTGGGCAGTCGGGTAAAGATAATGCCCACGTAAGTTATGATAAAGATGATGAGGGCCGTATAATACATGTTGAAATCAAATAAACGCCAAAGGTAATAGTTTTTTATACTAATTTTCGGGAACTCAAAGTTGCATTGGCTTAAGAATCGCTTAATTATTTCTTAATAAGATCGAAGAACGTAATGTAAAAGTGTGTTTCTTTGCAACGGTTTTCCTATCCTTTTTTCCTGCATGAACAAAATTAAGGATTCTCTTTCGATCTATCTGCGTATTAATCTGTCGCTTCTTCCTGTTTTCCTATTATTTCGGGTTTATGAATATTGTACCGCCGGTATTAAGCTCAGCGTGGCTCATTCATTGATTGTGGTCTTTGCAAAAGCCGTTTACTTTGATGTTTCGTTGTGGCTCATGTACAACCTGTCGTTGTTCTTGCCTTTTCTGGTGGTGTTCCTTCTGCATAAGAGAGCTGGCTTTTATTTCATACATATCTTTAATATTATCATTATTGTTGGCTTTTTTGGGCTATTAACTGTTTTTTCTGAACGTTTGGTTCCGTTTGACCACGAACTATTTGTGCGCCATGTTGCTGAATCGTTTTCTACTGTTCGTGAGGTTGTTACCGGAAGATATTGGATAGCGCTACCTGTTTTTCTGTACCTAGGGTTGTATGTGGTGTCCTACAGGTTGGCTTTTTCGAAAGTCAGGCTGAGCAGACTATCGCTCATCATCATATCATCGCTTGTTATTATATCTTCTGTATTTTACAGGTTTACTACTCCTGCTATCAGGAATTATGAGCAGATACAGGAGTATTACCTGGTCTCGAACAAGCTGCAATTCTTTGTTTCCGACAGTTACAAATTCTTGTTTGCAGCGAAGAGGTATAACATTGCCTCTGTAAATGCTGAAGCTATTAATAAAGAAGTAACTGAATACCAAAAATTCCACGGTTTTAAATGGGTTGATAGTGATTACCCGTTGCTTCATGCTGATAATTCGAAGGATGTGCTACATGACTTCTTTCAAAGCAGCGATACGGTGCTGAATATTGTCATCATCATATTTGAAGGATTATCTCGCGACTTTAGTGGGGACGATGCCATAGCCGGAAGTTTTACGCCTTTTCTGGATTCGCTGGCAAACCATAGCCTTACCTGGTACAATTGTCTGAGCAATGGGCAGGGTACATTTGGCTCAGCTCCTTCCATAATTGGTTCTTTACCTTTTGGAAACAGAGGCTTTACACTGATGACGGTACCTCCGGAACACATTAGCCTTATCAAAATCCTCAAACGCAATAACTGGCAATCGTTTTATTTTACCGGTGCAGAGTTAAACTTTGACAATTTCGGTTCCTTCTTCCGCTTGCAGGGTACCGATTACATC
>DATALJ010000269.1:0-18455 GCA_036261135.1 Bacteroidales bacterium
CTGTAATTGACGGACCCAACCTTCCGGAACATACATGGGATAATGAACCTGTACGCGACGATTTTAACTCCGATAAGTTGAATATTCATTTCCAATCGTTACGCGTGGATATTTCTGATCTGATCTCTTTAACGGAGCGCCCTGGTTACCTGCGGATGAAAGGCGCCGAATCGCTCAGTTCTTACCATAAACAATCTTTATTGGCCCTCAGGCAGCAGTCGTTCTTTTATACAGCCGAAACCTGCGTTGAGTTTGAACCCGATAATTTCCAGCAAATGGCCGGAATTATTTGTATGTACGATAATACCAATTTCTATTACCTGCATATAACCACAAACGAGCAAAACGAAAAGTACCTGGACATCATGACTTGTCTGGCCTCAAATTTTAATTATCCACTTGAGAAAACCATTCACCTTAAAAAGAATGGTCGTGTGTATCTTCGCGCAGAGGTCGATTACGACAAGCTCCGGTTCTACTATTCCGAAGACGGCACCAACTGGCATCGCATAGGCCAAATATTTGATGCCAGTACTTTGTCCGACGAGTTTGATGAAGGCGGCGGCGATGCGCATTTTACCGGAGCCTTTGTTGGAATTTGCTGTCAGGATTTGTCTGGTACAAAGAAATATGCGGATTTCGATTATTTCGAATACAAGGAAAGAGCGCATTAATTCGATTGTCATTCCGGCGAAGGCCAATCCCTTGCTTCTAACTCTGGAGTTAAGGGATTCCGGCCTTCGCCGGAATGACATTGCTAATTGTCGTATTGGCACATCGGCATATTGTCTCATTACAATTATTAATTCACTACCTTTGCTCCAAAATTTAGAACATTGAATCCAAAATCAGATTTTATCTTTGGTATACGTACCATCGAAGAGGCAATCCGCTCCGGTAAGGAGATTGACAGGGTGTTAATTCGCAAAGGCTTGAATGGCGATCTTTTCCAGGCGTTTTTTACACTGGTTCGCGAGAATAACATTCCTTTTCAGTATGTTCCGGCTGAGAAGATCGACCGGATAACACGCAAAAACCATCAGGGTGTAATCGCGTTTCTCTCGGAAGTAACATACGACAATATCGAAACCATTATTCCCGCTATATACGAGAAGGGTGAAGTGCCGCTGGTGTTGATTTTGGATGGAATTACCGATGTGCGTAACATGGGTGCTATTGCCCGCTCGGCAGAATGTGCGGGTGTTCACGCCATTATTGTTCCTGAAAAAGGCTCTGCGCAGATTAACGCCGATGCGGTAAAAACCTCTGCAGGCGCGCTGCACCATATCCCTGTATGCCGCGTAAAAAGCCTTACCAATACAGTAAAATTTTTACAGGACAGTGGCCTGTTGATTGCAGCAGCTACCGAGAAAGCAAAAGATGTTTATTACGCCTGCGATTTTAAAAAGCCTGTAGCACTTATTATGGGAGCAGAAGATGTAGGCGTAAGCTCTGACCTGTTGCGTATTTCCGAAACATGGGTTAAAATACCGATGAGGGGCCAGGTAAGCTCGTTAAATGTATCAGCCGCAGCATCAGTGCTCATATTCGATATTTTGCGGCAAAGAACAATACAGTAATTTATGGTTTGCAATTACCCCAAGGTAGGCCTCTGAGCTTGTCGAAGGGCCGGGTAAATACGAAACAATAAATGCAGGCCGGAGCCTGCAAAAATATAATTGGCTAAGGTAGGAACCTTAGCCAAACTAGAAATCTTATACTTGTTAATCGCCCGGCCCTTCGACAAACTCAGGGACCTGTATTGCAGTTCAATTAGGAATTTCCTTGTGTTTTATACCGGTAACTGCCGTCTAAACGATTCTTCCAGCGAAATGAAAGTTTCAGTACGCGAAATGCCTTGTATGGCCTGAAGGTTGTCGGTAAGAATTCTCTTTAGATGATCGTTGTTTTGCGCAAATATTTTGATAAAAATCGACCAGTTGCCGGTTGTATAATGGCATTCCACAATTTCCGGGATTTGCTCTAACTTATTTACCACCTCTTTAAACATGCTTGCCTTTTCAAGAAAAATTCCGATGAAGGCGCAGGTGTGATAGCCTACCTTTTGGGGATCAAGAATAAACTCAGCTCCCGTTATAACTCCTTCTTTTATCAACCGTTGTACTCTTTGGTGAACGGCAGCACCCGATACTTCACATGCACGTCCTACTTCTAAAAAAGGAGTTCGGGCATTTTTTTTAATAATAGAAAGAATTTTTCGGTCTAAAGTATCAATTTGAAAGTTTTCCATCGGATTTAAAAATTGGAATTTTATTTTATTAAAAATTGTGCACTATTTTTTTGAAAATTGTAACCAAAGTTAAAAAAAATAAACAAAAAGTAAAAATTTACTTGCGTATGATTTACAATTATATATTTTTGTACTGTTTTTGGTTGGTATTTATAAGTTTTTTGATTGTTTTCTTTTTGAATTGAAATTAAAATAGAAAAAGTAGTTTTAATTTAATAATTCGAAAATTAGCAAATCAGCAACTTACCCCCTCCAAAAGAAAAAATAAAAACGTAAAAAAGTAGATTCAGAAGTTTATACCCTTAATTATTTAGTTTTATGTGCGGAATTTTAGCTGTAATTGGAAAGAGGGACCCTCAGGAGGTCCAGCGTCTCTCTAAAAGAATGAGTCATAGGGGACCCGATGAAAGTGGTGTTCACGTAAGTCCATGGGGAGCTGTGTTATGCCACGAACGTTTATCAATTATCGACCTTTCAACAGGTCGTCAGCCTATTCAGGGTACTGGGAATGCGTATGTAATGCACAATGGCGAGATCTATAACCATATGGATCTGCGTAAAGGCGAATTAAGCCATCATACATACCGTACAACATGCGATAGCGAAGTAATAGTGCATCTTTATGAGGAATATGGCCATGATTTCTGTAATAAAATGCGCGGTATCTTTTCATTTGTAATTGTTGACGACGATAAAAAGACTTTTATGGTTGCACGCGACCCGATTGGTGTAAAACCATTCTATTGGGGCACCGATGCAGAAGGAAATAAATATTTTTCTTCGGAAATGAAATCGATTGCCGATCAGTGTATCGATTTTGAAGCATTTCCTCCGGGACATTACTATTCGCCCGAAACAGGACTTGTTAAATACTACAAACCTGTATGGGCAGATTACAAATCGGCTGCAGCTCCTGTAGATTATAATGTATTGCGCGATGCGCTTGTTGACGCAACGAAAGTGCGGTTGATGAGTGATGTTCCGCTTGCTGTATTACTTTCCGGTGGATTGGATTCGAGCCTTATCTCATCTATTACCAAACGCTTGCTTCGCGGCACAAACCAGGAATTGCATTCGTTTTCGGTAGGGTTAAGCCCCGATGCGCCCGATTTAAAGGCTGCAAGAGAAGTAGCTAAGTATATTGGCACCATTCACCACGAGGTATACTTCTCGGTTGAAGAGGGTATTAAAGAACTTGAAAAAATTATATGGCACCTCGAAAGTTACGACGTAACCACTATTCGTGCGAGCACCCCCATGTATTTCCTTTCGAAATATATATCGGATATGGGAATTAAGGTTGTTCTTTCAGGTGAAGGCGCCGATGAAGTGTTTGGCGGTTACTTATACTTCCACAATTCCCCGTCTGCCGAGGATTTCACAAAAGAAACCATTCGCAGGGTTGGCTTATTATCGACAGCCGATTGTTTGCGTGCCGACAAAGCAACCATGGCATTCGGCTTGGAGGCACGTGTGCCGTTCCTCGATCGTAAATTCCTGGATGTGGCAATGACAATTCGTCCTGAGGATCGTATGCCTAAGCGTTCGGAAGGACGTATGGAAAAATACATTGTACGTAAGGCTTTCGATGATAAGCAGGATCCTTATTTGCCTGAATCGATACTGTGGCGCCAGAAAGAACAGTTCAGCGATGGCGTTGGATACAACTGGATCGACCAGATTATTCAGTACTGCAACAAACAGGTTTCGGATGCTGAGTTTGCCACAGCCGCAGAGCGTTTTCCGCACAACACACCGGCTACCAAGGAGGCATTCTACTTCCGTACCATATTCGAAAAGCATTATCCGCAGCAAACATCAGCAAAAACAGTGTTGAAGTGGGTACCGAAGTGGCAAAAGAACGAAGACCCCTCAGGTCGCGTTTGCGATAACCACGAAAAGAAAATTGATGATGTACAAGCTTTAAATAAAGTGTAATAGTTGGTGAAGTATTTGGTACAAGGCGCCTGGAAGCAATTCCGGCGCTTTTTTTATTTCTTTATCAATATCCTCGAATCCACCACCGTAATTGAATCTTTAGAACCTATCAGCGGGTTCATGTCCAGCTCTTTTATCTCTACAACATAGCGCAGCACAAGCGAAAGACGTACGATAATGTCAGCAAACTTATCTTCATCAATGCCTTCCTGCCCGCGCGTACCTTTAATAATTTTGTAGCTCCTGAGCGACCGGATCATCGAATAAGCTTCATCGTAGGTTAGCGGCGCAAGGCCCGATGAAAAGTCTTCGAGTACTTCTACAAAGATTCCGCCCAGCCCGCATAAAACTATATGTCCGAAACGTGGTTCGTACTTGGCACCTATAAAGAGTTCACGCCCCGATATCATAGGCTGAACCATTACAGCTTTTGCTTCGGGCAAATTCATTAAATGATCGAACTCTATACCCAGGTGCTTCTCGCTTCTTATATTCAGTGCTACGCCGCCAATGTCCGACTTGTGGACAGGCCCTACCACTTTGGCTACAACAGGGTAACCCATCCGTGAAGCGGCCTCGATGACCTTTTCTTTATTGCTGGAAACCATTTCCTGTATTACCGGAATTCCCGCCAGTGAAAGTATTTTCTGAACACTTTGTGGTGGCAAGTAACCATCTGCCGCAGTTTCAATTATATTCCGAATCTCAGGAATGTCTATCTTTGGAGTATTATTGCTTTCGAAAGGTTTTGGTGTATTGTATACCTTAATTAATGCCGATCCTAACAATACTTCATCGGGAAAATTAACATGTCCTTGGTTTATGAAATGATCGACTTCCTTTTTGGCAGTAATTAAGGAGGGCAGGATAGGGAAGATTGGCTTTTTACAAGTGAGCATACGCTTGTGCAATACTTCATAAGCGTCAAATACATCAACAAGTCCCGGGCTACCAAATATAACCATCATGGCATCAATATCATTCCTTTCGTTTTCGCAGAAATCGATCACTCTGTCCAATTGTTGCGCGGTTCCTGTGGCTAACATATCGATAGGATTCTGTACAGATGAACCTGGTAGTAGCTCAGATTTCAATTTATCGGCATCCGGGCCTGCAATTACCGGTATTTGCAATCCGCCTTTCGATAAAGCATCTGTAAGCATTACCGCTGGTCCGCCGGCATGTGTTATAATGGCAATATTTTTGCCTTTGAGCTCATTATGCGTGAATATGGATGCAACAGTGGTGAGCTCTTCACGTCCTGAACAGCGTACAATACCTGCTTTGCGAAATAAAGCCTCTACAGCCATATCGGAACTGGCTATAGCACCCGTATGTGAAGATGCAGCCCTGCTTCCTTCCTGCGAACTGCCCGACTTTATAGCCGCTATTTTACAGCCTTTCCTAACCAGCGACGATGCATGGTGCAGTAGCATGTCGGGGTTACGTATGCTCTCAATATACAAAAGTTTTATTCGCGAACTGGTTGATGCATCAAAGGTTTCGTCGAAATGTTTCAATACTTCTTCTACTCCCACCTGGGCACAGTTACCTACCGAGAATACTGAGGCAAAGCGCAACCCTTTCATCATCCCCGATTCTAAAATAAAAACCGCTGTAGCGCCGGAACTGGAGATCAGATCGCATCCAAACCTGTCGTATTTAGGGATGGGCGTAGTAAATAAACTTTGATGTTTCTCAGTTAGCACACCAATACAGTTAGGCCCAATCAGGCAAGCACCGGCATTATTTATTTTTTCGGCTATTTCTTTTTCAAGTCTGCCTCCGGCGCTGCTTTCTTCGCTAAAGCCTGCCGAAATAATAATAAATGCCTTGGTTCCCTTTTCTTTTAATAGGGTATCGACCACTGACGGGCAGAATTTAGCGGGAATGGCGAGTATCGCTAAATCAACTTCGGGTAGCCAGGCTACATCCGAAAAACAGATGGCTCCTTCGATCTGCGTTTCTTTAGCATTTACAGCGTATAATGCTCCCTGAAAATTCCCGTCGATAATATTCTTCAGAATTTTACCTCCTGGCTTATGTATATTCACCGATGCGCCAATTACAGCAATGCTCGACGGATTAAACAGCTCGTTATTCAACATAATAGAATTCTTTGTTGTTAAGTCAAAAATACGAATAAAGTAACCTTAAAATTATGCATTTTATCAACCTATTTTCTTTGGTTTCGGGCAATTGGATTCACAAAAATTACATAACTTTATATAAAATAAGGAAGGAGGCTAAATGGGGACAAATGAAGTAATAGCCAAAGAAGTGGGTACCAGTAGTCAGCATGTGTGGGTCGATAAAATTGTGCTTGTGGTTGAAGATATTGAGTTAAATTATCTTTACATTAGAGAATTGATACATCCTACAGGTGTGATGATTTTGCGCGCCGAAAATGGCCGCATTGCTGTTGAGCTTTGTAAGAACAATCCAAATATCGACATTGTTTTAATGGACCTTTTAATGCCGGTTATGAACGGATACGAAGCTACTAAGCAAATAAAGTCTTTGCGTCCTGACCTGCCTATTATTGCTCAAACTGCTTACGCAATGGCCGACGACCGCCGAAAAGCTATGGAAGCCGGATGTGATGATTTTATCGCTAAACCAATTGGTAAAGAAGAGTTATTGAAAAAAGTACAGTTTTTCTTCCAGAATAAGTAAGTAGCGATAACATATATCATCTTTTTCGGGCATTTTAAAGAACGATAAACCCTTATATTTGCACCTGGTGATTGAAATTGGGTGTATGTATAAACTTTATATTTTGGGTATAACTCTGTTTACCGGAGTTTGTATGAGTAGTATGGCTCAAAGCGATGCCGATAACTTTATAGCGGATTGCGAGCTTAGGATAGATACCTTTTCCTATAGGTTTTCACAGAATTATGTCAGGCTGAAAGGCGATAAACACTTCGTTTTCTCTTATAACGAACCGGAAAAAACTTGTGAGGTAAGGGTTTATCCCAAGTCGTTATTACGAATAAGAACCATTCAACTGCTCAAATCGGAGGATTTTGTTCAGCTCGATTCCGGCATTCTATTAAATAATGAGTATTACCGGTTTAAGGTAAGGTTTGCCAACCTCAATAGAAGCCAGTTTCTGAGCTTTATTTTTCAGATAAATGATAGCCATACGGATAGAAGCTACCTGGAAGAAATTAAGTTATTCCCTTATACCAAAACTACGGTAAATTTTTATCCTCCAACGGATGAGTTGTATGTAGGCGAGGAAAAGATTTTCGATCTGTTAACCAATAATTTGGATAATATTATTATCACCAATGAATGGACAAAAGATGAAGACATCAATTACCGGTTATCCGTCAAAAACGGACAGTTGAGAGTGCACCTGCTACCCGGAACTGTTGGCAACAAGGTGTTGAATCTTAAAGTGCAGACGAAATCCTTGTTTTTGGATGCAAACCGTAATCTTATTTCACAATTACCAGTAATATCGATTCCTTTCAAAATAAAGGCTAGTCGGCTTACCTTTCTGCAATTCGATCAGAAAGAAGTTACATACGACGATAAGGCAAGAAAGGAAGGGGTGGAGCTGAGTATTGAGAATAGCCGTAATCTCATAATTGGCAAAACATACCGCGTAGAGAATCAGGAAAAACCTGGGGGCGCTTTAATTGCCGAGATATTCACAAAGAATAATCTCACAAACGACCGGGTATTGTGCATTTTCAGAGCATATAATGAACACAGGCAAACAGAAGGCTATTTGTATATCAAGGATGGAGACGATGCTAAATTTATTACAAACCTGAATATAACGCCAAATACAGCGATTAGCTCTATTCAGGTATTGCGAAGCGGCCAGGAATGGACTTCTAATCTTGGTGTATATCCGGGTGAAACGGTAGATGTTAAGATTGAAGGTGTAGGTCTGCATAAGGCCCGCTTCCAATGGGAAGATGTAATAAATAACACGCCCGACACTGCTCTGCGAAGCGAGAATGTATGCTTTTTTAAGCTGAAAGTGCCATTGAGCATTAATAAGCGGAAGATAAACCTGTTCGATGCCATGAAAAATACGGGTTATGCTTTGAACGTTAAGGAATATCAGGTTCCCAGAAATTTCGATTATATTCAGATTAACTATGGCGCGGGGAAGAAGGTGCTATCTGGCTCAATTCCTACAATAATATACAGAAACACAATTAAGGATATCTCTATATCCTTCGATAACAACAAAATTGACAATGAGAGCAGGCTTTATGGCCGTCAATACATAGATGTAGACATTCGCTATATGGGTGAAAAAGGAGAATTGCTTGAATTGCGTACACTTAAAAACATTCTGGTTTGCCCGGGCGATAATTCTCCACGGTTTCAGTATTACCTGGATAAAAGTGCTGTTAACCAGGATATTAATTTAAATAGTGTAATGAGTACTAAAACGTACAATCTGACCGATTTTTCGAAGGTTGAACTTACGTTTCGAAACCAGAGCGAGCGATATAGCGATCCGCTATTTGAACGAAAAGTTGAAGTGGTTGTGCAACGGAAAACAGCTTTTGACATTGATGTTTCCTTCCCGGCAGGTTTGTTGATTCAGAACCTGGGGAAAACGCAAACCGAAAAGGATAAACTGGTAGCTTACGACGCCGATTTGGTCCGATATAATGAAGAACACACTGCTTATATTGAGCAATTGAAACAATGGGACCCCAATAATGGACCGGCCCCGGAGTTTACAAAGGCAGCACCTGTTAAACCGCAGAAATCAGCTTTTACCGATAACCTGGGCGGTATCAGTTTGGCACTCATTGCACAGTTTAGTTTCCCTGATGCCAATAAGGTGGGTAAATTAAAGCCTTATAGATTAGGTGCTGGCTTTCTTGCTATCAATGCCTTTAACTTCAGCGAATCGGCACGTCGCGACCTTGCTATTGTGGGACTTGCAACACTATACCCAATAAAACCGGGAAGGGTATTTAATCTGCCTATCCACATCGGATTTGGCTACAAATTTCAGGATAAGATTTCGTTTATCATGTTAAGTCCCGGTATTGGGATCAGATTTTAAATGGGCATAAAAGAAAACGTCCGGATTATCTGTGTTTGAGATAATTCGGACGTTGAAAATATCGAATAGTAATCCTCCCAGTTAAATGGTATCGGCTTATTATTTCATGTCTTTAATCCGTACTTCAGTTTTAGTGTTGGCAAGTAATTCGGAGAGTTTAGTAACGTCAGTATCTCCAAAATGGTATGGATATACGATTTCCGGTTTGAACTTCTGAACGGCATCGGCAACCATCTCTGGGGTCATGGTGTACGGGAGGTTCATGGGAAGAAAAGCAATGTCAATATCTTTTAAATCGGCCATTTCAGGAATGTTCTCCGTATCGCCTGCTATGTAAATCCTTTTGCCGTCAATGGTTAGCACATAGCCGTTTCCTTCGCCCTTAGGATGAAAGGGGTTGCCATCGGGCCGCTTATTGGCAATGTTATATGCGGGAACAGCTTCAATAGAGAAACCTTTCAATTCCTTTTTATCGCCGTTTTTCATAGTCATTGTTTTTCCTTTAATTTTCCCCTCTTTTTCGCATCCTTCGGTAAATACAATCGGGGTGTTTTCTTTTGTTATTTTACCACAAGCATCGGCGTCGAAATGATCGTAATGACTGTGCGTAATTAGTATTAGGTCGGCTTTAGGAAGGCTGGCGTAATCGCCAACTTTCGAAAACGGGTCGATATGTATGATTTGTCCTTTATAATTTAGGTATAACGATCCGTGGCCAACAAAGTGAATGATAAGTTTTCCGTGCTTGGTAGCTATTGTATCCGGTTTCTGGGCTGCAAAGCTTACCATAGAGAAAAGTGAAAGTAAGCTAATAAGGCATATCTTCCTGACATTCATATGTGTGTGTTTTAGGTTTGTAAAATAAAAGTATAAAAAATGGAAATAGGAGCGGAGAGTTACGTGTAAATAAATTATTGGTGGAATATAATCTAGTTTCGATCAGGACAATGGAATGATATTTTCGGGAAGGTTAACCGTAATGAGTGTGCCTGTGTTTTCCATCGAATCTATAGATAGAGTACCTTTGTGTAATTCAATAATTTTAAGGGCCAGAGAAAGCCCAATCCCATGCCCAACCTTCGAGCGTGAGTTTTTTGCTCTGTAAAAAGGTTCAAATACCTTATCCAGCTCGTTTTTAGGAATACCTATTCCGAGATCTTTTATTGAAATGCTTATCTCTCCTTTTGTTGAGGATATTTTTACATCAACTCTTTTGTCATCGCTGAACTTGCAGCCATTATCTATTAAATTGCGGAAGGCAACTTTTAGTAAGTTATTGTTTCCCACAATTGTTAAGTTCGATTCGTCCTCAAGCTTTTCGTCGTAATCAATATTAATCTGGTATTCAGGATGTTGCCGAGTCATATCGGTCTGTATCTCAAGTAGGGTCTCATCTACACGCAGCGGAATAAGCTTAAATGAGGTAAGGTCGAGGTTGCTTTGGGCAAGCTCAAGCAGTCCGTTCGACAGGGCATTCAAGCCTTTAATGTCTTCAAGCAATGATCTGAGAATGTTTTCATATTCTGTGGGTTGTCGCTGACTGATCAGGGCAACTTCAATCTGCCCGGTAATAGATGTTAGCGGAGTTCTAAGCTCGTGCGAAGCATTGGACACAAAGTTACGCTGCATCTTAAAAGCAGCCTCAAGCCGTTCGAGCATACTGTTGAAAGTTGCCGCCAATTGTGCAATTTCGTCGTGTGGATTACTGGTATTAACGCGCAGATTGAGGTTGGAAGCGGTAATTTTTTCAACCTGGCTTACTACCTTCGATATAGGATATAGAGCCTTGCCTGCAAAGAAATATCCTGAGAACCAAATAATAAATATACAAATAATCAATCCGCTTAATAAAATGATACGTAGGTGAGCCAATTGTTTCATCCCTGTTTTATCGTAGGCACTAACAAATATCTTGTACGTTTGATTACCACTGTAATATTTAACGCCTATGCCTTCCGCATTATCAAGCCTGAGCTTAATGTTTTCGGAAGAGGATAAGTCGTTTAAAAATTGATCGAATACGGATGTGTCATTTCCATCAAAATTGGAATACACAGGTTGGTTTTTGGGGTTAAGAATGAGAACTTGAAGGCTATACAAGGAGGACTGCGTATTTTGGTCAATAAGCTTAAGCATAGCGCCGTCGATCTCTTTTACATCAATCAACATCCTGGCATTCGAAATAGCCTTCATTTCAAGCCGGTTAAGGAACTCTTTTTCGCGGTATGCCGACGAAAAATAGTAAATGCCTACGGAAAATAACACCAATATGGACGCTACAATGATAGAAAATTGTAATGAAAGGCGGAACCTTATTTTCATTCCTCAATCTTTAATACGTATCCCATGCCTACAACTGTATGAATAAGTTTAGGCTCAAAATCCTTATCAATCTTCTTCCTCAGGAAATTAATGTATACATCTATTACATTGGAGCCGGTATCGAAGGTTATTTCCCATATTTTTTCTGCAATTTCGGCTCGGGATATAACTTTACCCTCGTTGCGTGCCAGGTATTCCAATAGAAAATACTCTTTAGCAGTAACATCAATTTTATGTTCCCCTCTTTTTACGGTCTTGGCATCGGTATCAATTTCGAGGTCCGCAATTTTTATCACATTTAGCGTGATATTATTGTACGACACCGATCGTTTAAGCAATGCCTTGATTCGCACAAGCAGTTCCCTGAATTCGAAGGGCTTTACAAGATAATCATCGGCTCCGGAATCGAATCCTGCAACAACATCGTCTGTTGTGCCTAGTGCAGTCAGCATTAACACAGGTACTTTAATATTTGCTTTGCGAATAATGCTACAAAGCTCGAACCCATTAATATGTGGAAGGTTAATATCCAGAATAATCAGGTCGTATTTATCAACAAGGGCCATTCGTTTTCCAATAAGTCCATCATAAGCTATTTCGGCCATGAACTTGTTTTCCTCAAGCCCAATTTTAATGAAGTTCGCTACTTTAGGCTCGTCTTCAATTATTAATACGCGAATATTTTCCAATTTTATATATTTTCGTTCTATGTAAAATTAAGCAATTTTACTTAAACACAAATCTCGCTTGCCACCTACGTTTGAGTGCATGCCCCTTGCAATGCATCAATTGTATTGCCCTGGATTGCGACGTAGCGTATGAATTTTAGAACTCCATGGTGAATACCTATGCGCCATTCTCTTAATAGTAAGTTCTCTGTTTTCTTCATCTGCCAGTTGTAGCATATACAGATGCAGTGCATATCCTATAACTGCGTTTACTTCTCCTGAAGGCGCTGTGGGCTGTTTATCTTTAGGCATTTCGCTATGTTTTGATAATGCTTGCGAACTGCGTTGAGCTAACTTTGTAACTAACTTAAATGCCAGGTAAATACAGGTTAGTACAATCATCACCAGCGCAATCGACATAATGGCAAGAAATACTCCATATGGATCGTGCTTTATTATTTGGTTAGCTGAAGTATGCTCAACGGTTTGGCTTATGCCTGTTTGGATGAGTAGAAGAATGGAGTTCATAAACTTTATTTTGCTCAAAGAAACTT
This sequence comes from Bacteroidales bacterium, assembly GCA_036261135.1. GTDB lineage: Bacteria > Bacteroidota > Bacteroidia > Bacteroidales > JAAUTT01 > JAAUTT01. The sequence continues at coordinate 12,784 of DATALJ010000269.1, forward strand.
TTAAGTTTTTAAACGACAATTAAATCGCCGTTAAAATATAATTAAAAGATATTCTGTAAGTAAGAATGTGATATTAGCATCAGTTTTGTAACTTTGAGCATTAATTTATGATATGAGCAGGGGAAAAGACGCAAAGCCGCATATTGGCATATTTGGGAGAAGAAATTGTGGTAAAAGCTCGATAATTAATGCGATTACAGGGCAGGATATTGCCATTGTTTCTGATATTGCAGGAACAACTACCGATCCCGTAAAGAAATCGATGGAAATTGACACCATAGGTCCGGTTATATTAATAGACACAGCTGGAATTGATGATACGGGTGAGCTTGGAAAAAAACGCATTGAAAAAACATGGCAGGCAATAAGTACGATCGACGCTGCCATTATAGTAATAGCTGACAGCCATTTTGGAAACTATGAAGAGGCCCTTATGGCCAAGTTTAACGACTTGGCGGTTCCGTTTATGCTTGTTCACAACAAATCGGATATTGCGCCAATACAATCGGAGCTTAAGAACAAAATAGAAAACTTTACGCACACTAAGATTATAGCGTGCTCCGCTTATAAACATACTGGAATTGATGATTTAATAAACTGTTTGAAATCGATCATCCCCGAAAATGTTTATCAAGCTAAGTCATTATTGGGTGATGTTCTGAAAGCGGGAGATACTGTGCTGTTGATCACTCCAATTGATCTCGAAGCACCGGAAGGAAGAATGATACTGCCGCAAGTACAGGTAATTCGCGATGTGTTGGATAACGATTGTGTTGCGGTTGTTGCAAAAGAAAAGGATATTGCAGCGTATATCTCGAAAATGAACCCAAAGCCGGCCTTGGTTATTACGGATAGCCAGGTTTTCCCAAAAGCCGATGCCAGCGTGCCGAAAGATATTCCGCTCACAAGTTTTAGTATTGTATTAGCGCGCCATAAGGGCGATTTTGCGAATTATATAAAAGGTACACCTGCCTTAAACCATCTGAAAGAAGGGGATCGGATATTGATACTTGAGTCGTGCACCCATCATGTAAGCTGCGACGATATTGGACGCTTTAAAATACCCTGCTGGCTTGCAAACTATACAGGGAAGCACCTCGAATTCGATACAGTGGCTGGTTTAAGTAAGTTGCCCCGCGATATACACGAGTATGCTATGGTAATTCAATGCGGCGGATGTATGATTACGCACCGCCAGATAATCAATCGCCTGAAACCAGCTGTTGATGCAGGAATACCTGTGTCAAACTATGGCATGGCAATAGCTTGGATGCATGGTATTTATAATCGTGCTGTGGCACCATTCGTGAATGTTAACCGCCTTGCAACCGATTCTATCTAATATTCAACATTCTACATTTTCATTGGGAACATGATTGAGTCGATTATTCATAAAACCAGCTTTACGAGGGAGGACCTTGTTGCGCTTCTTTCCGCAACAGAGGAAGAGAGTAAATTGATATTCAGGAAGGCCGAAGAGGTGAAAAATGAATTTGTTGGTAATAAAGTTTATTTCCGTGGATTAATTGAGTTTTCCAATATTTGCGGTAAGAACTGTTATTATTGCGGAATCAGGGCTGGAAACGAAAAGGTGTCACGTTATAATCTTTCGGATAAGGAGATTCTGGAAGCCGCGCGTTTTGCTTATGAGAATCATTATGCTTCGGTTGTGTTGCAATCGGGAGAAATAGCCACCGACGCTTTCTCCAGTCGCATAGCACACCTGGTGAACGAAATAAAGACACTTTCTGAAGGCAAGTTAGGCATAACCCTTTCGCTTGGAGAGCAGGACGAAGCAATATATCGCGAATGGTTTAATGCAGGCGCACACCGGTATTTATTACGTATAGAAACTTCAAACAGAAGTTTGTATAAGAAAATACATCCACAAAATCAGCATCACAATTTTAATACACGATTACAGTGTCTTGTAAACCTTCGTAATATTGGATACCAGGTAGGTACAGGTGTGATGATTGGGTTACCATTTCAATCCATCGAGGATCTCGCCGACGATCTCCTGTTTTTAAAGGAGTTTGATGTGGATATGGTGGGTATGGGCCCGTATATTGAGCATCCGGAAACACCCATGTACGAATACCGTAATTTACTTAAGTCAAAGCAGGATCGACTTTTTCTGGCGCTTAAAATGATAGCTGTGTTGCGGATTTTAATGAAGGATATAAATATTGCTGCGGCCACTGCTTTGCAGGCTATTGATTCTATGGGCCGCGAGAAGGGTATCAAAGTTGGCGCAAACATTATTATGCCGAATATTACACCTGGCGTTTACCGCAACAGCTATGCATTGTATGAAGATAAACCCTGTACCGACGAAAATCCCGATGACTGCACCCAATGCCTCGAAGCACGTATCTCTATGACGGGAAATGCCATTGGTTACAATGAGTGGGGCGATTCTAAGCACTTTAAGAATAAGAAACCTTAATTTAACATTATAATTCTCCGAAAACCATCTTCTTTACTTGCACCTGGTGTATTTCTTTCAACGCATCTTCCAGTTTATCCATTTCTTTCATATCGCCTATGAGCTCAAGCAGTATTAATCCGGAATCAGGCACATTCAATTGTGAGGATACATTAATACCAAGCCTGGTGCGGATACTGCAACCATATTTTGTTAGTACATCCTGTATTAAGGCGATATTCTGATGTCTTTCTTTTACAAATACCCCTAATATTCTGGTTTCTGACTTCATGACCCGGTAAATTATAAGTGAAAATCCATGTGCTGGATGTTTAGTCCGCCAATACTCTCCAATTCACTGATAAAATCAAGTTGTTTTGTTTCATCTCCGCATAGTTCAAGGATTATAAGGCCTGCGCGGCTGCAAACTGCTTCATTTACCTCATGAAATCCAAGGCGGGTACGTATATTATCAGCATATTTCGTGAGTATATGCTGTGTACGACCTGCTTCCTTTATCCGGTCCGTAACCTGAATACCTATGATTTTTAGTTGTTTCATGGCGTAAGTCGTAAATAATCAATTGGCAATAATCAATTGTCAATTTTAGAAATAAAGGTCTCTCTTCCCTTGTTTAATCTGTTCCAGCCGCTCTATGAGTTTGGATTTGAACTGGGCATCATGTAACTCACCCATTTCTTTCTCTATCAGCTTGTAACCTTTCACTTTCGTTGATTCCGGGGCATAATCTTCAAGGTATTCAGCCAATGTAAGAATAGCGTTGGGTTGGCAGAAACGTTTGATAAAGCCCGGTACCGAAAACTCCATAAAATGCTCGCCTGTACGACCCAAGCGATAGCACGATGTGCAAAATGAAGGAATTGAACCACGTGATATAAGCTCATCCATAATTTCATTGAGCGAGCGATTGTCGTTAATCTGGAACTGTTCGTGTTCCAAGTCCTGTTCTGATTCACTTTTTGTATAGCCCTTTAACTCTATGCTTGTACCTCCATCAATCTGCGATACGCCGAATTCAATGATTTCGTCGCGGGTTTTTGCCGGTTCCCTGGCCGTAAGGATCATCCCTGTATAGGGCACTGCCAATCGCAGAATGGCGACCAGTTTGGTGAAATCCTCGTTGTTAACAAGAAACTTCTTGTCAATGTCAAGGCTCGATGCATTCTGTATTCTGGGGAACGATATAGTATGTGGTCCAACGTGGTAAACAGCTTCAAGGTGGTTTACATGGCGTATTAAGCCCAGCACATCGAATCGCCAATCATAAAGACCTATCAGTGCGCCAATACCCACATCGTCAATACCAGCTTCCTGTGCACGGTCGAGCGATGTTAACCGCCAGTTGAAGTCGCGCTTCATACCTCCCATATGTACTTTGTTGTACATCTCTTCGTTGTATGTTTCCTGGAATATCTGGTACGTTCCGATCTTTGAGTCACGTATAATCCTGAATCCATCAATATCAAACGGAGCAGCGTTGATGTTTACCCTTCTTATTTCTCCGTTTTTTCTTTTAACAGAGTATACAACCCTAACAGTTTCTGCAATAAATTCGGCATTGTACTTTGGATGTTCGCCATAAACAAGGATTAATCTTTTATGTCCGGCATCTTCCAAAGCTACAACCTGGTTCTCGAGTTCATCCAGTGTAAGAGTTGTGCGTTTCTGATCTTTATTGGTACTTCTGAAACCACAATATGCGCAGTTGTTGATACACAGGTTCCCGATATACAATGGGGCGAAAAGAACAATACGATCGCCGTAGACCCGCTTCTTTAGTTCGCGTGCGCCTTCTTTAATTTCTTCAATAAGCTCCTTGTCTGTGGTTTGAACCAGTGTGGCTGTTTCTTCGAGTGAGAGTCTGTTTTTATCAAGCGATTTTTTGATAATGTCCCTAACTTTCTGCTTTTCCGGCCTGGCATTGTGAATAAATTCCCATATTTCGCCGGCATCAATAAAAGGTTGCATCCTTTTATCAGGAATAGCATATGTTTGCGGCGTGTAAATCATTTCTATTTGTGTTTTTTTGCAAAGTAAGCTACCTTTTCAAGCGAGGTAATCATATCAAATTCTTCAAGATAAACATTCGAAGGAACGTTCAGTGGCACGGTTGTAAAGTTCAAAAAGCCCTTAACCCCAGCGTGTACAAACTTTTCGACGACTTCAGCAGCGTGCTCAGGCGGAAGTGTTACAATTCCTACTGATATATTCAGATCTTTAACCACTTCGCTGGCTTGCGTGATAGAGTAGCATTTAACACCTGCAATCATCTTACCGATCTTCTCAGGGTCTACATCAAAAGAAGCTACAATGTCGAGTTTGGCTCGTTTGCCTTTAAAATAAGTGGTAATAGCGGTTCCCAGGTGACCTATACCTATTACGGCAACATTCATCACCTCTTTGCTATCCAGGAGATTGCCAATTACATTGACCATCTCTTGTATATCATACCCTTTTCGTTGAATACTTGTGTAGCCAAGAAACATAATGTCGCGGCGAACTTGAACCGCTGTAATATTAAGTAATGCAGCCAACTCGTGCGAAAAAATATGTGTTTGGCCACTATGAAGGCAGTTTAGTAATGTCCGTCGGTATTGGCTCAGTCGTTCAATGGTTTTTTCAGGTAATTTCACTTGAGTCAAATTTTTTAATTAATTGTAATACAGAAACTTTCAAAGTTATAATTAATATCAGATAGTTCATTCAATCTTTGAAATGTTTCAACAGCAAAAATCAGAAATAATATCAGTAAAATACATTATTCTGCAAAATTAATTGCTGTTATTGTACAAGCATCTGTTTTCAGTTTTTATCTTCGAAATTCTTCTACAAATTAACTATTTATTATAATTAAAGTTGTAAGAAATAGTTTAAATGAGCAAAATACGCTTACTTGGATCAACTCAAATTTACATAAACTATTGTGAATTAAAAAACAATGTTCTCTTATTAAGCAAAATATAATTGTAACTTTGGTTTAATAGAATTCGGATGGGTATGCAATTAATTGAAATTAATGAGTTGGCCTGCAAAAGGTGCTACGCATGTGTGCGTATATGCCCGGTTAAAGCTATCAAAGTGAATGAGAGCGGGAGTACGCCTAAAATAGTATACGACCGGTGTATTGGTTGTGGCAGTTGTTATACAATTTGCGATACTGTGGCTATTACTTACTACAGCTCGCTTAAGGAAGCTATGAGTTTGTTAAACTCAGATTATAAGG
>DATALJ010000273.1:0-17354 GCA_036261135.1 Bacteroidales bacterium
TTTTATCACATTACCTATTTTAGCCATTAGTTTTGCATTCTGGCATTTCCAGGATAAAAAATCACTGCGGGTATATATTCTTGATAAAACTGTTCTTGATCATAAGTACGCCGAACACAAATCGTTCACATGGATTCTGAATTACGACCGTATTACCAAACCCGATGGAAGTTACTATTCACCATCCAAGGATTACTATGGATTTGTACCCGAAAAACTTTCGGAGCCTAAAAAGTATTCCATTCGTAGCCTTCGTTTGTATGAAATCTTAAGTTTTAGCGACGATATAGACATGCTTTATTATACCGATTCGTACGGGGTAACGCACGAGGATTGGCATAACCGTCCGCCTGAAAAGCTCCACTCATCGGTTCTGTATGGGGGAATTAATCAGAATGACTATTTGCTGCTCGCAGAAATGAGGCGGAAAAATAAACTCATTATTAGCGAATTTAACATGTTGGGGTCTCCAACGTCCGATCTGATCAGAAACAAAACTGAAAATCTGTTCGATTTTTACTGGACAGGCTGGACAGGATGCTATTTTAAATCGCTCAATGTGGTCAATCCCAATCTGCCCAAATGGGTTGTAAAACTATATGAAGAAAAGAACAAGAAAGCATGGGCTTTTAATGGTCAGGGAATTATACTGATTAATGAAGGAGGAGATATCGTAATCCTTGAAAATAAGAAACACCTGAATTATCCTTGTCCACGTATTATCCCTACTGCTGAAGCCAGGGAAAAATATAAGCTTCCGGATTATCAGAATTATTCCTTCTGGTTTGATATTATTAATCCCGGAAAAATCAATACAGTGGCTGCCAACTATAAAATTGATTTAACCCCCGAAGGCAAAAAGCTTTTGAACGATGCAGCCATACCTCTTGAATTTCCTGCTGTTATAGAACATACAAAAAATTACAAGTTTTACTATTTCGCAGGCGACTTTTCCGATCGCAAAATATTCTTTGCATCTTCCCATTTTAAAGGAGCAGCAAGCATTGCCAAAATGTTTTCATTAAAAAATTCATACTCAAAAAATTCCTTCTTCTGGCGGTTTTACATGCCGTTAGTAGAAAATATAATGAAAAATAATTTGTCCTATTGATGTTTTATTGGTAAATTTAAGGATCAAATAAATGAGAGATGGGGAGACAATATTCGCTGGATTATTTAGAGAGTATTTCTGGAGGGGATAAAGGATTTATAGAAGACATGCTCAGAACGTTTATAACTTCTGTGCCTGAAGAGCTGGAGAAGCTGGAAAAATTAATAGGGGAAACAAACTGGCGAAAAGTAGGAGAAGAGGCACATAAATTTGGCTCCAACCTTTTATATCTGGAGCTTGAAGATTTAAAACGCCTTGCATTGAAGATTGAATCGTATGGTCTGGATGAAGAACATTTGGATGAAATTCCGCAGCTTTTTCAGGAATTAAAAAATGGCTGCAACAACTTAATAAGCATATTAAAGAAAGATTTTGTTTTTTTAAACGAATAAAACCTTAGCACCGATGAAAATTCTAATCTGCGAAGATGATCTCATGACCCTGAAAGCCCTTGATCATAAATTAAAGAATGAAGGCTATGAGACATTAACAGCCCTGGATGGTAAACAAGCCATAGATCTTCTTAATTCGCATCCCGAAATAGATCTTCTTTTAACCGACCTTCACATGCCACTTATCAGTGGGCTGGAGCTTATTACACATGTTCGCAACGAAATGAAAAGCTTTATGCCCATCGTAATGCTAACCCGTGTAGGCCTTGAGGATACTGTTCTTCATGCTTTTGAGCTGGGGGCCGATGATTATATAACCAAACCATTTAGTCCCGAAGAATTATCATTAAGGATTAAAAGATTGTTGTTAAAAAGTAAAAGTTAAAAAATTATTTCATAGTTTTGCCGTTTAAGCTCATTTAATTATTGTTAATTAGGAAAATGAATTTCCTCAGACCGTTTTTTATAGTATTAGTACAGTTATTAATTCTTACGGGATTTAATTCACTGGCTCAATCCAAACCGCAACGAGAGTCGATAACAGTTGCCCCAACCAACCAACCGACTGACTCCATAGCTAAAGATTCTGCATTTATCGAATCTGATGCGAGTGTATTACCTGACACCTCTTTATTACAAGATTTTGGTCCCACATACAATAAGCTGCTGGACAAAGCTGACAGAGCTTATAAAATCGGTTTATTTGGCCGTGCGCGTAAATTCTATACCGAAGCACTTCAAATTAATCCACAGTCGCTGTATATAAAGTATAGACTAAAAGAAATTGAAAAACATGCTATTAAGTTAAGTAACTTTGTTTTTTACTTTAATTTCGACAAGCCCGATTTGCTGGTAAAATCAATTACCTTTTTCATCCTCTATTTTGCTGTTTCCTTATTTGTTGTCCTCGTTGTTATTCTTATACACAGGCAACAAATGCAAAAAGACGAGCATCGCCGGCAAATGTTGAAAGAAAAATATCAGCAATACCTCGTAGATTATCTGTTTTCTTCGGAAGCAGATACCATGATAGTATTACACGAAATAAAGAAAATAGCCCGGTCGTCATTTTCGCGCCGCTTATTAATAGATCAGATGATCGACCTTAGCATAAACCTTACAGGCGATGTAAAAGGTAAACTACGGGACCTTTATTTTATACTTGAACTGGATAAGGATTCAATTAAAAAAGCTTACAGCGGCAAGTGGCATATTAAAGTAAAAGGTTTTAGAGAATTGGCATTCATGAACATACAGGCTGCCAATGAAGAAATTATTCGTTGTTTATTCAGTAATAACGATGTTTTAAGGATGGAAGCCCAGCTTGCTCTTGTGCGTCTTAATCCCGAAGATCCATTCGGGTTCCTAGATCATCTGGATAAACCCTTTACATTATGGGAGCAACTTACTGTATACGAAACTATCACATTTCATAGTTTACAAATACCGCAGTTCGATCGCTGGTTATTTTCCAAAAACAAATCGGTTGTCATTTTTGCCATTCGGATGATCAATATCTTCAAGCAACGTGAGGCTTACGAAAACCTCTTCTGGATGCTGGTTAATGAGGATGCCGAAATCAGGCGCGAAACCATTAAGGTTATGGGCGAGCTGCGTATCAAGGAAGCCTTACCCCATTTAAAACGACTTTACAAGAACGAAACATACGAGAATTGTCTGGAAATCGTAAAAGCGATTGGAAAAATGCCTGACGAATCTGTATTGAACTTCCTGAAGCTTGTTATTGATAAGGAAGAAGACGTTCAGTTACAGATAGCAGCAACAATTGCTATCAACAACATGGGAGATGTCGGTAAACGTGCGCTCGAGAAACAAATGGATTCCGACTACAAAAACTATCAGATTATTATTAAACATGTATTAGATAAACGAATTAGTTAATGGATCTTTTCTTTGAAATACTTCAATTTTTGGTTAACCACTTTATTTTCCTGTTAACCATTATTCTGTTCGTGAGCTACGTAACACTGGCTATAGTTTCTGCCATTGCATTGCGCCGGTATTTCCGCAAGAACAGTTATGTTGATTATAATTCCATTATTCTGGCGCCCATAACTCCATCTATTTCCGTTATTGCACCTGCCCACAACGAGGAGAAAACAATTGTGGACAATATCCGGGCTCTCTTATCGCTCTATTACAACAACTTTGAAGTGATTGTTGTGAATGATGGCAGTAAGGACAATACGTTGCAAAAAATGATGGATGCATATGACCTTGAAAAAGTAAACTATTTCTTTGACTACCGCATTCCATGTGAAAGAATACGTGGTGTTTATAAATCAAAAAACAGGTCGTTTAAACGCTTAACTGTAATTGATAAAGTAAACGGTGGGAAATCCGATGCATTAAATGCTGGGATAAACATTTCGAAGAACGAGTTAATATGCTGTATTGATGTGGATTCCATTATGGAACCTGATGCTTTACTTAAAATGGTGAAACCTTTTATGGAGGAAACCGATAAGAAAGTAATCGGGACCGGCGGGGTAATTCGTATCGCTAATTCCTGCGAAATTGAGGGCGGCCATATATCACAAATCCGAGTTCCCGAAAAGTTTTTACCACGCGTACAGGTGCTTGAATATACAAGAGCTTTCCTTATGGCACGTATGGCTTGGGGACGTTTAAATGGTTTGCTCATCATTTCCGGCGCCTTAGGAATGTTCGACAAAGAAATTGTTATCAAATGTGGAGGCTACAGCACTTCAACAGTGGGCGAAGATATGGAACTTGTGGTTCGTATGCGTCGCTATATGGGTGAAAACAAGCTGAAATACCAGGTTGTATATATACCCGATCCGCTGGTTTGGACTGAGGTCCCTTCTACCATGAAGGTTTTGGGCCGTCAGCGTAACCGATGGACACGCGGAACTATAGAAACACTTCATAAACACAGAGTCATGTTTATGAATCCCAAATATGGTATTTTAGGCATTTTAAGTTATCCATTCTGGATGTTCTTCGAATGGCTGGCTCCACTTATTGAATTCCTGGGGCTCGTATATTTTGGTTTCCTAATCATATTCGGACAACCCAACTGGTCATTCTTCCTTCTTTTGCTTGCATTTGTATATACGTTTGCCATTTCTATGTCCACCTGGGCTGTGCTTTTTGAGGAAATGACATTCCATAAATACAAAAGCAAGATGGATGTTATATATTTGGTTATTACCGGTTTACTTGAACCTATATTCTACCATCCTTTAACTGTTTATTGGTCGGTTCGCGGTAATATCGATTATATGCGCGGCGTTCGTTCATGGGGTAAGATGGACCGTGAAGGTTTCAAACACAAGAAAAAGAAATAGCCAGCGTTTCATACTTCAAACAATCCTTCTACCTTTGCAATAAAAAGGTATGTCAATTAGCGGGTACATTTTGAAATGGGCAGGATGGAAGGTAATTGGCAATTTCCCTAAAGAAAAGAAATTCGTAATTGTATCGGTACCGCATACCAGCATGTGGGATTTTGTGATTGGCCGCTTATTCCTGTATCAATACCCTATAAAACCTAAGTTTTTAATCAAAAAAGAATTGTTTTTCTTTCCATTTGGCTATTTGGTGAAGAGCATGGGCGGAATACCCGTGGATCGTTCTCAAAAGACGGACATTGTAGAGCGTTTGATTACGATGTTCAATCATTCCGACGAAATGATGCTCGCTATAACCCCCGAAGGAACACGAAAACACGTTACCGAATGGAAACCCGGATTCTACTACATAGCAAAAGGGGCCCGCGTACCCATATTGCCCAGCTATTTCGATTACAAAAACAGGATTATTTGTATGGGCGATGTTTTCTATGCTTCGGAGAATATTGAAGATGATATAAAGCACATCAGAGAATTCGCAAAAAAGGCACAACCCAAACACCCTGAAAAATACGCATATTAAATGGATCAATTATTAAAGATTGCTGCATGTCAGACCCATATTGAATGGGAGGACAAAAGGAAAAACATGGCCCATGCCGAGGAACTAATACAAGGCTTATCGTACACCCCCGATATGATCATCTTTCCGGAGATGTTCCTGACTGGATTCTCCATGCGTGCCGCTGAAGTGGCCGAGCCCATGGAAGGAGAGATGGTAACCTGGATGAAGCGCACTGCTAAAAGCGTGAATACTATACTAATCGGCTCATTACCTATTGTGAGTGAAGGTAAATACTACAACCGACTTTTGACGGTTTGCCCTGATGGCCAGGTGATTTACTACGACAAACGGCATTTGTTCCGAATGGGAGAGGAGTCCTCTTTTTATTCGGGAGGCGATAAAATGGTACTTTTTAGTCATGGTTCGTGGAATGTTAAACCTTTGATTTGTTATGATTTACGATTTCCTATTTGGAGTAGAAATCGAAGCCTCGAATATAATTTACTGTTGTATGTAGCGAACTGGCCTGCAGCCCGCGACGATGCATTTGTTTCATTGCTGAAAGCAAGGGCAATAGAAAACCAGGCGTATGTTATTGGCGTAAATCGGGTTGGAGCCGATGGGAATGGTGTTGCTCATAAAGGAAATTCTGTAGTGTACGATGCCATAGGCAAGCTGATGAACGAACCTGTGGAAAACAAGGAATGTGTGATTCATGTTTCTTTGTCGTTTGATAAACTCAACCAATTCAGGACCAAATTTCCAGCGTATCTGGATGGGGATAAGTTTGAGATATTGCTATAGCTTTGGCTTCATAGTGGCGTAGTCAGAGACTACGCTTAGCGTCTAGTCATTCAAAAAGAACTGTCATTCCGGCGAAGGCCGGAATCCCTCAACTACGGAGATTATAAGAATTGTTTCCTTCGTAGTAAAAGGATTCCTGCCTTCGCCGGAATGACAAGGCCTTTAATAAATAAAAAAATCGCGCAAATGCTACAAAGGCAGCACCGCGCGATTTACCACATTAACTAAATTTAACCCTTAATGAAACCTTTAGCTGTGAGCAATTCGGCCATGAGCACAGCACCGCCGGCAGCCCCGCGTACCGTGTTATGGCTTAACCCCACAAACCTATAATCGAACACATTGCATGGACGGAGACGGCCAACCGTCACTGACATGCCGTTTCCGTTATCTCTGTCTTTACGTGGCTGAGGCCTGTCGGCTTCATCTCTGTAAATAATTGTCTTTTCCGGAGCGGAGGGAAGACCCAGTTCGCGGGGAACAGAATGATAGTTGTTCCAGCAATCAAGAATTTCCTGCTCGGTAGGCTTTTTGCCTTCAAGTTCAACACTTACACAAGCGGTATGGCCATCGATAACTGATACACGCGTGCAGTGTGCAGATATTTTAATATCGGTATTGCTTACAATAGCGCCATTCTGGTATGTTCCGAAGATACGCTGTGGTTCCACTTCCGATTTTTCTTCTTCGCCTTTAATCAGGGGAACAATATTATCCAGTAGATCGTAAGTAGATGGCCCAGGGTATCCGGCACCTGATATAGCCTGTAAGGTGGTAAGAATCATCCTTTTTATTTTGTAACCCTTTGCAATAAGCGCATGCATTGGAATCATGTAACTTTGTACACTGCAATTCGGCTTTACAGCTATAAAACCTTTGTCCCAGCCATGGTTTTTCTGCTGCAGGGGAATGATATTAATATGTTCGTGATTGATTTCCGGGATAAGCACAGGAACATCGGGAGCGAGGCGATACGCTGAGTTTGCTGAAACCACAGCAAAACCTTTGGCAGCATACGCAGCTTCCATTACTTTAACCTGTTCTTTATCGAGACTTACGGCAGTGAACAATAAAGTACATTGGCCTACTGCAGCATCATAGTTGCTTGCATCGTTCACCATCAGATCCTTTGCGTACGAAGGAATATCGCAAGGCATATGCCAACGGCCTTTTACTGCATCGCTGTACTTTTTACCAGCTGACGATTCAGATGCAGCAAGGTAAGTAACATCGAACCAGGGATGGTTCTCGAGCAGACGGATAAATGTTTGGCCAACCATACCGGTAGCCCCAATAATTCCGGTTTTAATCTTTTGCATAGTTGTTAATTTTTGTGTAAAAATAATTGGAACGAAAATTGTGGTGAAATAATTTGCAATTTTTTACTTTTTTATAAAATTTTGTTAAAAATTTAACAAAATATAAATTTCGTGAAGATTAATTCATAGTTTTACATTCATTTCCAAACTACTACATACACAAATCCTCAAACTAACTCATGGTAACTGTAGCAGAAGTCATAGAAACACTAGTAAAACAGAAGCCTTTTGTTGAAGGTGCGTTGCTCGAAGGACTTTTAAATCTTTCGGCTTTCTCGCGACAAATAAAACCTGATGTAGAACGTATACTAAAGAAACCAGTAACGGAGGCATCCATATTAATGGCCCTTAAGCGAAAGGTAGATTTGATGGATGTTACCGTAAGCCGGAAAATTGAAAACGCAACGCGGGAATTCGGCGATATCATTGTTCGTTCGAATCTTACAGACTTCACATTTCGCAATTCGGACGCGCTGATAGAGAAGCAGCGCACGCTCATCAAACTGATTCTTGGCGAAAAGGATGTTTTTTATACTATATCGCGTGGCGTATTTGAGACGACTATTGTGGTGAGTCGCCATTTTACCGAAAATGTAAAACAAATCTTCAGCGAAGAAAAGTTAATTGCATCCACACATTCCGTTTCGTCGATTACTATTCGATTACCAGACGATAATATCAATATTCCGGGGTTGTACTATTTTGTTTTTAAGCAAATAGCCTGGGAAGGAATTAGTATCCTGGAAGTTATTTCTACAACCAATGAGCTCACCATTATTTTACAGGATAAGGATGTGGATCGTGCTTTCTCAATTCTTAAACGAACGAATATTTGAGCACAGGAGTGAATAAGAAAGGAAATATTGGCTTCTCCGGAAGATGGTTTTAAAACATTCTATTTAACATAATATAAATTATGTGACAAATAAATGAAATTTCAAAAATATATGATTTGAGATTTGAATGTTAGCTTTTGAAAAGTTCGTTATCATTCCATCGAATGCCGGAATTCTTATGAAAGAACTCTATAGTTAAGGGATTCCGGCCTTCGCCGGAATGACAATGTTTGTTGAAATGACAATGCTGGCGATAATTTTTAACCCAAAAACTCCTTCGCCGTTTTAACGCTGGCATAGAAATAATTCATCGCAGCCAGGAACGCAGTTTGCACATCGGCTGCATGAACAGATTTATCCTGAATGGTAAGATCTTTAGTGGCGCAGGCATCGCTGATGAGTATTACGTTAAAGCCAAAATCCTTGGCCGCTCGCACGGTTGCGTCTACACACATGTGTGTCATCATGCCGCAAACAACGAGTTCTTTTATGTCGAGGGCTGACAAATGATCCAATAAGCCAGTTTCCCTAAAACTATTGGGAAAATGCTTTACAATCACCTTCTCGTTACCAACAGGCGTAAGGGATTGATGGATTTCTGCACCTTTTGTACGTGGTATAAAAAAGGTAGCCCCTTCCCTATTGGCTAAATGCTGAATATGAACAACCGGAAAACCTTTGTCCCTGAAGTGTTTCAATATATTTTTTGCGTTATCTACGGCTTCATTACTACCTACAAGAGGGTTCGCTCCTCCTGTAAAGTAGTCGTTTTGTATATCGATGAGTAATAGTGCTTGCATAACTTTCGTTTAAGGCTATAAAGTATAAATGACGATTAACCCAGCGATTTGCGGGCATCGAGGATTTGTTTTTTGAAATCGGCCGCACTTACGGACAGGGCTTGCATTTGAGCATTGGGGAAAGCGCCTATGAGTATCTGGTCTTCTTGAAGTTCGTCCATCCATTCCATGATTTCGCCCAGCTCCATTCTTTCGGAAACATATCCTTCCCAGTCTTCAATGGCATATTCATCGGCAAGTTCCTGGTGAGGCCATACGGGAATATAGCTGTTGCCCTTTTCGTCTTCGAACATGGCGTACATGCCGTCGTGGGCTTTCAGTAACCATATTTCCTTAAATTTGGCAATATGATGAATTAAATAATTGTAACGATCGTGATCGGGTAATTCGCTTATTGATTTATTTTCCATGGTAGTAATTTTTTACAAAATTACAATCTATTCCTTATTAACCCAATTATTTGTAAATTATTCAAAGCTTCGGGGGTAAATGAGTTAAACATTTACTATATTTGATTATACACCTATCTATTATGGAAGTCATTAATACGCTTTTTATTATTACCATTTTTATCATTATCCTGATAAACAACTCTCTGATAAAGGATAAACTCGATAAAATTGGGAAAGACCTGAATAGCCTGAAGGACCAATTGTGCAATCAACCCACCAGGCGCGAACCAGAAAGAAAGATGCAGCAGGAGACGATTCTTCCTCCACCTGCTGTAACTCCAGTACAGGAAAAGAAACCGGAGCCCGAGCCTGTAAAAGCGTCTTCCATTGAAGAGTTGTATGCAAACCCGGCCCAACAGGTGGTCGCAGAAAAGCCGACTATACCTGTTCAGAAAGTGCAAAAGCCCCAAAAGCCCAAAGTGAAAGGCGACTGGGAAAAGTTTATTGGCGAAAACCTGATGAGCAAGATTGGGATTGCCATACTGGTTTTGGGTATCGGATATTTTGTGAAATATGCCATTGACAAGGATTATATTAACGAATTTGGACGCACAGCCATTGGTTTTATTGTGGGTGGCGGTATAATTGCCTTGGCCCACCGGATGCGCAAGGATTACAAAACCTTTGCCTCAATACTGATTGGTGGTGGATTAGCCATCCTGTATACAACCGTTACCATTGCTTACCAGCTTTACAATTTATTCCCGCAAGCCGCAGCATTTGCGATTCTCATTATTATTACCATTTTTGCTGTGCTGTTATCGCTGTTGTACGACAAACGCGAACTGGCCATTATCTCGCTTATTGGCGGATTTGCATCGCCATTTATGGTATCGACCGGAGCGGGAAACTACATTGTACTGTTCACCTACTTATTGATATTGAATGCGGGCATGGTTGTAATTGCCTGGCATAAGCGCTGGAATATACTGAATTTACTGGGATATATATTTACACTCCTCCTGTTTGGCGGCTGGCTGGTTGATACGTTTATGTGGAACTCCGGTATAAAGCCATACGTAGGCGCAATTACATTTGCAACATTGTTTTATCTCGGTTTTTTTCTTGTAAATATTCTGAATAATATTCGCAAATACAAGCCTTTCAATGGCATTGAAATCGGGATGATCCTTTCCAATAACCTGTTCTACTTCCTGGGCGGTTTACTCATTGTGGATTCGCTGCAAAACGGATTATACAATGGTTTATTTACCGTAATTATTGGCATTTATAACTTTGCGTGGGTGTTGTATTTCTACAAAAAAGAAAAGATTGACCGTACGTTTCTATTCTTGCTTATTGGCCTGGTACTAAGCTTTATCAGTCTGGCAATTCCTATTCAACTACACGGTCATTCCATTACCATGTTCTGGGCGGCTGAAGTAGTTATTCTGCTTTGGATTTCGCAGGTGTCGGGCATAAAAATGCTGAAGGCCGCGCATTTGATTATATTAGGCCTTACCATTTTAAGCCTGCTTATGGATTGGAATAACGGATATCTACTAAACGCAAAAGTGCTGCCCGTTTTCCTTAACCAGATTTGCATAACAGGCTTAATTGTTGTGATTGCCATTGTTCTTTCGATTCTTTTACTGAGAAAAGAGAAAGAATCTATGTTTATTAAATATTTATTAGACGTAAAAACCTATTCATCCATATTATCCGCACTTCTGTTTACAGGCTTATATGCGGTACTGTTTTACGAGCTGGTTTACCAGATGAACCGGATGTATAATGTAACTGTTTTCAGGCATGCGGTGTATGGCGTATTTAATTTTACTTATTTGGCGGCTTATGTAATAGTTTGCCGACGCCAGCAATGGGTTCTTGCACTAAAAGTACTTTATTATCTGTCGCTGTTCCTCTTATTTATATTTTTGGTATTTTACAGCACAAGGATTATAGGGGTTCGTGAGGAATATCTTTTATATCATACGCTTTCGCAGGGCAACTTCCTGTTTCATTACCTGATTTATCCAGGAATTGCAGTGGTTCTGGCATTTATCATTCAGAAAAGAAATGAGATATTCAAAGCAGAATCGGCACTTTCGCAAATCACACTCTGGTATACCACCTTCATTATTGTACTTGCAGCAAGTATAGAGCTCGACAATATTGTGCTATGGGTTAATTTAGCAAGATTGGACAACGAATACGCGCTACTTAAAGAAATACATAAAACAGGTTACTCTATTCTTTGGGCGTGCGCTGCTTTCGTACTAATGATTATTGGTATGAAGGCCAAGAATAAGGTGTTCAGAATACAGGCTATATCCTTGCTTGGGCTGATTATTGTTAAACTGCTGTTGTTCGACGTGTGGAAAATGAACGAAGGTGGCCGCATAGCGACGTTTATATTCCTGGGTGTTACATTGCTGGTTATCTCTTTCCTCTATCAAAAGCTCAAAAAACTTATTCTGGATAATGAAAACAAGGAACCTGCAAATGAACAAATTTCAAATTAATCGTATGAACCGACTGATAGTATTCGTATTTATCGTATTAATATGCGGGATCACCCATGCTGCCGATGGATACAGAAACAAGGCATTGGTAGATTCCGTTCCAACCAAAGGGTTCTATAAAGTTGTGCTTTCGCCGGAAGTTATATCTTACGTAAAACGCGATTATTCCGATATACGCCTGATGAATTCCAAACACAAGGAAGTGCCTTATTTGTTGGTTGAAGAAAAAAGTGCGGAAAGCAAGCAGTATTTTAAAGAAATACCCATTGTTGGTAATGAGCCTCATTTCTCACCCAAATTAACGCGTATCGTGGTTGAAAACGCCGATAAACACATTTTAACAGAGCTTTTGTTTATTATCCGCAACACAACCGTTGAGCCCGAAGTTATTGTTAAAGGCAGCGACGACAGCAAAAACTGGTTCTTTATTTCGCGTGAATACTTGATAGCTGGTGGTTCTGCTGAAAGCGACACATCCGAAATCCGCTCGGTTCAGTTTCCAAAGAATAATTACCGGTATTTTGAAGTTACCATTCCGCACAAAAAGGGCGAAGTAATTCAGTTTATCAAGGCCGGATACCGCAATTCGGAGCACACCAATGGTATATTTACCCAAATACCGGAACCCAGGATTATTCAGAAAGACAGTGCCAGAAAAAGCTATATTACCCTTATATTTAAGCGGCCTTATGTTATAGACCAGCTAACGTTTGATATAGCTGGCCCGGATTATTATCTCCGTTCCTTCCATACAGGCAGGTATGCGAAACAACGGAACCAATCTGTTTACTTCGACGCTTGGTACAGCCAAACCCTATCTTCAACTGAAAAAAATACATTGTCATACGAAAACCTCAGGGCTGATACATTAGGCATAGAAATTGAAAATGAGGACAATCCTCCGCTTTCAATTAAGTCGGTAAAGGCTTTTCAACTGAATAAGTATCTTGTAGCGCAGCTAGAGAGCGGAGAACAATACGAAATATACTTCAATAATGAGAATTTAACTTCTCCTAACTACGATTTAAAATATTTTTCGGATGTAATCCCTGGTACTCTGCCGTTTTTGAATGTATCCCACCTGCAAGTCATTGCCGTAAGCGATAAAGAACAGTCCTCCTCTCAATTTTTCAACAAGCAGATGGTATGGATTATATTAGGCATTGTAGTTATAGTATTGGGGGCTATTTCCATACGGTTGATGAACGAAATGAAACGAACTAAAAAAACAGAGTAAAAAATCCGAATTGTCAGATAAAATAATTTCGTCACCTTAATTTGACTTTGGTCAATAAAAACATGACTTTTATCAAAGCTACATATCTTTTCATGATGATATTCGTTAATGGAGATACAAATAAGCATCACCTTTATTAATCGTTAAAATTTGAGTCATGGAAAAGTTATTTGTTGAATCGACAAAAGCAACCCCGAGGGTTGAATTCCTTCCTACCGGCGAGTTATCCATACAAGGCCGCTCTTTGCCCGAAGATACTTATACATTTTACACACCTCTCCTTAGCTGGGCAAAACAATGTTTGTTAGAAACTATTTCCCTTGAAATAAGGCTTGAATATATCAACACCAGTAGTTCCAAACAAATATATACACTCATTGGGCTGTTAAAGGACAATTTGAGTGTGAAGAATCTCAAAATACACTGGTATTACGAAGAAGGCGACGAAGATGGCTTGGAAACAGGCAAGGAATTTGAATCGATGCTGAGAGTACCTTTCGAATTCCATGAATACGCTGAAGCTGTGGCATAAAATTATCCTAATATTATTAGCACTAACCCAACAAGCCATAAAATATAGCAAAGCAGTTCCATTTGGGACTGCTTTTTTGTTGGAGTTTAGTACTTTTCGAGTAAATGCTGAATATACTCTTTGTTAATTTTTTCTTTGATGATATAGTTCCTTGCTCCTGCCTCTAACATTTGTTTTATGTGCTCCAGCTCGCTGTTTAATGAAACAGCAATAACAATAATTCCTCTGAAATTCTGATTGATATATTTGGTAGCTTCTACCCCGTTCATTACGGGCATGTCCATATCCATAAACACAATATCGTATGGCTGTTTTAGAACTTTTTGAATGCACTCATAACCATTTGGGGCTGTATCAATTGTTTCGATGAACTCCATAAAATAAGACGTAAATAACTTCGCGAATAATTTTAAAAACGAGGAATTATCGTCTACAATTAGTAATCTAAGCTTCGGTTTATTTGCTAACATAAACACCCAAAAATTTGCCCAAATTTCGCTAAAGAAAACTGAACCGCAAAATTATATCGGAATAAATAATGCTAGCGGGCCGTTTCTCTAATCTTTCGAATAAGCCCTTCCAAACCATTCGCTTTTATTTCATACATTTCGAGAATCATTTTACCCAGTTCGCCTTTGGGAAGCCCGTTGTTTTTGAGCCATACGATATATGGTTCCGGAATATCGGAAAGGTAACGGCCCTGGTATTTGCCGTAAGGCATTTTTGTAAAAGCCAGTTTAACCAGCCGTTCCCTGTATTGCTCGGGCGATGGAAATTGCTCATTCATGCTTTTTTCCCAATTCTTCTACGTCCGACAAGTGGATATCCAGCGCTTTTACAGAAATAACAATCTCGCGAATCGATAATGCAAGCGAAATGACCAGTAAAACCATGCTAATACCGAAAAGAAATTCGGCAATGCCGATCTTTTCAATATAAATAAGAAACATACAAACCACACATAGCAAAAGGCTTGATATCCCGGCTATTTGCATGCTACGGATTAAATGTAACCGGGTACGCAGGTTCTTAATCTGCCCCATAATAGCTATATTGGGCTTTTCCTTATATTGTTCGTGCAGGTTCCTTACCAACTGCGCCAGAGCAAGAAAACGATTTGTGAATGCCAACATCAGTAGCGATATGGCGGAGAAGAATAAAGCTGGTGTGGTTAGGTCGATTTTCATAAATAGTAAGTATTTGTGGCTATTAAGTGGCTACCAAACATGGACGGATTCCGGCCTTCGCCGGAATGACAGTTCTATAGGTTAGCCACAGGTTATTCACAAAAGTACAAAAAAATACCCTTTCCGGGCTGCGCGGAAAGGGTAACTGGGAATGGTTATTCGAATAATTATTATAAACTATCCCCAAAGTCCTTTTTGAACTGGGCTACGAGTTTTTCGGGCCAGTTGCTTGTAGCATCGAGGCGGCCCAGGAAGAAGCGCAATACAGCAGGTTCTTCAACGAATTTTAGGCCTCCAACTAACTCGCGGTTCTTATATAACCATGTTAAGCGGTCTAATACAAATTTAGTTTGCGAAAGGGTGAATACGCGACGTGGGAATGCCAAACGGAGCAATTCTACGTCGGCCAGTACGTCGTTACCATTTGCGTCGCGGACGCTTGAAATTGTACCACGTTCCATACCACGGCAGCCCGATATAATGAAGAAAGCTGCTGCTAATGCTCCGGCAGGATATTCCTGTTGTGGAACATGAGGCAGGAAGCCCATTGCATCGAGGTGGCAACCTAATGCGCCAGCAGGTGTTACAACGGGTATGCCTAATTTGTCGAGTTCATTTACCAGATAGGCAATAAATGAAGGAGACTGACTGATTACTGTTTCATCAGTTGTTTCGCGGAGACCAACGGCCATAGCTTCGATTTCGCGAACGGACATACCACCGTAGGTTAAGAAGCCTTCGTATAAAATAACCAAATCGCGCATTTTCATGAACAGATCTTCGCGATTGGTACAAATACCACCACCGCGGGTAGAACTTACCTTACGGCTTGAGAAATAAACAACATCGGCTAAACCACACATGGTAAGCAGAATGTCTTTTACTTCAGCGTTTTTAAATTCTTCTTCACGTTGTTTTACGAAATAAGCGTTTTCGCCAATTAAGCTGGCATCGAGAACAATAATGATTCCGTGTTTGTCAGCTACCTTGCGAACTTCGCGCATGTTGGCGATAGAGAAAGGCTGTCCACCAATAAGGTTGGTAGATGCTTCCATACGAATGAAAGGCACATTCTTGGCTCCGTATTTTTGAATAAGGTCTTCGAGCTTTTTGATATCAATATTTCCTTTGAAAGGAACTTTGCTCTTTATTTTGATTGCTTCGTCAGTGTATATTTCGAAGATGGTACCGCCATTAAGCTCCATGTGGGCTTTGGTAGTGGTAAAGTGGTAATTCATAGGAATTACGTCACCTTTATTAATGAATGCCTGAGAAACGATATTTTCGGCAGCACGACCCTGGTGAGCAGGCAACACATATTTCTTTCCAAATACTTCCTGAATGGCAGCTTCCATCTTGTAGAAACTTTGTGAACCAGCATAAGCATCGTCAGCATGAAGCATCGAAGCAACCTGGTTGTCACTCATTGCATTGGTTCCCGAGTCGGTAAGCATATCAAGGAAAACGTCCTTGGTGCTTAATTGAAACGTATTAAAACCTGCATTACGCATGGCTTTTAAACGTTCGTCGATTGGGTTTAAAAATAATTTTTGTACGATTCTTACTTTGTGTAATTCTATTGGAATATCTTCGCCATTGAAGAATTTAACCGTGTTAGATGTGGCCATAAAAAAAAGTAGTATTTATTATAGTTTAAATATTTGTTAGTATTCGAAAATCTGGTTCTCACAGCGTTAGGATAATCATTTCTCTCAGCAGGCCCATAGTTCTTAGCAAAGAGAAAACTCATTTTTTAAGCATGAGGTCCCAAATATAGCTGCTTAATTTTGAAATTTCAAAATTAAATATTGATAAAAATCAATTTTTTATGAAGAATAAGGTTAACACGGAAAGAGAATTACGAAAATATATAATACTAATAAATAGTTACTTATAACAAAAAAGAATAGAAATAAGACTTTCAAGCAGGTCTGTAAGCCGGGTTTTGTTCCCGCTTGCGCGGGCTTCTATCATTTATCTGGACCTGATGTCACCACCAGGCTCTAGCGGCCTACCCCTCCCATAAGGCCCAGAGCGGGCAGCTCTGTTTCCGCACGAAGCGGAATATGGGATATACATGGCCTTACAACCCATCAGACGTACGGCTCCCGGTGTTACCATCAGGACCGGTGGGCTCTTACCCCGCCTTTTCACCCTTACCACGGTTTGCACCATGGCGGTCATTTTCTGTTACGTGGCTATAACCTCGCGGCTATCTTCCCATTAAGAAGCATGGTGCCCTGCGTTGCCCGGACTTTCCTCTCCTCCGGTTGCCCGGAAGAACGATCGAACGACCTGCTTTTCAGTCTTATTTTTTCT
>DATALJ010000277.1:0-41485 GCA_036261135.1 Bacteroidales bacterium
TTTGGTATTGCTTCTTGGGAGTTTGTATATTCCCGGGTATTCACAAATACGAACTGATGCTGCTTATAACGATGGATTGCCTCGCAGCACTCCGGAAGAACAAGGCGTTCCATCCGAAGTAATTGGCAAGTTCTTTCAACAGGTAAAAGAAAAAGGATACGACGTGCATGGATTGATGATGCTACGCCACGGCAAAGTTATTGCTGAACATTGGTGGGCGCCGTATGCTCCACAATACCAGCATGCCATGTTTTCGGCTACTAAAACGTTTACCAGCATGGCTATTGGCTTTGCGGTACAGGAAGGTTTGCTGAATATAGAAGATAAGGTAACAAAGTTTTTCCCCGATTTGCTGCCCGACACCATTTCGCCGCAATTGGCCAAGCTTACCGTGAAACATTTGCTTACCATGTCGGTTGGTCATGCTCCTACATCGTATGCAGGTTCAGGCATCAGTCAGGTGCGTTCGTTTTTGGCAGCAAAGTTTGCGTATGAACCAGGAACCAGCTTCGCGTATAATATTTCCGCATCGCACATGCTGTCGCATATATTAACGAGGGTTGCTCACATGACCATACATGAATACCTGAAACCACGCCTACTCGATCCACTGGGCATTAAGGATGTGATTTGGGAAATGGACAATGATGGAGTTAACATGGGAAATGGGGGCTCGCATATGCGCACCTCCGACATGGCAAAGATGGGATTGTTCCTTATAAACAAAGGGAAGTGGAATGGGAAACAATTGCTGAATCCTGCCTGGATTGAAGCGGCTACCACCCCACACATCTTTCAGCATCCGGAACGCACGGCCGAAGAAAATGAAAAAGTGGCCGACGATGGCTCCCAGGGCTATGGTTACCAAATATGGATGGGTCGCAGGCATTCGTACCGGGCAATTGGCGGCCAAAATCAGCTTATCATGGTACTTCCTGAATACGACTTTGTGCTTGTTTGCCATAGCCGCATTAGCGACGAGGCTGGATTTAACAGCTTAATTTACGATATGCTACCATCTATGAGCAAAACCAAACTGAGTCCTAATAAAACATATAATTTGAAAGCCGAAGTGTCAAAATATGAGTTAAAGAAGCCATT
This sequence comes from Bacteroidales bacterium, assembly GCA_036261135.1. Taxonomy (GTDB): domain Bacteria; phylum Bacteroidota; class Bacteroidia; order Bacteroidales; family JAAUTT01; genus JAAUTT01. The sequence continues at coordinate 1,102 of DATALJ010000277.1, forward strand.
CCCGGGTCCTAGTACAGATAAAGTAGTTACCAGTACACGGCGTTACAAGATGGAAGAAAACCCGGCTGGTATCAACTCGCTTCTATTTCGGTTTGATGGTTCTGGTAATTGCCACCTTACATTTGTTACTTCCAGCGCCATACACAATATACCGTTTGGGTTAGATAGCTGGCTGTACGGGATGACCGACCGAACCTTATCGATTGCGCGCACGGTTTACCCCAATCCGATGGATGTAACTCCTGTGCATTCCGCCGGCATGTGTTCGTGGACAAGCAATAACCAGCTCTCAGCTTACTATCTTTCGATGTTTAATCCCGGATCGGACGAAACCATGCGTTTCACCTTTGATGGCGATCAGGTGATTATGGAGATAGTTGCCCCAACGGGTCCAAGGTTAGGACCGCCTACCATGGAGAAACAGGAGCCTAAGAATATTGTGATTAGGGGCAGTAAGATGTAGTTTGAGATTGGTTGAGAAGCAATAGAAACAACCGTAAATATTGCCTCTTTAATTCTCAAGTAAATCAGGAATTACTAACCCATTGGTGTAATCGGATAACATACTTTTTTAAAAACAAAAACTCCGGTCGCTTAAAGCGACCGGAGTTTTAATATCGAATGTAACTGTATTTTACTTGTATGCAGTAACAGGTTCAATGGTACCATCAGGTCTGTACTTGAGTTCAGCAACTTTTACGCAGCGAAGGTGAGTTTGGCCGCCAGAAAGGGTGCTGTCATGATAAAACAAGTAAGGTTTGCCTTTGTATTCGCAAACAGAATGGTGGTTTGTCCAACCAATTACCGGGTTCAAAAGAACGCCTTTGTATGTGAATGGTCCGTAAGGATTATCGGCTATAGCATAGCAAATATAGTGAGTATCGCCGGTTGAGTAAGAGAAATAGTATTTGCCATTGTGCTTGTGCATCCAAGAAGCTTCGAAGAAACGACGGTCGTGGTCGCCAGCGAGGAGTGGTTTGCCGTTTTCGTCGAGAATAACCAGATCGCGGGGTTTTTCGTCGAATTCGAGCATATCGTCTGTTAAGCGGGCTACTTTAGCGCAAAGAGCCGGTTGATCGTCAGCAGGTTCGAGGTCGAAAGGTGTTTTTACATCAGCAATGAATTTTCCGGTTTGCCAGCGTTGTAACTGACCGCCCCAAATACCGCCAAAATAAAGGTAAGCCTTACCATCGTCGTCTACAAACGAGCATGGGTCGATACTGAAACTACCTTTTATAGCTTGTGGTTGAGCTTTGAAAGGACCTGCAGGGTTTTTGCTTGTTGCAACACCGATATAGAAAGCGCCATCCTTAGCTTTAGCTGGGAAATAGAAATAATAAGTTCCGTTTTTGTAAGCAGCATCCGGAGCCCACATTTGTCTTTCGGCCCAGGGTACATCTTTTACGTGTAATGCAACACCGTGGTCGGTAGCTTTGGTATCTGTTGGGCTGTCCATCGAAAGGATGTGATAATCTTCCATCCCAAAGTGACCGCCGAAATCGTCTTCAGGTAAACCTGCATCTATATCGTGCGATGGATAAATGTAAATTTTGCCCTCAAATTCATGCGCAGATGGATCTGCAGTATAAATATGAGTTACCAGAGGTTCCGATATGGGCTTTAAATTTTTTTCGTCTGACATAATCTATTGTTTTGGTAGTTATTAATAATAATTCATTTTTCAAGAACTTCAAAAATAATTATTTTCTTCATATAAAGGCAAAAGAAAACCGTTTATCGAACGATTATTTTATTGAACAAAGTGGAATCTTATTTTTTCATTTTCCTGAAAAACTGGAGTAAAGCCATCCAGCATTCTTCGTTCTCGGGAGAAGAGGCCCATAACGCCCGTGAGCCATGAACCCCTTTTGTTTTGGAGGATACGAACCATGAAATAAAGTTATTGTTAATGCCTGCAACCATTTCCTTAATATAAGGATACTCCGATGTAGTAGAACCAATGAATAACGGTTTATCGAAATTCGCAATCTCTTCTTTTAGCTTAATTTTGGCAAAATATTCACCTGGACTGAAAACAATAGCAGCTTTTACCGAAGGATTGTTTTTTGAAATCCGCATTGTTAAAGATGCTGAGTAAGAACTCCCCAGCAAAATAACGCGTTCCTTGCTCATTTTCTTTATGTATTCAATAGCAGCCAGCATGTCTTTTTCAGCGTCGAGGTATTCGGTGCCCAGATGCTTTTCGCGGGCTGCTGCAGCCGTTTCATTTTGAATAAAGTTTACTTCCTTACCTGAGCGTAAATCTACGGCCAGGCAATTGTAACCCAGCTTTAACAGTCGTGGTGCCGTCTCGATATATTCGCCCCTGCTGTAGTTGGCCTGATGAAAAAGAATGATGTACGGATTGCTTTTATCCTGAACATATAAATCGGCGGTTATTGTAAGTCCGTCCGAAGAGGGGAAGGTTATTTTTTGTTGTGCATCAGCCATGGAACACATGCTTAGGATAAAAACGAAAGTAGCAAGAATCCTCATTTGTTGGATATTAGGAATTAACCGTAACCAGCGATTCTGCCAGAACGGTAATTTTGTTATCTACAGCCTGTACAACGCCCGCGTCTATGGTATATTGAATAACTTCGTCGGTTGTGGTAACAATTTTTACCTCACCTTTTTCGAGGGTAGAAATAATGGGCGCATGGTTCTTCAATATCTCAAACGATCCCTGGCTTCCCGGAACTTTAATAAGCTTGATTTCGCCGTTAAAAATCGTCTTTTGTGGTGTGAGTATTTCGAGATGCATATTTTCAATTATTCAATGTGCCGATGTGCCGATATGCCAATTCAACTTTGTAATTGGCACATTGGATATCGATTAACTGGCATATTATTTAGCTTCTGCCAGCAGTTTTTCGCCTTTGGCAATAGCGTCTTCAATGGTTCCAACAAGGTTGAATGAAGCTTCGGGGTATTTATCTACCGCGCCGTCCATAATCATGTTAAAACCTTTGATGGTATCTTCGATAGAAACAAGTACACCTTTTAATCCGGTGAATTGTTCAGCTACGTGGAAAGGTTGCGATAAGAAACGCTGAACCCTTCGTGCACGGTGAACAACCAACTTGTCTTCCTCCGAAAGTTCGTCCATACCGAGGATTGCGATAATGTCCTGCAATTCTTTATAGCGTTGAAGCAGCTCTTTAACCCTTTGTGCGGTGTTGTAATGCTGTTCGCCTACAACTTCGGCAGAAAGAATACGCGACGTAGAATCGAGCGGGTTTACAGCGGGGTAAATGCCCAACTCCGATATTTTACGGTCGAGTACAGTGGTTGCGTCAAGGTGAGCAAATGTTGTAGCAGGTGCCGGGTCGGTTAAGTCGTCGGCAGGCACATAAATAGCCTGTACCGAAGTGATTGACCCGCGTTTTGTAGATGTAATACGTTCCTGCATTAATCCCATTTCGGTAGCCAGCGTGGGCTGGTAACCAACGGCCGATGGCATACGGCCAAGTAGCGCGGATACTTCGGATCCGGCCTGGGTGAAACGGAAGATATTATCGACAAAGAAGAGAATATCGCGTCCACCCGATTGTTCGTCGCCATCGCGGAACGATTCGGCTACCGTAAGCCCCGAAAGCGCAACAGTTGCACGTGCACCCGGTGGTTCATTCATCTGTCCGAACACCAGCGTGGCTTGCGATTCTTTTATGAGTTGATTATCAATTTTCGAAAGGTCCCAACCGCCTTCTTCCATGCTTTTTAGAAAGGCATCACCATATTTTATTACACCCGATTCAATCATTTCTCGCAGCAGGTCGTTTCCCTCGCGTGTACGTTCTCCAACGCCCGCAAATACTGAAAGTCCGGAATACCGTTTCGCGATGTTATTGATCAGCTCCATGATGATTACGGTTTTTCCAACGCCCGCACCACCGAACAAACCAATTTTACCACCTTTTGAGTAGGGCTCCAGCAAGTCGATAACCTTAATACCGGTAAATAGCACTTCGGCCTTGGTAGACAGATCTTCGAACCTGGGGGGTACAGTATGAATACCGTAACCATTCGATTTGTCAACAGCACCAATGCCATCTATTGCATCGCCGATTACATTAAGCAGGCGGCCTCGGATTTGTTCGCCCACAGGCATTTTAATAGGACCTCCAGTTGCTAAGACTTCCATACCCCTGCGCAATCCATCAGTAGAATCCATGGCTATGGCGCGAACCGAGTTTTCGCCGATATGCTGCTGCACTTCGGCAATTAACACCTGGTTGTTTTCGCGTTTAATTTCTAAGGCATCGTGAATATCTGGTAAATCGCCTTCTTTCTTTTCAAAGCTCACATCAATCACAGGCCCAATAACCTGGATGATTTCTCCTGTTAAAGTCGACATATGTATACGGTTCAAAAAATATAAACTTAAAATTAGTGATTTATTCGTTTAGTAATACGTTCCTTCAAACAATTTCTTTTCATACAAAAATTCAGTCTAAATTCCTATGAATACAACTTGGAAAACACTGTATATGTGTGTATTATTTATCAATGCGCATGGTGTTAAATATTTATGTAAACTATTCGTTTCAACTCCCGTATAAAAATCTGTTCAAATATGATTTGAACCAGTTTTTTTTTAAATTTATATAAACATTACATACTAACCACATATGGCAAACGCTACCTTAAAATTTATGTTTGGTTTTTACCCCAAAACCGAAGCATTAGAGAAAAAACATGCTGAATTGGTAAAAGAATTCAACGAACTTCAGAATTATGCTAAATCGGACGAATTGGCACGCTACCAGTTCCTCGATAAGTTTATCAATTCGCCGGAGTTTGCACAAAAACAGCAATACTATAAAAACCTTGTTTTTAAGGGTAGCAACGAAGAAAAAAAGGAGAGCGAATACCTCAGCCTAAAAAAATCGAAAGACGTTAAGTTCTATTATAAGTTTAAGAATTCGCCGGCCTATCAGCAATTTCAAACACTCGACGGTTCCGAAACCATAAAAGAATACGAGCACCTGAAAGCTTTCATCGAATCGCCACAGTTCAAAAAAGTGGAGGAATACATGAAAGATAAGAAACGTTTTGAGAAATCGCAGGAGTTTCAGAAATATAACGAATATAAATCGCTGGCTGCGAACCAGAGCTTCATTAATTACAACAAATTTGCAAGTGACAAAGCATTTGCCGATTTCAAGAAGCTGTATAAATCTGCAGCCATTACAGAATATGAGGCACTCGAAAAATATGTACTTTCCAACGAATTTGTTTCGCTCAAAAATTCCATGAAAAAGGACGAGTTTCACAATTCGGAAGCTTTCAGGAAATACAATGAATACACCAAACAAAAGGATTCGAAGGAATTTCAGCACTATTATCTTCTAATGAAAAGCCCATATCTGGCTGACTTCAGAAAGCTGAACGATTCCAATGAGCTTACCTATTTCAAAGAACTTGAAACCTTCGTAAAATCGTCCGAATACGCGCAGAAAAAACGCGAAATTGAATCGCAGCGCTTCGAACAAACTGAAGAGTATCGTAAACTGCAGGAATACAAGAGGCAAAGTTCCATGAGCAATATCAAGGGCTATTACAAGATGAAAGCCTCAAAAGAGCTGGCCGAATTCAAGAGAATAGAAAACTCTAAACTTATTCCCGATTACGAAGCATTGGAAAAACAAGTATTATCGCAGGAATTCAAGGAAAGAAAAGCCTATCTGCTCGATTCCAAAAAGTGGGAGAAATCCGATGAATACAAGCAACAACAGGAATATCTGAATTTAAAGAAGTCACAAAAAATCATCTGGTATTTAAAAACGAAGGATTCGCAGAAGTTTGATGAGCTTAAACGTTGGTCACTTGCTTTCGAAGATGATTTTACAGCTGGCAAAATTGACAAATCAAAATGGATTACCCGCTATTTCTGGGGCGAAGTTCTTTTGGGTGATACGTATGCTTTGCCCGGCGAGTACCATCTGTTTACCGAAAACCGTAACTTCGAATTCAATGGAACGTCGCTGAAAATAGTTACCAAAAACGAAAGAGTGAATGGAAAGGAATGGAATCCTGCACTTGGCTTTTATCCAAAGGATTTCAACTTTACTTCCGGTATTATTAACACGGGAAGCAGCTTTCGTACGAAATATGGGAAAATAGAAGCCAAAATAAAGATCGATGGTGCAAGCGATGTTATTCATGCGTTCTGGCTGGCTGGAGAAAAGGCAGTTCCGCAAATTGACATTTTTAAGAGCTTTAACAACAAGCTTTCGCTGAATTCTTTTAATGGCGATGCAGCAAGACGCGAAGAAATAAGGACCGACAGTGTTGCCATTTCAGCTTCGAGTTTCAAAAACAAATATTTCATTTACTCGCTCGAATGGATGCCTGGCAAACTGGTATGGAAAATAAATGACCTGGTGGTAAAGACCCAAAATACTAACGTTCCCGATGAAGAAATGTACATCGTACTGAATTCGGGAGTCTACAACGAATTGGTAAAGTCAGTTCCTGCTAAACTCGAAATTGACTGGATTCGCTGCTACAAGCAGGCATAAAGAAAAAAAAGGTTTTAACACGGAGAAAATATTTAGTACTTAAGGTCGATGAATGCAGGAATAAACTAATCGGCATTTAATTTTTATCAGTCAAGAGGCACAGAGAGCACAGAGTTATAAACCACAAGCGGTTTATTGTTCCGTGCTCTCTGTGTCTCTTTTAGGAGGGTTTCAATTCCAAGGCATTTGGCGGCTTTTATGTTTTGTAAATACCAAAAATCACAAAACTCCGTAGTTAAATAATTTTAGGCGTTTAGCGCTAAACAGACTATGTTTTATGTGACGCTGAGCTTTTGTATTTATGCCAGTTAACCAACTACAATATTTCCCTGTATTCAGCGTTTGGATCAGACCATTTCGCAAAAGCTATTTATTTATATCTTTGTTCTCTTTAAAAAAGTAAAATTTTTCGCTATTTACTATGCTTAAACCAGCACTATATAACCGACGAACCGGTAAAATAGAACACGAAAACACATATAAGCAAAAAGGATTAAAATTTCTATATCATCATCCTGTGGGAAAGATAATTACAAACGGATTACTTTCTCAACGATATATGTCGGCGCTTTATGGTGCACACATGAAGAGTCCGCGCAGCAAAAGCTTCATTATGCCATTTATTGAGCAGTACAAGATTGATGTATCGGAAATAAAAAGACCGCTGGAATCGTTCCGCAGTTTTAACGACTTCTTTATACGAGAGCTTGTAGATGGCGCGCGTGTTATCGACCAGGAGCCTTCGCATCTTATATCGCCCGCCGATTCAAGGTTAATGGTGTTTAATATGGCTTCGGGGCCCGAAATACCTGTAAAGGGCTATTGGTATTCGCTGCTACAGCTGGTAAAAGATAAGAATATTGCAAAGAGATATGCCGATGGCTGGTGTTTCGTATACCGCTTGGCGCCGCCCGATTATCACAGGTATTGCTATATCGATAACGGCAAACAGGAGAAAGTTAAAAGGTTACGCGGCGTTCTGAACTCGGTACATCCCATTGCACTGAAGTCCAAGAAATCACTGCTCAGCAAAAACTATCGTGAACTAACCGTTTTACATACCGAAAATTTCGGCGATGTAATTCATATTGAAGTTGGGGCATTGTTAGTGGGGAAGGTGATTCAGCGCGACAGAGAAGCGCATAGCTTTCGGAAAGGTGAGGAAAAAGGGTGGTTTGAATATGGAGGCTCAACGGTTATTCAACTGTTTACCAGGGATGCCATCAAACCCGACGATGATATTATGAAATACTCAGCAAAAAGGATAGAAACCCTCGTGAAAGTTGGTGAAAAAACCGGTATAGGTCTTTTAAAATGATTATTGCCGGTGCCTTGGCCTTGCTGGCACAATAAAATCAATGTCGAGTGCCATATTCATGCGGAGCATCCGGTACATAAACTCGAAATCGGATATAAACGCATCGGTATTTATCAGTTCGATATAATCCGATTCTCTCTTCTTCTTAGCTTCAGATTTTGTTTTCATGGCTGTGCTATTTATGTTTGTTTGAGTATACGGCAGATGGGATAAAAAGATGTGATTAACACCACGGAATGTAAGGGTTTTAGAAGAAATATATGAACAGGTTGTTAACAGTTTTCATTTTTATTAACGGGTTATCAAACAAACCGCTTGAATTGTTGTTTCTGGCTTAGTTAACAATAAATTGAACAGAAAAAATTTACATAGTGCACTTTTGGTATTCCTGTTACAGGTGTTATTTATTACGCCACTTGTAGTTAAAGGATTGCATCATCATAACCTGACACCTCATCTCACAAGCGAAAATGTTGAGCTGATAAAGCATGAAAGTCCATGTTATGTTTGTAACTACGAATTCGTGACGTTTACCGAAACGCCTCGTGAAAATTTAACCGCAAGTTTTTTTCTCATTGGTACCATACACACCCAAATACGCACTATTCATTTTAGTACGGCTTTCGTCTTCTTCTCACATCGGGGTCCTCCGGTAATTTCTTAAAATACAGTTTTTTATAATTTTTCTATTCTTGGGGATTGGCTATTAAGGCTTTTCCTTGTCACTTATTTTATTATAACCCATGAAGAAATTACCATTATACTTTTTCATACTCTTTGTGTTGAGTATTTATAACTGCATTTCAGCCAATGCACAAATTACAGGAACAATAACAGATAAAAACACGAAAGAACCGCTTGTTGGTGCTACCATATATGTTCCCGACCTCAAAGTGGGCACCGTATCTAATCTCGAAGGGAAGTATAGTCTGAATAATCTTCCACGAACCAGCGTATTGCTGCAAATTAACATGATAGGTTACCGCACCATTATATACGTAGCCGATTTATCAACACCTCTAACCAAAGATTTTCAATTGGAATATGTTGCTACCGAAATTAATGAAGTAGTAATTACAGGCTCATCGGCTGCAATGGAACAGAAACGAACTCCTGTACCCATAAGTGTTGTTTCGAAAACAGAGCTGCTGCAAAATTCGTCAACAAATATCATCGATGTAATCGCTTTGCAGCCTGGTATTAATCAGATTTCAACAGGTACAGCCATATCCAAGCCTGTAATCCGCGGTTTAGGCTATAACCGTGTTATTACAATGCATAATGGCGTCCGGCAGGAAGGCCAGCAATGGGGCGATGAACACGGAATCGAAATTGATGAATACACAGTTGGCAAAGTAGAAATACTGAAAGGCCCTGCAAGCCTTGCCTACGGGTCGGACGCGCTGGCCGGTGTGGTAAATATGCTTCCTGCTCCATTAGTTACCGAAGGGAAAATAGCAGGTAGCCTTGTCGCCAATTATCAGACAAACGCCGGTCTTTTGGGTTATTCATTGAATTTAGGAGGTAACCAGAAAGGCTTTGTATGGGATATGCGCTATAGCAACAAATTGTCGCATTCCTACCAAAATAAATACGATGGATATGTTTACAATTCGGGGTTTCGTGAGAATGCTGTTAGTGCACTTGCGGGGTTAAACAAGCGGTGGGGTTATTCGCATCTGGAACTGAGTGCCTACAGTATACAGCCTGGGATTATTGAAGGAGAACGCGATAGCTTGACAGGACGGTTCATCAAACTGACCGGAACCGGTGAAGAACTGATAGCAACAAATGCCGATGGCAGATCTTACACTCCTGGCCTGCCATTCCAGAAAATACATCACTACAAGGCTGTGTGGGACAATACACTGTTTGTTGGTTCGTGCAACATTAAGGCTACGCTGGGCTTTCAGCAAAACCAGCGCCAGGAGTACGGCGAAAATGCGGATGAATATGGGTTGTATTTTCTGCTTAACACGTTAAACTACGATTTCGTTTACAATCTACCTTCGTTCAGTAATTTCGCAGTTTCGGCAGGTGTAAACGGGATGAAGCAAACTTCCGAAAACAAGGGAAGCGAATATCTTGTTCCTGCGTACGATTTATTCGATATTGGTGTATTTGGTATTGTTAAAAAGTCGCTTGGCACTGTCGATATAAGTGGGGGCATTCGCTATGACAGCCGGAAACAAACCGGTGAAGATCTTTTCCTGGACGAAAACGGAACACGGGTGGATTATTCAGGACCGACTATTAGCCAGCGGTTTAGAGCCTTCAGTACTACGTTCTCAAGTTTTTCGTGGAGTTTTGGAGCTACCTGGCAGATTAGTAAAACGGTTTATACCAAGTTTAATGTTTCCAGGGGATTCCGTGCTCCCAATATCAGCGAGCTGGGATCTAATGGCGTACATGAAGGAACCTTGCGTTACGAAACTGGCGACCCGGCACTTAAGCCCGAAACATCGCTCCAATTCGACTATACATTAGGGTTGAACACCGAACATATTTCGGCAGAGCTCAGCTTGTTTCATAATTCCATAGATGATTTTATATTCCTCAGGAAACTTAACAATGTACAAGGTGTTGACTCAGTAATCGATGGAAATACGGTATTTAAATTTATCTCAGGCAATGCAAGGCTTTATGGTGGCGAGTTCCGTTTCGATATCCATCCACATCCCTACGATTGGCTTCATTTCGAAAATATGTTTTCTTTAGTGCAGGCTGAACAGAAGAGTCAACCGGATTCCTCCAGGTATCTTCCATTTACTCCGGCTGCCAGGTTACTATCTACTATAAAGACCGATATACCTAAGCTTACCCGATGGCTCTCTAATGTTTATCTGAAGTTTACTGTCGATCATTCTTTTGCCCAAAACAATGTTTATTCGGCTTACGATACCGAAACAGCGACACCGCAGTACACTTTGCTGAATGCCGGAGTGGGCACAGACATAAAGGTTTCAGGCAAAACCTTTTGTTCGCTTTATATAAGCATTAATAATCTGGCTGATGTAGCTTATCAGAGCCACTTGAGCAGGCTAAAATATGCACCTATGAATTATGCCACTGGAAGAAGCGGCATTTACAACATGGGCCGGAATGTAAGCTTTAAATTGGTGGTACCTATTGGGATCAGATGAAGTGATTGATATTGGAATAAGCGTAGTCAGGAGACTACGCTTAGCGGAGGCTGTTAAGTTCTCTTCTAAAAATTGTAAATTATACACAATTCATTAAATGTAAGCAAATTATCCAATCCCCCTTGGAGAAGGGGGCAGGGGGATTGAAACATATTACTTACCAAATCAATCTCCCTTACCCTCTTCTCCAAGAGGGGAATTGCTCCGTAGTAAAACTACAAGGCTTAAATCAAAACTTAACAGCCCTGCTCCAAGGAGGGGACTTTAATGGAATGACAGTCCATTTTTACAAACTTAAAAATCCAATCACCTCGGCGATTTTTTCGGGTTTACCGATGAGGTAGAGGATATCGCCCTTCTGGAGAATGGTTTCCTTACGGGGATGCTCAATAAGCAGGTTATTGCGCCGCAAGGCTACTGTAATTACCTCATAATTTTTCTTCAGCTTCAGATAATCGATGGTGTGCCCCATGGCCGACGAAAGCTCCGGAACAGCAACTGCGGAAATTTCGAAATTCGGGAGTTCCCTGTAAACTTGAGATTTCCGCTTTTTCACTCTTTCGCGGAATATGCCATAATTGTCGTCCCTGATTCCCGATATGGTAACATCAATAAGATTGCGGGGAACGAGCAGTTTAATCAATATTCGCTCGAAAATATCAATACCCGTTTCGAACTCTTCGGGTATAACTTCGTTGGCTCCTAGTTTGTACAAATCCTCTACATCGGTAACGTGCTTGGTTCGTACTATAATGTGGATGTGTTTACTGATTAATCTTATCTTTTCTATTATCGCCATTGCGGTAATAAGGTCGCCTACCGAAACAACCGCAACTTCAGCGGTATCGATATGTGCTTTCCTCAGAATGGGCTCGTTTACGGCATCTCCATAAAGTACAGGTTCGTGCTTTTTAAGTCTGTCCTGCACCATGGCCGGATCGAAAACTATGGCTATGTAGGGAATTTTATTGTGGCTGGCCATGATCGCCATATTGTGCGAACGCGAATCCTTCCCGATAAAGACTACGTGGTTTTTCAAATCAGGAAGTTCAACCTGCGGTAATGGAAAGAGGCCTTCGCGAAGATTTTTGGGAATAGGTAATTTCAGCAGTTGATCGGCAAGGGGCCGTGCAACCCTGAATAAAAACGGCGATAGCGACATGGTAATAATAGCTGTAGCTAGGAAAAGCTGGTAGAAATAAGGAGTGATAACTTCATAATTTAGACCTACCTTGGCTACAATAAACGAAAACTCGCCAACCTGCCCTAATGCTATACCTACAAGCACTGTACCTTTAAATGTATGCCCAAGGATAAAACCTGTGCCGCCGGCAATAAATACTTTGGCCATAATTACCATGCACACGGTAAGGATTACCATGCCCGGATTTTCGCGGATGAAACCTCCATCCAGCATCATCCCTATTGAAACAAAGAAGAAGCTGGTGAATGTATCTTTGAAAGGTATGATGTGCCCAAAGGCATTATGGCTGTATTCGGTTTCCGAAATCATAAGGCCTGCTAGGAATGCACCAATGGCAAGCGACATACCCATTTGATACGTAAGTAAAGCAAATGCAAGGCATATCAGCAGAATAAACATAAGGAACAACTCGGGATTCTTTGTTAATGCCACTCGGTACAACAGTTTTGGCATAAGCCAGTGGTTTCCGGCATAAACGATTCCTATTATAATAACGGCCTTTATAGATAAAATGATAAGCTGGCTGCCAATTGCAGGATGCTCGCCAGCCAGAAATGGCGTAAATAATAGCATGGGAACCACTATCAAATCCTGGAAAATAAGGATACCCAGTACGGTACGCCCGTAATTGGAGCTTAGTTCGGAACGTTCCTGCAATAGTTTAAGTACAATAGCCGTACTGCTTAATGCTGTAATGAAGCCGATAAATATGGCGCTGTTCCAGTTTAAATCGTAAAAGCGCCCCAGTACCATAGTTACTCCTGCTGTGAGAAACAACTGGATGAACCCACCAATAAAAACAATCTTGCGGATTCGGAAAAGATGATGTAAGGAAAACTCAAGCCCAATGGTAAACATGAGGAGTATAACCCCTATTTCGGCCATTATTTCTATATCGTGTGGCTGATGTATGATTGCAAGCAGGTGCGGCCCCACCAAAATACCGGTTAACATGTAACCGATGATGGTAGGTATTTTAAGCTTGGTAAATACCAGGTTTACCAAAGTGGCTAAGGCAAAAATGATTACAATATCTTTTAAAATACTTGTTTCCAAACAAACCGAACTTTTAAGCGTTAACTTTTTATTATTTCCTCAGCAATCCGTAAATTACAAAAGTACTCGCAAAACTTCTGAAATAGATTGTTTGTTTAAAATTAGTTAAAATATAATGAATCTAACCACCGAAAATATATTATTAGTAGGCTCTGTTTTACTTTTTGTATCGCTGCTGGCAGGCAAAACATCGTACAAATTCGGGGTGCCTGTGCTCGTGTTGTTTTTAGCCATTGGTATGCTGGCTGGCTCCGAAGGCCTGGGAAGAATATATTTCGACAATCCCAAAACCACCCAGTTCATTGGTATTATCGCGTTAAATTTCATTCTGTTTTCGGGAGGACTGGATACCGACTGGCAAGCGATAAAGCCTGTTGTTTGGCAGGGAATAACGCTTTCGACACTGGGGGTATTTGTAACAGCCATTTCCGTTGGTGTTTTTGTTTGGGCCATAACCGACTTCACCATTTATGAAGGATTACTGCTGGGGTCAATAGTCTCATCAACTGATTCGGCTGCCGTTTTCTCTATTCTACGATCCAAAAACCTTGGGCTGAAAGGAAATCTGCGCCCCACCCTGGAGCTGGAAAGTGGCAGCAACGATCCCATGGCTTATGTGCTTACTATTACGTTTACAGGACTTGTAGTTAATCAGGATGCAAGTCTTCTGGCTTCTTTACCTGTCTTTTTCAAACAACTGATAATTGGCGGTTTATTCGGGTATTTGTGTGGTATAGGAAGCAAATACCTGATAAACCACATACGGATGGATTTTGAAGGATTATATATCGTACTCGTTATTGCTATCATGTTTTTCAGCTTTTCAGCGGCCGATTTTATTGGCGGAAATGGCTTCCTTTCGGTATACCTGTGTGCGCTTTATTTGGGGAACCAGGATTTGATTCACAAGAAGAAATTTTTGAAGTCGTTTGACAGTTTTGCCTGGTTAATGCAGATAGTTTTGTTCTTAACACTAGGTTTATTGGTATTTCCAAGCCAGGTTATTCCGATAATGGGTATCGGACTTATTATCTCTACATTTCTTATCGTCGTTGCCCGCCCAATAAGCGTATTTCTGTCTTTGAGTTTTTTCAAAGTACAGAAAAGAAGCCGATGGTTTATTTCGTGGGTTGGACTGCGCGGCGCTGTTCCTATTGTTTTCGCTACTTATCCGCTCTTAGCAGGGGCAGATAAGGCAAACATGATTTTCAATATTGTATTCTTTATTTCATTAACATCGGTGATTATCCAGGGAACAACCTTGCCCATTGTAGCTAAATGGCTTCACCTGACACTTCCCGAGAAGATTAGACATAAACCACTCACCGACATTGAGCGTGCGGAAACTACCAAATCGGTGTTCACGGAAATAAATGTTCCTGAGGGCTGCCCGTCTATTGGCAAACAACTGGTAGAACTCAAACTACCCAAAACCATTGAAATATCCTTTATTCAACGTAACAACAAATACATTACACCCAACGGATCGACGCCCATTGAAGCCAACGACAAGCTTTTTGTACTTGCCGAGAATAACGAATCGCTGGAAAAGGTTTTCGAATGTTTGGGTTAACTATTTCCTTTTAAATGCTGGAATTCATTTTCAAGAATTTTCCACATCTTCGATAGGATGTGGGTTTGCGAGGCAACATCAACCATTATTTTTCTGCCGGTACCCGAAAGGGAATATTTGTCAGCCAATGGTACAATCAAGCCTTTGTTTAAAAGCCACGAAACAGAATCCTGCATCTCTTGCTGCGTGGGGATGGCATGATTAATGCCGTCGGCAATTTCCGCCATTGCTTAGAAATCGATGGGTGATTTATCCGATCCTAAAGCAATGGCTAAGAAAATCCATGATATGGTGTTGAGGTTTTCCGTTTCCTTGTGAATTGAAATGGTTAACGGTCACGGGCCTGTATTACTTCTTTACGATAGATTCAATAAAATTCAACACATACTCTGCGGTTGGCCTGTCGGCTGTTGACTGGCTGATGTATTTGAATCGTAGAACGCCCGCTGCATCAATAAAGTAAACTACAGGAACATTCTGGAGAACTTTTGTTCCATCCCATTCCGTACGCATCACATCGAGCCCTTTTGATACTTCCTGTTTATCGTCCATCAGTACGGGCAAAGGTAAGGGTATTTTTTTGTCAGGGAAATTGAAGGTTCTGGGATAATGGTTACGTACAAAGTTCATCCAATTCTTCTGTGCGTCCGATAGATTTTGTGGATTGTCCGGATTCCGGCTTTTGTCCATATATGCCAATCCGCCAGGAAAGTTTTTCTCCCAGCTTGCAAGGGTGTCCTTGGTATAAGGCAGCAGGAACAGGATTTCCATGTTGTATTTTTCACGGATCTTTTGAGTAAGCTCCAGATACGCATATTCGGCATATTGGTAAAAACAGATCCCGCACCAGTACGCATCGTTATACTTTCCGCGCGAAGAAATCAATAAAATGTTTTTACCGCGAAGGTCGCTTGTCGAAACCTGGTTTCCCTGGTAGGTTTTCAGCGTAAAATCACTGAATTTTTCTCCAACGATTCCTACCTGAACTTTTTCATTTTGTGAATAAGCATAGGATGTCGCAAATAATAAGAGAGATAAGATAAAACTACATTTTTTCATTAAAGTGGATTTTAGTTGGTGTTTATTGTTACTGGAATCATGAATGTGAAAATGATCATGAACTAAACTGCCGTATGTAGAAACTTAGTTGCGTAAATTTAAACATTTTTCTTTTCTTGAAAAAAAGTGGGTTAACAAGCAGGTTTATCTTATCATTTACTCATTTCAATCTTTTACATTTTTCGGCAAGCGTTTTTTTATCAATCCATTGGTTTAGTTGCTCCTGCAAATTGGAGTAGTTTGCTTTTGGGCCACAATCCCAGAGTTCGGTTAATGGGTCTTTGTCGATAATGCTACGTTGTAGTTCCTGCAATGTAGGGACTCCCTTCAACCCGACATATTCGTTGTAGGTATATTTCAGGAAAGCGATGTTCTTACTGATTCCGCGGTTATCAAGCAGATACCCGTTGTGCAATGATGCAGGCAAGGCCAGGCCTTCGCCCAGAACCAAGTCTGAAGGATGCGGATAGGAAACGATAGTTGTTTTATCGTCCGATAAAGTGACAGGAACGTTGTTGCGGTAGTCCTTCGCTGTTTTGTAAATTACAACGCGGGCCTGGGCCGATACAAAGGGTTGTGGTGCCACCTTTGCCGATGCTTTATTGCTCATTTCTTTGCCGTCTTTTTGTTGAACCTTACAGCCCGACATCGTTAATGCGATTATTGAAAAGAATACCAAGGCTTTCATTTTTTTACCACCAGTTTTTTGGTTAGAATTCCTTTGTTTGTATGAATTTGCACGAAATACACACCACTTGGGATGTTGGCTAAGGGCAGCCTGATAATGCCTGTAGCATTCGTAACATCTTCGGTATACAATTGGGCGCCGTGAAAATCGCATAAAACAACCAGATTTACCGTATTCGTGGTTTGCTGTAAATCGATCGTTACAAAGTCAATTGCCGGGTTGGGGAAAAGTGAAATCTGCGCATCTGTTTCAACCTCGTTTATAGCGGTTATGGCACCTCGTGTAATGCTGAGGTCCAGCAGATAGGTTCCTGTATTGCCCGAGAAGTAAGGCGCCACCTTAAAATAAACCGTGCCGCCGTTATTAACGGTGATATTACCTTGCATCACATCGTCGTAAGTTTCGGAGTATGAAGTTCCGTTTGTGGAGTAGGAGAACAAGGCGTCAACGGTATATGTTTGGCCGCTCTCGCTGCTATAACTGTCGTGCAAACGTGGTGTAATGGTGTAGCTATTACCAGCAGGCAGTACAATCTTGTAATAATCGATGTCAGTTCCGATGTGCAGATTGGAACCGTTTGAATTTTTGGTGGCGCTGTTGGCCGAAAAGCTCACAGGCAAGCTGTATGCTTTAGATTGAGTGTTGTTATCCTCGTACATGTCCGATTGAATCTCGGGAGCTTTTACAATTACATATACCGGATTCGAATGGTTGGTGCTTCCTGCATAATACCAGTCGGATGTGCCCTGCGCCTGGTAGGCAACTTCCAGTAAATACGTACCCGGTTCAACCGTAATTGTTCCTGTAAAATCAATTCCAGAAGGATAGTGATAATTGGATGGCAATCCTTTATTTTCTGCAAGCACTTTAATATTTTGCGCCCAACTGCCGTCAAGGTTAGAAAGATTTACGCGGTATTGTCCGTAAAAGGTGTTGGTGGTAGAATTCAACACATCCACATTTATCGTTGCCGAGTTGCCCTTGACGAGCTTGCCACCGTCGGTTGTTATCGAAAAGGCTGAATTAACCTCGATATCGGCAGCATAATATATTTCAAATTCTATCAGATTGGAGTAATTGCCGTCAGCTACTATTTTCCAGTCCTGGGTTGAAGTTTTGTAGAACAGCGCGGCATAGTATTTTCCTGGAACAAAGGTTGACGAGCCGGAACTGCTAAAAGTTAGCCCATTGGAGAAATAGGAGTTTGCATTCAGGGTGAGGTTTGCTTTGGTTTCGATAAAGTCGACGAAATTACCTGCCGTATCGAATACTGCTGCGCCAAACTGACCCGAGAAGCTGCCTGTTCCGTAGTTGGCTACATTCACATCCAGATCGAAGGCGTCCTTAAACCAGATCTTCGTATTCGACATGCTTAATGCCGAATACAAGCGTAAGTCGTAGGTTTGTGGGGTTGTTCCGCCGGTTGCAGGCTCAATGCCGATTAAGGCCTGCTGGCTATTGTTGTATGAGTAAGAGCCACCGCCAATTCCACCACTACCGGGATTCAGTGCGTTTAAGGCAAAATAACCGTCGTATGAGCCACCCCAACCCCAGTTGAAGTGAAAGAAATTGTTACTGTCGTAACCATCGCAAACGAAACAATGGCCGCCGTCGCCGAATCCCGCATAAACAATGGGTCGGTTGGCATTCAGTTCGCTTTTCAGGAGGGTTATCCAGTCGGCGTTGGTATAGTTCGCTTTTTGTACTCCTTTCAGTGTGCTTTTGTAGCCGAAATAGGTTTTCAGGGCATATTCGGTGCAATGTGTACTACCGCTTGCCGAAGAAATTACATAGGCCGCGCTACCTCCGCCGGAAGCAATGCCATAATCCATATCCACGCTAACGCCACAATGATACATTAACTCGGCAACCGCATTTTTCTGCGGAGTGGTACTGGAAGAAGTCAGTTGTGTTGGCATATCGGACCAGCTATAGGTTGTGCTCCCGAAATTGGCAGATAGCGTGCCATAGGTAGAATGGTTGTATGAATGAAATCCGGTGCCTATCGCAGGATAGTTCCAATATTTCATTACCTGAGCCATGGCTGTAGCCACACAGCCGGTCACTGTTCTTTCGTTTGCTGCATTATCGAGCGGACACTGGAGGTTGTAATAGGGCGACTGGTTCCATTTTGTTGCGATTAATGGTGCAATCGCCGAAGTCGATGTCTCTGATTTTAAACGGCTACCCGATTTCAGCGCCTTCCATTGCGATTGTATTTCGGGGGAGGCAGTAATATTGTTCTCGACGGCATAGCGAATTTCGGCTTTGTATCCTTCGAACCACTTTTGCATGTTGGGTGGAATGTTGTTGGGATCGAAAGCGCCACCGTCGGCATATCCTAAAATGGGAACGGCGCGGTCGTCGCCTGCAATGACAACGTAACCCTGGTTATCGGAATTAAATACGTAGAATGGCACTACGGTCTGCGCATTACTCTTTAAACGGTTGCCAGCATCTACCTGTGTGGCATTGGCGGTATAAACCAGCTTTAAACTTACGGGCTGCTTTGTCGATTTCAGCACGCCGGAAGCAGAAACTGGTCGCGATAAAAACGATAATCCAACCTGGTTTGCTGTTTCTACCGAAATGGGATCGGCGGATAGATGCAGTGTGAATATGGCAAGGAGAAAGAGGAGAGCGTAGATTTGTTTCATGCGTGCAAAATTTTTAAAAAGGTTGTTTGGAATACCCGTGAAGTTTTTGTTCATCTCTGTTGTTGATCTTTTTGGATCGTGGATATTTCATTTGTATGCTTTGTATTTACGTGTTGTAGTACCAAATTAGCAAACATTGGAGCAATGCACAACTATTTGGTGGTTTATTTTTCCTTGTCTAAGGAAGGCTCGTAGTAAACCGTTATCGCTCCGGATTTAAAGGATTTTGACTTCAAGTATGTAAGGTCGACCCGTTGGTTTATATTTTTAAATAACGGCAGCCCACTCCCGGCAATAACCGGGTGAATACAGATTTGGTATTCGTCTATTAAGCCAAGTTGCGCTAAGGATACAATTAGCCCCGGACTGCCCGCAAATATATCTTTGCCCGCTTGTTGCTTTAGTTCCCGAACCATTTCTTCAATGGGTTTGTTGGCAAGTTTTGCGCTGTCCCATCCTGTTTCTTTCAGTGTATGCGAGAAAACGATTTTGGGAACTTTGTCTATGGCTACGGCAAAGTCGTCCATTGATTTTTCCCCTGACGGATTTTTTACCAGCGGCTGCCAGTATTGCATAAGCTGGTAAGTTATTCTTCCATACAATAGAGCGCCTGCACCTTCTAAAAGGTCGGTGTAATGTTGATGTATTTCTTCATCGGGAACTATTACGGTATGATCGCAAAACCCATCAAGTGTCATGTTGATTGCCGCTACAAGCTTTCTCATATATTTATATGGTTTAACGAAAGCCTAATAACCATTAACATATGGAATATGTTCAAATTAATGGATGTAATCTTTAGAATGCTTTTCTCATGGGTTAAGCGTATTCTCCTGGATAGCGATACCTATTTTGTTACTCCTATTTTGTTGAAGAATGATTCTTTGTAGGTTTCGCTGATGGGGATGAGCATTTTCTGAATCTTTATGCGGTTTCGTTCGATGCTTTCGACTTTGTCGATAGCTACCAGGTACGACTTATGAACGCGGATGAAATTGTCCTTTGGCAACAGTTCTTCGATGGATTTGAAGGTTTGTCGGGTCATGATCTTCTTTTCGTCGGTTACAATGCGCAGGTACTCGTTCATTCCCTGGATGTACAGAATGTCGGATACGTTGATTTTTTCGAGGCGGTATTCGGTTTTTACAAATATGTACTGGACAGAGGCAGCTGTGGGCTTCTCACTTATTGTTTTGTGAATCTTTTCGACCGATTGAATGAACCGCTCGAAGGTGAATGGCTTGAGCAGATAATCGGCTACATCGAGTTCGTAGCCTTTTACGGCGTACTTATCGTACGCCGTGGTGATAATTACTTGGGGCCGCTGCCTGATGGTTTCTAGGAATTGAATACCTGTGAATTCTTCCATTTGAATGTCCAGAAAGATGAGATCGACTGGATTTTCCTTTAAATAACTGATGGCATCGATCGCGTTATCAAAAGTTCGGGATAATTGCAGGTATTCAACCCTACTGATAAAACCTGTTAGTTTCTTTATGGCTAAAGGCTCATCTTCTATTACAATACAATTAATTTGCATTGGTTTTTATTTTCAAATATACAGCGAAATGCTGATCGTTCTTATTGATGGTTAATTCGTGTGATGTTGGATAAAGCAGTGCCAGGCGTTTCTTTATGAGGTCTAATCCTATGCCGCTGTTATCGTCTTTTTCGGATGGAGACGGCGTTGTGCTATTGGTACAGCTAAAGTTAACCTGATTCGCGGACAGATCGAATTTGACATCGATACGGGTGTTGTTTTTCTTTAAAGCGGTATGTTTAAAGGCGTTTTCGATAAAGGTGATGAACAGCATGGGCGCAACTTGTATGTTATCGGGGTTTCCGGTGACGCTGAAGGATACCTTACTTTCGTCGGTGAGGCGGAGTTTCTGCAGCGAAATGTAACTTTCGATATAGGTGATTTCTTCTTTTAGGGAAACCTTTTCTTTTTCGGTATCATAAATCATGTATCGCATAATATCCGACAGCTTATTTAATGCGGTGGAGGCTTTTTGAACGTCTTCGTGCATCAGCGAATCGACATTGTTGAGCGTGTTGAAGAAAAAATGGGGGTTTACCTGGTGTTTTAACAGGGCTAGTTCGCTGCGGGTATTTTTAAGTACGAGGTCGTTTTTTTCTTCTTCGAGCTTTACCGAATCGGAGTATTTACGGAAAATAAATGCCAAAAAGAGAATGACTAATGGGGGAAGGGTGGAGCGCATGACGGCGAAAAATCCCCACTGGTATTCTCTGAAGCTAAACGAAAGAATGAGCAGCAGCAATGCTCCGAGGGAAATCATGAGGTTGCGTTTGCTTTTTCGCGCCCAGGGAATGAGGAAAAATGCAGCGTAAAAGAAAACGGCTCCAATTACTAACCCGCCGGTTACCATTGGGAACAGATGGCCGGCAAATGGCGCGTTGGGAACTGCTTGTAGGAAAAGCACGGAAAAAACTTCGAGAACGACACCCAACGTGATCCACCAAAAAATGTGCGATGCGATGACAATTGATTTTTTCATATTTTCAAAATTAATGTTAAACATGATACAAAAATGTAGGATTGGCGCCTGGTTATAAAAAGTATTCAGGGTACGGGGCGTTTTCGTCAACGAGTTGGCAATTTTTGCAGGTAAGATCGAGTTTACTTAGATACCACAGCACAGTTTACGGAATAGACCCTGTATCACAAGTATTAGCAATCAACATAGGAGGTCGAGATATCAATTTAAATGACCTAGAAGATGTTTTAGAAGGCCTAAATATAATATTAAAAGGCCTAGAACATATCTTAGGAGGTCTAGTTCCTATATTAAATGACCTAGAACATATCTTGGGAGTGTTAGGACGAATTTTTAATATGCCAGAAACCATTTTGGTGAAACGATTCGAAAATTTAAAGGGCTTTAGTGCTTATCTTAAAATAGTTAGGGAAAAACTTGACTTTGTAAAACCCCGGTTAATGTATTGTACATGTTACCTAACTGATATTACCAAGGCGGAAGGAGACCGCTATTTAAGGCGTCCAGGTCGGAGACGTTCGCCAAGCGTCTTCGTTGCTGAGGTCTATGGATAACAGGGGTGTTGTTTCTTGCTGCGCAAATGTCGTTACAAACGACGGATTGGAAAGGCACTCGTTGTAAACGAGCGCCAGCTTGGGGATTTATCGGCATTGACGTTTCAAAAAATGTGTTGGACGGATTTATGTTTACCTCAAATTCTTATTTCACCATTGAGAACAATCCCAAAGGGTTTGCTCAATTGCTGGAGATATGTATGAACAAGTTTCATACAAAAGACAACCTCTTTTTCTGTTTTGAAAATACAGGAAGGTATAGTCATCTGTTAAGTGTATTCTTAACCGAAAACAACATTTCTTTCTCCATGGTTAATCCACTGGATCTGAAGAAATCCATGGGGCTTAAACGAGGGAAATCCGATAAGAAGGATGCTAAAACTATAGCCACTTATGCCTGGAAAAACAGAGACCAACTTCAACCTACAATTATTCATACTGCTCAAACAGAGCAGCTCAAGCAATTACTTTGCTTGAGGAATAAGCTTATTAAACATCGAACCTCTTACAAGAACGCAATAAAAGACTTAGACGATTGTTTTGTTGATGGTGAAACGGACTTTGTAAAAGCAACTCAAACCAGATTAATCGATCTGCTTTCAACTGAGATAAGCCAGGTTGAACATCAGATTGAGCTTATCATTGACGAATTGCCATCCTGGAATAACAATTATCATTTAATACAAACCATCAGAGGTGTTGGTCCTGTTTTGGCAAAATACATGATTATTTACACCGAAAACTTCACGCTTTTCAACGATCCTCGTAAGTTTGCCTGCTATGCGGGTATTGCTCCTTTTGAATATTCATCTGGCACATCTGTCAAGGGGCGAACCAGGGTCCATCCTTTGGCGAATAAACATCTAAAGTCGTTGCTGAACATGGCTGCTATGGGAGCGATCCAGCTTGAGGGGGAATATAAAACATATTACAAAAGAAGAACTAAGGAAGGAAAAAACAAGATGAGTACGCTTAATATCATTCGAAATAAACTCGTTTTCAGAATTTTCGCAGTTATAAAACGTGGTACACCATACATCGATTTATCCAAATTTGCGGCTTAATTTTTTGCCTCAAAAATTTGGTTTTGCCTTAGAACTGTGTTATGGCCTGGTATTCTTATTTTCTATCAATAATAGCGATAAATTTTCAAGTTACAATGCGCTTGCTGAAAGGCCGGTCAAATCAATCGTTGCAAGGGACGATAGGTTGTCAGCCTGCTACTGGCTTTCAGGGGACTGGTCGCTAATCCCTTAAGTCCGATGGATGTGCCTTGTGGCTGTCGAGGTGCTGGAACTTGTCAAAGAGCGGGAACCTATCAATCAATCGTTATGCACGTAGCTGTGGCCTTTGGTTTCAGCCGTAAATTGTCAAAGAATCAATCACCAGTCAAAACCAAGTATAAACGGGAGTTCTCTCGTTTTTATACTTGGCCATAACAAATCTATATGCGAAACTATTTCGCATATCTCCCGTATAGCTGCATATATATTTTATCATGTTTGTGTACTATTGGTTTATCCGAAAAATCATCCCAACGCCTTATCTTCCCCACAACTCCCCAATCCGCAGGATTATTTTCGTACTCCTAAAGTAGAGAATAGTAAGACAATGTACAAATGTAGAGCGGTTTATTTTTTGTGGGGCATCTCAATGTTCAGCGGTTAGCTATAATTCTTTTTTCAGATAAATCATATCAACCAGTTGCATGTTGCCATCGAACATAGGATGGTCGTAGTTGTCGGTAAAGAAGTTTTTTACACGGTGCGACATTTCAAATCCGCAACTTTGGTAAAACGACAAAATGGTTGGCGTTTCGCCGGTTCCTACGAGCATTGTTTTATAGCTGTTTTTGTAGAAGCCGGAAATGAAATTTATCAATGCCCTGCCGTATCCTTTGCCTTGGTATTTCTCGTATGTGGCTATGTTTTTCAATTCGCAGGTATCGCTGTTGATAGGGAGTACAACGCAAACACTTTTCAAATCATCGTCATATAAAGCAAATAAGTCACCACCGGGCAAATACTTGTCAATCATATTTTCCGCCTCGTCGGCCAACAACAGTAAATCGAGGAACTGTTTCTTGTTTTCTGTAATTTTCTCAATTCTTAGCATCGGCTTTGCTCTTTTTAACATACCCCGCAGGCAAGGCCGATAATGTTTCCTTTGAGAGCGTGCCCAAAACATTACTTACATCGTCCCTTACCATATTGGAGAATATTTTTGCTCCATTCTCATTTAAATGGTCAATATCGGTAAATAATATTTGGTTATGGGTAAAAATTGTATCTGTGGAGTGGTCAAAAAATGCAATATTGTTTCTTTTGGCGATTTCTTTCGCTAGTTTAAGAGAACAATTTTCGCCCTTAGATTTAACGAAGTAGGGCGAACATACAATAAAAAGCTTAATTTGTGACTGTTTACAAAGCTGAATAAATGTTTCGTAAGCTTTAATCTTGTAATTATCCATGTCGGAGTTTATGGTTTGGGTGTCGGGCTGAAGAGGTTCATTCCAGACCTTAGTTAATGGAATAAATCCCTGAATATCTCCTCTTCTTTTCTTATTGAATTCGGTATTGCCAATAGCAATTGTAAACAACGACGAATTATAAGGGTATATGGATGACCACATTTTTAATTTTTCGAATTTGCTTCTCAGTTCAACGGTCGATCGTATTTCAGGATGCGACTTATAATATGGCTGGAGGCTGGACAATTGGTCATAACTATACTGCATTTTACTGATTTCATTGGCATTAAAATCTAAAATCACAATTTTAGGGGTATATCTTGTTAATACACTTTTTAGTATTGCCGTATGATATAAAATAGAGCTTCCGATATGTCCCGCATTGTAAAAAGTGAGGTTAAGCTCCTTTTCGAATGTTACCGGGATATAATGATAAGTTGCCCTCGACGATCCTATAACTAATACATCGGCCGTTGTTTTTTCTATCGAATAAGTTGTTCTATAAAGGAGCCCGCTTTCCTGTTTAAAATAAAAGTACCTGAGCACACTTCCTGCTGCAAAGTCGAGAGCTATTACAATAACCAGAAAAATAGCCAGTTTCAATAAGAAAAAGCGATACGGATTTTTCTTGATTTGTTGGATTGAGAATTTTGCCATGATGTTTTGCTAAAATTGAAAATAAATAAACTGGCCGCCGTCAAAAACGCCAAACAACAATATGATTATAAGAAGGGATGCATAGGATACATTGCGAACAAGCCAGTTTTGGTGATTAAAAAATGAAAAGCTCCCTTTGTAGTATTCCTTTTTTAACTCCATCAAAACGAGTATAGAAAGGCCCATGAAGGAATAAATCAATGCCGATGGGCTTTCGATATATACCTGACCGCTAAATGTGGTTATTTTTTTAATGATATAAAAAGCGTCGGTTACATTGTTTGCCCTGAAAAAAAATCCATGCAAAACACGACAGGGAAAAAGTAATCAGTATTTGAGAGATATGGAATAAAACAGGTACATTTTTCAAACCGGTTAGCTTATTTACCTTGTCTCTGAATGGTTGAGAAACGATGGCGAAAATCAGATAAAAACCATTGAGCGCTCCCCAGATGATATACGTCCAATTGGCACCATGCCATAACCCGCTGATAAGAAAAACAATAAATAAATTAAAATACCACCGGGGAACAGATACCCGGTTTCCTCCCAACGATATATAAAGATAATCCTTAAACCAGGTGGACAATGAAATGTGCCATCGCTTCCAGAATTCTGAAATACTCCTGGATAAATACGGACGATTAAAATTTGTCATTAATTTAAAGCCCAATATTTTTGCGGCTCCTATGGCCATATCCGAATATCCCGAAAAATCGCAATATATTTGAAATGCAAAAAGTATGGTGGCCACAATAAGGCTCATTCCCGTATGTTGATCCGGATAATTGTATACAGCGTCTACATAGGTAGCTAACCGGTCGGCAATTACTAATTTCTTGAAAAGCCCCCATAGCATTAACTTGAGACCATCTACCACCCGCTGATATTCGAAATCGTATTTCTCCCTGAACTGGTGTAGCAAATTCTGGGGTCGTTCTATAGGACCAGCTACCAACTGGGGGAAGAACATTACATACAAACTGTAAATACCAAAGTGCCTTTCCGCTTTTTGATGTCCGCGATACACCTCAATGGTATAACTCATGGCCTGAAAGGTATGAAAGGAGAGTCCGATAGGCAACAGAATAGACAGGTGAGGAATAGGATTGGCTAAACCAAAGCCGTGCATCAGAAATGAAAGATTCTCATTTAGAAAGTTATAGTATTTGAAAACCGCAAGAACGCCAATATTGGCTATCAAACTAAATATGAGAAGCAGTTTTCGACGGCCCTTTTCGGCATTTTCGATATATATACCTGCAAAATAATCTATCACAATGGTAAATCCCAAAATCAATATATAGATGGGAACGAATGCCATATAAAAGTAGCAACTGCTTACTAACAGCAAAAGCCACCTTTGCTTGTGAGGTGCGGCGAAATATAAAATGGTAACTACAATGAAAAAAAACAGGAAATGAAAAGAGTTAAATAACATAAGCTGTTACATTACGGTTTACAATAGCAATTTTTTACCAAACGGATTGCTATAAAGGGTTACACAACTGGATTTGGGTTCATGAATTTATATCATGTATTTCTGTGTTCATGCATCAAAGGCTCAATTTTGTAATAAACATTCGAACTTCTTTCACAAACAGGCTAATGGCTCAAAATTGTTTTATAACGTGGTGAAATTATAAAACAAATTGATAAAAGAAAATAATCTAACCATTATTTTTTGTACCCAACTGGAGATCAGGAATACTAAGCATTACAGTAATGACTAGAAAGGCAGGATACCGTTTTGTCTTCTCCTAAAATAGCTTGACGCAAAAAGTCAAGAAAAAGGAAAAGCAAACACCGAACCTTACCGATAATATGGAAGGGTTCCAACAAGAGAAAATCGATTATTCGAAGTATGAAACAAGCTTTCGGCGATGGATAGTTCAGGAGATAGAATCAGGGCGTATGAGCTGGCAGGAAGCCAGGAGTAAATTTGATCTACCGCATCGGTTCGATCAAGTATACAAGGAATGGCAAAAGAAGTATAGTGAAAAAATCCTTATATCTTTGCCTCTTATGAGTGCAAAAGATAGGACAGACAATAAAAAGCTCGAGGAGCGGATTAAACAGCTTGAAAAAGAGCTAGAATTGGCACAGATGAAGGTTACAGCTTATAACACCATGATTGATATAGCAGAGAAGGATTATAAGCTGGAAATCAGAAAAAAGTATGGACCCAAACAGTAGACGTTCTGTCTCAGGTTTATCCTCGATCATCGAAGAAGATAATCTGCGGACTGTTTGGGTATAGCCGCCAGGCATGGTACGATCGTAGGCGGTGGTTGTCAGAACATCAAATGCAGGAAGTATTTATCCTGAAACAAGCCAAAGCTTTACGGGCAGAACATAAACGTATGGGAGCAGAGAAGATACTGCACCTGCTTTCGGATGTATTGCAAGAGCACGGCATTAAATATGGCCGGGATAAGTTTTATAATCTTTTGGGAGAACACGGGCTATTGGTTAAACGTCGCCGGCCAGGCCCGCGAACCCTTTCAAGTATTGAACATAATCGTGGGAACCTTAGTAGGTTAAGTTATCAGGGGTTTTCAACTCCAAACTCCAGGCACTCGAAGTACTTTAGGCACTTCTCCCCTCAATACGAAACCGAAATATCGTATCCTTCAAATGTGTCGGTCAGCATACGGGCAAAACGTTCGCGGGCGGCTGATATATCCTCGTCTTTGCCTGATAAAATCTCGTATTTCAACCGGCGTGCAGGTGTTTTTCCAACAATTTCAATGGCTGTAAAATCGGAGGCGTTCAAAATCATCTCTACTCTGGCATCCTCACCATCCGAATGGTAAAACACGAATTTCCCTGCGATGGGTATATCGTTGGCATATTCGCCTTCGCCTAAAATCTTACCATCGACGTCGTAGAAAACGGCTTTCCCTTGCTTGCTGTAGTTTTCGAGTTGGATAACAGACTTAACCTTATTGTTGGCGTAATAATCAGTGCGTGTGCTGTTGACGCCGCTAAATATTTCGCGGCTTCTGATGTAATCGTCGCTGAAATCCATTCCCAGCCGCTCGGTTAATACCCCGTTCTTGTATATCGTTAGTTCGTCGTAACTTTTCTCAGTGCCATTAAAAGGTTCGCCATTGCGGTACAAAAGGGTATATTTGGGTTCGCCGTTTATGTACCATACCGCTTTCTCCATAAGACCTTCTTTATAAAGATCCGATTTATTCAAAACACCCTCCGAATAGGTATTATACACGCCCTCAAGCTTACCATTCGCATACGATGCTTCGGTGTAGATTTGGTAGTCGTACGCGTACTCTACAAACTTTCCGCTCCAAGGTTGATCGTCTTTATACACACCGGTGGCAATAACTTTCCCTTCCTTGTTGTAGCCTCTGGTTTCCCCTTCCCTGAAGCCGTTTTTGTAAGCCGTTTCTTTCATCAGGTTCTCGTTATAGAATTCCTTATCCATGCCGGTTTTAATACCGCCAAAGAACTGCTCCGTATGTGAAATCTCGCTTTTGCCTGTGTCGTAATTGTAGTTTGCCCATATTTGCTCTCCGTGAAGTTTTCCGTTCAGGTAATTGCTTGTGCGTTTAATGGTTTTGTACGAATCGTCGTACTCGATTTCAGTTCCGGTATAGGGTTTACCATCTCTGAAGATGCAGGTATAGGTTTTTTTCTCATACGGATCATTGAACAAGGAATTCCCGTAGTAATTCACATCACACAACAAGGTATTATTGAAGAATTTCTTACTGCGCACCACATTATTATTAGCATATTCGGTTATTTCCGCAATGCTGTCTTCATCAAAAATACATTTGGTGCCCGAAAGCTCGTACGATTCATTTATCTGAAGCTTCCCGAGCAGTGTTCCGTTTATTGCATAACTGGATATTTCGCGCTCATTGTCGTCGATATACTTTGTTTCCTGTTTGGGCTTACCGTTGGCGTAATACAGGGTATGTATCTTCTGGTTATTAATGTATATAAGTTTTTCAGTAGGCTTACCTTCGTTGTAATAGATTTCTGAAACCTTCTGGCCAGCCTTATATGTTTCCTCAAAGGTCACAACGTCTTCGTAAAGCGTTATGTTTTTCCCTTCGTAGGGCACACCGTCCTTGTACACCAGTTTCGAAAGAATTTTTCCCTTGGAATCAAATACGGTAATCCCTTCAGAAACTTTTTTCATGAGCATGATGTTTCCGTTGGGATGGAAACGGGTTTCCTCTGTTAAGCTTCCATTCTTATAGGTTTGAATGGTGTTATCCCAATCAATAAAGGTTCCTTCGTAGGGTTCACCATCTTTGTACTCCATGGTGTACTTTACAACTCCGGTAGAATCGTAGGTTGTGCGTGTGCCAGAAAGCATATTGTCTTCGTATGTTGCCGACGACTTAAGGCTCCCATTCGGGTAGAACTCCTTTTCGGAACCATTCATCAGTCCGTCTTTGTAAGAAACAATGCGTAATGGTCTGTCGCCAAGCGTGGCAACGCTGTTGTATGTTTGTGGAAAAGTATACATAATGCCATCAAACGGCTTGGATTCTTGAAAAGAAATGGAGTCGACCCGCTGACCCTTTGTATTGAAATATATTTCTTTTACTGGCTCCTTGTTATCGTTGAAGTATCTGATAAATTTAAGCTTTCCGTTGGTGAAGTAGCCGGTGGCGGGGCCCGTGTATTTGCCACCCTTCACATATTGCACCGATTCTACGATCATGGGGTTGAAATAATAGGAAACCATAACGCCATCAGTAATCACCTCGTTTTCATCCACGGTTGATTTACCGATTAGTTCGCCCGCTTGGTTGTAGAATGCGGCTTCAGTAATAATTCCATCTTTGTAGAATGCATCTACCCTGGCTTTGCTCGCTCCGGAATTAGCAATGGATGAATATTTCTGTACTACGCCATTTTCGAAAAACTTCAGGGTATAGAAACAATTTCCTTCTTCGTAGAACGATCCGCTGAAGGGAACTCCCTCTTTCGTTACACCGCGCGATATTTCTATTCCGTCGGTATTGTAGTTTGTTATTTCGCCTTCCTGCGCGCCGGCTACGTACATAGCTTTTTGCATAAGCTTGCCATTTTCGTGATACCAGGTTATTTCGCCATCGAAAATATCTTCGGTATTACTGGTTGAGAGTCCTTCCATTTGCAACGTGCCGGAAATGTAATAATCCTGAATCCAGTATCCTGAACCTTTGGCTTTAGGCACCGGACGATAAAATGCTGCACTGTCTTTTGATGTTTTCTGCCAGTTGGCATCAAAGTAAGTTGTATTTTTCTGGCCAAAAGCCACGGACGATGCAATAACAGCTACAAACGCTGCGAAGATTAGGTTTTTCATGAGGAGTAGTTATGGATGATTGGGTTAATTGATGGCATCGGTAATTTGCTGTTCATCGATGAGGTACATGCAGTTAAAATGGCCCTTCGGGCATTTGGCATATCCGATCTTCGAACAGGGGCGGCACTTTAATCCTTTCACTTCTACAATTTGCGATCCGGCACCAGGTTCGTACGGGTACATGCCAAACTCAGGGATTGTATTTCCCCACACCGAAATGATTTTCTTTTTGAAAGCAGCCGCAATGTGCATGAAACCGGTATCGTGTGCAATAATGGCACTGGCTTGTTTAACCAACGAAGCCGATTGTCCGAGTGAATACTTCCCACATGCATTGTAAACAGGGCCATCACATGCACTTGCAATTTCATCGCCTTCGCTGGCATCTTCTTTTCCGCCGAGGATGATAACAGGCTTATTTATTTTTCTTAGTAAGGATATGATCTTTTGAACAGGAAGCTTCTTTGTATTGTGCTTGGCACCTATAACAAAGCCGACATAGCCATTTTGGAATGCATCGGGCAACTGCATTACATCCACTTCATCGGTGGGCGATATAAAATAATCCAAGCCTTTACCATCGTTCACCACATCGAAAAGCCGCACTGTTTCGAAGTAACGGTCCACAATATGCTTCTCTGGCATGCGATTTATCTTGAATGTAACCATCAGCCATTTCTCAATATTCAGCTTATTGAAGGAAAAGGAGAGTACCCTCAGCTTGTTCTTCACTATGAGCGTGCGGAGGTTGTGGTGTAGGTCGATGATATAGTCGAATTCCTCCTTTTTGAGTTCATCGATGGTCGCATTCAGCGCATCCTGCAGTACATGCAGCTTATCGATGTATGGATTATTTGAAAGTACCGGTGCAAAAGCCTTTTTGGTAAGAAAATGCACCTCGGCACCTTCAACCTGTGTTTTAAGGCAACGTACAACAGGCGTAGTGAGCACAATATCGCCAATAGAGCTAAACCGTATGATGAGAAATTTTACCAAGGCTTTTTTGGGTAAAAATAAACATTAAACGTAAAGACGCAAAAAGAACTAGGTGTCATTCCGGCGAAGGCCGGAATGACAGCGAATTTTAAAGCTTTCAGCACTTCTATTATTCTATTTCGCCTTTGCATCATTGCTTTCATATCACCCCATTCCAATATCCGCAAACGTACCCATGTTGTTCATCATGGCCATGGATGCGTCAATAATCTGGAAGCCCAATGCAGCACCGGTACCTTCGCCGAGGCGCATGTTCATGTACATGATGGGTTCCATGTCCAGATAGTCCATGATTACTCTGGTTCCGGGTTCGGCAGAGCCATGCGAGGGGAATATGTAGTTCTTTGCTTCGGGGCATAAGCGGCAGGCCAATACGGCAGCAGCGCCTGAGATGAATCCGTCCATAACCACCGGTACGCGGCGGGCGGCACAGGCGAGAAATGTTCCTGCCATACCTGCAATGTCGAAACCGCCTACTTTAGCAAGTATATCGACAGGGTCCGAGGGGTTGGGTTTGTGCATTTCAACAGCTTTGCGGATTACTTCCCGTTTGTGGTTTAATCCTTCGTCGGTTAATCCGGCACCACGGCCAACTACTTCTTCGAGACTGCGACCAGTGAATACATGCAACATGGCACTGCTGGTAGTGGTGTTGCCAATACCTACTTCGCCGGTAGCAATGAGGTTGTAACCTGCATCAATGGCTTTGTTGGTTTCGTCAATGCCGATTTCGATGGCCATGATGGCTTCTTCACGGGTCATGGCCGGCATTTTTAAGAAATTGGAGGTTACACGGCGAATCTTTCGGTTAATGATGCCTGTTGTGGGCGGATCAAATTCGAGGCCCAGGTCAACCACACGGATATCAGCACCTGCATTCTTAGCAAGAACCGAAACTCCGGCAATACCGCGCAGCATACAATCGGCCACCAGCATGGAAAGGTTACGGGGAAAAGAGGCGATGCTTTCTTCGGTGATGCCATTATCGTTGCACATAACCATTATCGCTTTCTTATCGGGATTGTTCTGAACTTTGCCGGTAATACCAGCCATTTGCTTAGCTATGGTTTCTAAGCGGCCCAGACTGCCTTGGGGTTTTAAAAGAAAATCGAGCCTCTTCTGGGCTTCATTCATTGCCTTCTGGTCTAAAGGCTGAATGGCATTGATCGTTTGTTGAAGTAATGACATTGGTTTGAATTTTATGATTTATTTTTTTGCCACAAAGACACGAGGACGCTAAGATTCACTAAGAAGAAAATTTATCTTCGTGTTTTTAGAGTCTTTGCGTCTTTGTGGCCTTTTTTGGTCTTCAATTCTTACGGATGTAATATGCTATATAGCTTCTTTAACCCCTGCGAAAGCCGTGGTCCCATGATTTCGAAAAGATTATTATCGATTTCGTACACATGGCCTGTTTTTACGGCTTTTAGGTTCATGTATCCCGGTGTTTTGGAGAAGATTTCTTTATCGCCGGTACGGATGATAATCACATCGGGGTCTTTCTCTATCAGCTTTTCTATACTGTACGACCATCCTTTCAGATCGGCGGCTATGTTTGTACCTCCGGCCATTTCAATAAGCTGGTGAATAAACGTGTCGCCTCCGGCGGTGTAATCGCCTGTTTTGCCAAAGCCAATCACGAAATACACAGTGGGTCTTGTTTTTACCTTGCTTACCAAAGTTTCCGCTTCGCTTACTTCGGCTTTCATTCGTTCAATAATTGAATCCGCCCGGGTCTCAACTTTTAAAATAGAAGCTACCTCATGAATCAGCTCATACGTGCTGCCAAACGAACTCTGATTTTTAAGCACTGCAATAGGAATCTTTAATTGCTCTATTTTGCCAACCATTTCCTTCTGAAAGTGAGTGGAAGCAATGATTAGATCTGGATTAATAGCTGCAATAGCTTCGATGCTCGGATCTTCCATACCACCTATGGAGGCGATATTCTTTACCTGTGGCGGAAAATCGCAAAAGTCTGTACGTCCAACCATTCGGTTCCCCTCACCGAGTGCATAAATTATCTCTGTAATAGCCGGTGCTGCGGAGATAATGCGCTGTGGATTTTCTGCAAACGTTACATTACGGCCATATGAATCGCACAAAGTAGTATCTTTTTGTGCAGATTGCTGATGCGATGCAGGATTGGAACAGGAGAAAGCAATGCAAGTTACAGCTGCGATCAGAAGGTTGAAAAATCGTTTAATATGCATTATAAATAGTCTTTTATTTTTTATATAATCTAAAGTTCATTGTCATTCCGGCGAAGGCCGGAATCCCTTGCCTATGAAGCTATAAGGCTTCAACGATGGTTTTCTTAGTTTAAGGATTCCGGCCTGCGCCGGAATGACAGTTCTATTGTAAGCAGAACGCCTTAAAGTTACGCCGTACGCCAGGCTAGTCTCTTACTACGCCACTACAAAGCTCCTAAAACTCAATCCCCTCCATTGCCGGAATCCCTTGTTCATAATGGTGTTTAACCATCTTCATCTCTGTTACCATATCCGCAGCATCCATTATTTCCTGTGGTGCATAGCGGCCGGTAAGTACAAGGTGCAAGCGCTCTGGCTTTTCAGCTAGTAACCGCAGTAAAGCTGCCTTCAAATCAATGGAAAGCGGGTGCTTGCTCTCGAACCACAAGGCAATGTTTATCTCATCAAGAACAACAATATCGTACCTATCCGATAAAACCAGGTTGCGGGCGAATTCCCATGTTTTAACAATGGCTTCGGCGGTGTTCATGTCAGCGGCATTCCAGGTGCAGCCGGCTCCTAAGGTATAAAGTTCCACACCCAGCTTCTCGAGCGTTGCTTTCTCACCATAAGTAAAGTCAGTAGATTTGATGAACTGAACTACCGCGCATTTCTTATTGTGTCCGGTGGCACGTACCAGCAAACCGAGTGCAGCCGTTGTTTTTCCTTTGCCATTGCCTGTGTTTACAAGGATCAATCCTTTTTCCATCAGTTCAGCAATTTTAGAGTGATGCCAGGTTCCTTTTCATCTGAAGTTTTACCTTCGATTACAACCTGCAAGGGCTCTTTAAATAAGGGTCCGTTTATTACAAAACTGTGAAACTCTCCATTTTCGCCCATGGGGCAAATAAAGTCTTTCGCAGCCTCAGTAAAATCAAGGTCAATTTTACGACCTAACCATTCTTCTCCAAGAATATCACGGCGAATTTTCACCACAATACTTTCGAACCCCAGATTGATAAACTCGAGCAATGCCGGATAAGCCTCTTCGGGTTTCATCCACAAGGGGAAGTAAGAAGTAATGCCTGCTTCCTTGCAAACATCTTCGAGCCAGGTACGGTGTTCCATCAAATACAGGTCGCCGAATACCATTCCTGAGATGTTGTTTTCTGCTTTGTGCCGGAGTAAGGCATTCAGAAAGAACTGGCGGTAGTCGGGGGTTTCTACTATAGCAATGTCAATGGGGATGTCCAATGCTTCGGCTTGCCGTATCAGTATTTCCTTCTTCAGGCCATGACCATAGGTGCGGTGCTCTTTGCCCGGCATACTGGTGAACAGGCTAACCGGTTCAAGTCCCTGCTCTTTGGCTTTATACAATGCAAAGCAGCAATCTTTACCTCCGCTCCAGGATACGAGTACGCGGTTGTTGGTTTGGGTGTGCATTATGGTTGTTTAAAACTGTTTTTGTTAACCTTTGGTATAGCGTAGGACCATTGTCATTCCGGCGAAGGCCGGAATCCCTGCACTACGAAGCCTTCGCTGAATTTAATCCGTATTGCACCGTAGGCAACGGATTGCTTTCAGCGAGCGTTACACCGTTCCGGCCTTCGCCGGAATGACAATTCTTTTGCTAAGCTACCTTAATTCAATCCCACCGTCACCAGAATCTTCTTTCCGTTCAGTGGATTGTCGATGAAGCAGGTATCTACCGCAAAAACCTTCTTAATGTTTTCGTGCGTAAGTACCTTTTCGGGTGATCCGCTTGCTACAAGTTCTCCGTGGTTAAAAAGTATTACTTCGTGCGAATAGGCGAACACGTGATTCAGATCGTGCAGTACAGCAATAACTGTGATGCCCTTTTCCTCATTCAACTTCTTCAAAAGATTGAGTATTTCTATCTGATGATGAATATCGAGGTTGGAAACCGGCTCATCGAGCAATAAAATACCGGTTTGTTGTGCCAAAGCACGCGCTATTATGACCCTCTGCTTTTCGCCACCGCTTAAAACACGCACGGGCTGATCTTTCAGATGCCAGGTATTGGTAATCTCCATCGATTCCTTTACGATGCGCAGGTCACGGGATGATTCGTTCTGCAATGGCGATAAGTATGGAGCACGGCCCATCATTACCACATCGAATGCAGAAAATTCGCATTCGGGATATGTATTTTGCG
This sequence comes from Bacteroidales bacterium, assembly GCA_036261135.1. Classification (GTDB taxonomy): domain Bacteria; phylum Bacteroidota; class Bacteroidia; order Bacteroidales; family JAAUTT01; genus JAAUTT01. The sequence goes on from DATALJ010000277.1 coordinate 37,220, forward strand.
GCACTACTGCTTCAATTCGGGCAAGCTTCCGCTGCGAGTATGAAGTAATATCATGGTTTTCGATCTGTATTTTCCCTTTATTTATTGGCAACGCGTTGAGTAACGAACGCAGGAAGGTTGTTTTACCCGAACCATTGGGCCCTGCAATGCAATAAAACCTGCCTTTTTCGATATTCAGGCTTATCCCGTTAAGGATGGTACGCTCCGAAAGCGTTACGTTGAGTTTGTCTATTGCGATCATGTTACATCTTTTTTTGCGATTGATATAGAAGAAAGAGGAAATACGGAACACCAAAAAGCGCAGTGATGCTGCCTACCGGTAATTCGGAAGGAGCAATAACCACGCGGGCCAGCGTATCGCTGACCATTAAAAAAATGGCCCCTGCCACTACGGACAGGGGTATTACCAACCTGTTGTCAGGCCCCGTGATCAGTCGGATGATGTGAGGGATTATTAAACCTGCAAACCCGATAACACCGGTGTTGGCAACTATAACTGATATTACCAGCGAGCTGGTAACTAGAAGAATCAATGTTGAACGTTGTGTATTTACGCCGAGACTCTGAGCTGTCTCATTTCCCATACTCATTAAATTGAGAGGCCTTGCGTAATAAAACAATATGAATGTCCCAATAATTACAATGGGAATAATACCCCATAGTTGAGGCCAGTTGGCAGTATTCAAACCGCCGAGTGTCCAGAAAAGGACACGTTCAATTTTTTCGCGGTTCAGAACCAGCAAGAGCGATACAAGGGCACTGGATAATAAACTTAAGGCTATTCCAGCCAGTAAAAGTATTTGCGACCGCATGTGCCCGCTGCGCGAAGCAATAGAAAAAACAAGTAACAATGTACCTATGGCAAACACAAATGCCATACCCGAAATTCCGAGGAAACTTCCGTCCAGTCCCATGATGATGGCTATGGCAGCGCCCAATGATGCACCAGAGGATATGCCCAATACATAAGGATCGGCCATCGGATTACGGAAGATGGATTGAAAGGCAGCACCCGTTGTAGATAGCGCTATGCCTGTAAAAGTAGCAAGGATTAACCGGGGGACGCGAATCTGCCAGTAAATCAGGGCAGATTTGTCGCCGCCGGCCATATCCGTACTTGACCCAAAAATCTTTGATAACCATAAATCCCGTACTTCGCCCAGTCCGATATGCGCAGCACCTGCACTGCTGCAAAGGAGAAAGGCTATAATCCAAAGCAGGACAAATGCTATGGCCCAAAGGGTGATATGGGATTTATGTATTTTCATTTTTATAATTCAACCGAGAGGCCTACCATAAAATTGCGACGTGGCATAGGGTAGCCCTCACTTTGCATGTAGTCTTTATTCAGTAAATTGTTCACCTGTAAATTGGCTTTCATCGAGATGCCTTTAAATGCATAGCCATAAGCGAATGCAACATTGGTTAAAGCAACGCGGGGCAGCGATGAGTAATTGGTTTCACTGCCATAAAGCAATTGCGATTGGTATTGTTCCTGAACACGGAACATAAACGTCTTGTAGAATACAGTTGCTGTTCCCGAAGCCTTGTGCTCTGGTGTATAGGGGAGCTTAGTGCCTGAATTCACATTCTCTGCAGCGGTGTAAGTGTACATTCCTTTCATCCCCAGAGTCCAAGCGGCGAATGTCTTTTTGTATTCAAGTGAGTTTTCCAGTCCGTCCATTTTAACCTTGTCTAAATTGAAAGGCTGCCAGAAATCCATGGTTACAGGAATCCATCGTATCCAATTCTCCATATCGCTATGGAATACCGTGGTATTTAATTTGAAATCGCCCGCAGGAACAGTAAACTGGAAGGTGAGTCCGCCCTCATAATTCAAACCACTTTCCGGTTTTAAATCGGGATTACCCGAACCCCAGTAATACAGGTCGTTGAACGAGGGCAACTTGTAATTCTTCGAAACATTGGCATGAAGAACCAGGAACTTGTCGAAATAAGCCTGCTGCAAACCAAATGAAAAGGTAACAGGAATGAAAGTTTGATTCACACTTTCGGTGCGGAGGTTCAATACGGCTTCGGAGTTCTCGTTTGCGGCTTTCACCGAAGAGAACAGCGCAATCCGGTTCCTTACCTTGATGTCGGGGTACGAAGGGGTGTTAGCCTCTTCGTAGGTATAATTTAAGCCTCCGTTCAGTTTCAAAAAGGAAACCGGCGAATAGCTTGCCTCCAGTTCCGAAATCGACAACATGGTTTTGCCTTCGGAGCCATAGCTGCTCGATACGAAATTTTGTTTCGAGTTAAAGAGCCCCGATCGTGCTTTGAGTGAGAAATCGCCTAACAGCAGGCTGTACTCACCAGAGAGGCGCAAAATATCATCCACCTGATTTTTCATACTATCTACGCTTCCATACATGAAATCGCTGAGTGTTGGTGCAATGTCCCTGTCGGAACGCTGCATCCACAAATTCACGTTGATATTTTGATTTTGCGAAAGCTTGAAATAATTGTTCGACATCAATCCGAACTGTTTAAAGCCGGCATTGAACTGGTTCGTATTTACATGAAAGTTGTTGCTGCTTCCTGAGAAAGGAAAATCATTTTTTGCCCCGTTATAGAACAGTTTTAATGAGGTAGCATAATGGGAATTCCCGTATTTCAAACCAAAGCTTTCGAAGAAGTTGCCAAAGCTACCAAATGACGAACCCAAATCTACTTTCAAAGCTTGATTAAAATATGCACTGTTTGACAAATGAACAGCACCGCCAATGGCGCCACTGCCGAATAGCGCGCTGCTACCGCCCAGTTGCACGCTGATATTCTCGAAAAATATAGTAGGAAGTTGCGATGCATCAACCCCTAAGCCCATGATGTCCTCGAGGTTGAAGCCATTCCATAGAACCGGAGTATGCGAACTGCCTGCTGCCCTTGATGAAATGGAAGTAAAACCCACACCATTCGCTTTGACTGTGAGTGCAGCCGTTTCGCTTAATATATTTCCTAAGTAATTACTGCGATGCAAATCTTTCGAAACAGAATCGAGGGTTATAACCTGGTTACCTACATTGAAATGCTTTATTTTAGAACTTGTAACGGTAACTTCGTTCAAACGCTGAACACTATCCAAACGTTGTGCAAAAAGGCCTGAAGAGCCAAAAAAGGAAAAAAGAAAAATGAATAAATTGAAATGTAAAAACTTCATAACAAATAATTTAATAAATAAAACAACTAAACTATTTGTAGCTGGAGATTGGAAGAAAAATCAGTGCTGATATGTCCGGAGTAATCAAACTGACCCTTGGCTTTTATCCCGAAAGCTACGAATTGCAATCATTATGGCAGGTCTTCTGACTTGTTCCGGTTTAAGCGGCCTTCCCGTTAAAAACAGTGGCGCAGGTTGCTTAACTTTTACAAGTACTCAGTACTTAGTACTTAGTACTCTCTTGGAACTTACAGCAGCGGGTACTGTACAGGATTTTCACCTGTTTCCCTTTCGAATTGCCCCTGAATGGAACAATTTTACCAAAATGCGAGGCAAAGATAAACAAATTGTTGGAGTTGGGAAAAGAAAAATTTGGTTAGAGCCACAAAGGCGCTAAATCTCAAAGAAACACAAAGAAGATGTTAGAGATTTTTTGTGTCTTAGCGTCTTCGTGGCAGAAATTTATATCCTGAATTTCGTAACTTTACACTACTAAACACACTCAGCTAAGGTGGCTGTGTAAAAAGCCTACGAAGATGTCATTCCGGCGGAGGCCGGAATCCCTATCATCTCCGTAGTGTATAGATTTGCCGTTCCGGCTTTCGCCGGAATGACAAACGAACCATAGAACAGACTCTTTACACAGATGCTTTAGGGGTTTTAATACTTTACAATATGAAAAAGATATTCATCCATTTTGCTGAAGGGTTCGAGGAAATAGAAGCCTTAGCACCTGTAGATATTCTCCGTCGTGCCGGTTGCGACGTAACTGTAGTTTCCATGACAGGCAGGAAAGAAGTTACAAGCTCACGTGGTATTAAAATTGTTGCCGAAAAGCTGTTTGAAGAAATGAACTATGCCGAAGCCGATATGCTCGTGCTTCCCGGCGGTATGCCTGGTTCTAAAAACCTGGATGAGCACCGAGGATTGAAGGATAAAATTGTAGAAGCCAATAAAGAAGGCAAATGGATCGCGGCTATTTGCTCGGCGCCAATGGTATTAGGTCATTTCTTCAAACAGCTTTTCGGCAACAATTTTAATACCACGTGAGCTTGTAACTTCTTTCCTGCCTGTCATGGAAACTACAGTTACGTCGCAACCGGCAC
>DATALJ010000282.1:0-5774 GCA_036261135.1 Bacteroidales bacterium
ATTTATAGCTGGATAATTTTCGTTCCTCCAAAGTAGAAAACATTCAAACAAAGCACAATAGTTTGGGGGTTTATTTTATGTTAGCATTTCCTGTTCATTTTAATGCCAATTGCAAATTGGCAAGTGTTTCAAGCGGAAGTACAATTCCGCTTAGCAAGGGGGAATGTTGAAGCCCATGGTAAACCATATAGCTTTCCGTTAAAACATTTACCAAATCTTCCACCAGGGCTTTTTCTGTTCTTTCGGTTTCGGAGCCTTCGCCGCATTTGGCATTTCAATTCCTCGTATTTTGTATTCTTTCATTAACTCAGACATGTCAACCAATGCTTGAATATTGGTACGGGCATTTGGAATTGAGATGATCCGATAATATTCGTTACTCAATTCATCAAGTGTAAAAGTTGAATATTTCTTTTCTTCCTCTACATCTTTTTCAGTTTGCTCCGCTTTTTCTTTTTCTTCTGTTTTTCTTTTTTCTTTTTCAAATTCGGTTAAATAGCTTGTATCTCCATGTTTTATGTTAAATAAAATTTTCCGCCCGTTGCGTTGTTCCCATTCTGTTACATAAGGAGATTTTCTTTCTTTTTTCTCTTCTTATAAGCCCCAAAATGTAAAATACAAATTGGCGGATGTTTAAAGTAGAATTGCAAATGCAGCTTAGCCGGGTTAGCATTCAGCGCGGTTGCGCTATAGTTATTCAGTTGTCCAATCGCCATACAGCTTATAGTAAGGATGATTAAAACGAGAGTATACTAAACTATCAGTAAATCTTTTATTCAAATTCAGTAAATCAAATATTTTTATCTCGTAGTCATCAGTAAATCCGGAACCGCTTATGGACAAATAGAAATAAGGATCGCACCACCAGGAGTTAAACTCGTTGATGGTGACCTGGATTGATTTTCGATAAGGGAATTGATCAACTGCAACACTATCTTCAAAGAAAGTTGTAGGAGGTGGCCCGGCATATCCCGACGGATAAAACTTATAGAACTTTACTTTAACCTTATTTTTTGATGCCCTTAAATTGAGATTGTTTAAATAAACATACATCTCTTTCAAATTAAAGCTTTTTATATAATATCGTTTGGTTAAAATGTTTATAACCTCCAATGAGTCAAGTGGCGAAGAAATGTCAAATTTATACGCATCATTAAATTCTACAAATCGTTCGTGATTATACGCATTAAAGCTTTTAAAATAATAGGTTCCAGGCTGTACGCTATCGTATTTAAAGGTTTCCCGAGTGTAACCATCCAACGACTCTAAGTTATCATCTAATAAGGAATCTGGCAGGTTAGAATTAAACTCCCTTTTTTCCCATGGTAATGGTGCCGCAAAATAATCTTCAAAAGAATTCAAATTGTTATATACCTCAAAAATTGCATTTTCATTATAAGATGGATGCCCATAATACTGGTGATAATTATTAATTATTAATGTTGTATGTGTTCTTAACTCTTCTTTTTTAACCTCAGGATTATTGTCATCCTTTTCGCAGGCTGAGAATATAAGTCCAATTGAAAGAATAATGTAAAATTTCTTAAAACATCTCATATTTTTAAAATTTTAAACTTACGTGCTTAAATAGATCCTTTGAGGTATGGTGTTAGTGTAAAGTGTTGCATGGCGTAATTATTCATTTACAATCCGAATTCTAACATTATTGTCCGTCCGAACGGGTACTCCTAGCACCTTACCCGGCACCCAAACCGGATAATTCTCCTGTATCTCCGTATTATAATCAGGAATATCCACTTCTTCTTGTGCAAAAGCAGCGGTTGAAAAAAATAGTAACCCTATTATTAAGTATTTCATTGGTTTGGTCTGGTTTTGTTTTGTATCCAAACTCATTCTTCCCTACAACACCCAATCCCGTTAGACAATTCCCTATATCAAAAGTATAAAAACATCGCTAACATCCAAAAAGTTAGCACGAAAATTTTGTATGTTGTGTAATAGGTTTACCGCAAGATTTCTGTTTCCCCTTCAAATGTCGTTATTCCGTGGGAATCCATTTGTTACAAACGACGGTTAAGTAAAGCACGCGTTACATACGCGATAGCTGGTGTTAATTTGATTTAGAAATAATTGTATACGTTTTAGAAATATACGGTTTCCAGGATGACTCATGTGGATTGGGTGAAATATTGATGTAAACAATAAAATCACCTTCTGTTTTCCAATCTTTAACTAATGCGGACACATTAAATTCGAAAAATCCTTTTCCTTTATTGATAATTTTCTCTTGCGCACTAATCATAAAACATGCTTTTACATCATTCCCATTATTAAACCCTATCATTAAGATACCTGTTGAATGGGATGAAAGATTATATTGTCCTTTAATGGTAAAGTTTGTCAATTGATTGTCAACTAATCCGCTTATTGGCGATACATTGGTTATTTCTATATAATCAACATCGTTGGATTCTTTTTTGCAATGAACAAGTATCAAGCCTATAAATAAGATTATTAAAATTTTCTTTTTAACCATTTTGTATTTGTTATTGAGTCTTTTTTTAAACATCCGACACCCGCATAAACATGCATAGCTGGGATATCTGTTCATCGGTATGTTTATGATTCATAATGGTTCAATTTGTTACTAAAATAATCATTTTCTTGTTTTATCGTTATCCCTACACCTCATATCCATCAAACAACGTTTTCTGGTACACATCGCCTTTGAACTTGAGAATGAGTTCGCGGATGAATTCGTAATGTTTTACATATTGGTTAGGGATTACAAGCAGCCGGATGTTTTTGGCGTTCAACAGTTGCATTTTCAATTTATCGGATTTTATGCGGCTGCTCTTTGTAGCATGCTCGCCTCCGTTTACTTCGAATACTACTTTGGGAATATTGCCCTGGTACAGCACGCCGTCGAATTCTTTTTTATTTACCAGCACGTTATTTCTTTCTTCGGGGAATAGGTTAACCACTTTTACATTTCTGCTGAACCGACTGCCTTGGGTGGTGCAATAATGGCTCATGGTGGTGTAAAACTCGTCTTCGAACACCGAATTGTTGGAGAGCCCCACGGTGAGTTTATTAACGGTGCTTTGCGAAACCTGTATGGTCCCGTTTTTCGCCACGTAATCAATCAATGCATACAAATCGTCGTCTTTGCGCGACAGTATATCGATGGCCGCTTTGTCGACCACAACAATAAGGTTTTCTTTGGCGCGGGTAACGGCAACATTGATCAGTTGGCTGTTGTCCTTAATCCAGTCGTACGTTTTCTGCCCGGTTTGCCTCGAAATGGCTGTAGACAGAATGATCGTTTTATTTTCCTGCCCCTGCACCTTATGAATGGTTCCGCAGCTTACCGATGCGTCTATTTCTCCCTTTTCTTTGGCTTCTTTTAAATAATGGTTGATCACCGCTTCCTGGTTGCGGAAAGGAGTAATAATAAATACATCCGACAATGCATTGCTGCGTATGTAGTTTACAATTTCAATGGCTTCTTCGAGCTGGGAGTTTTTGTTCTTGTGGTTGACGTTGTTTACACTGATTAGCTTTACCTCGCCCAGGCTTTGGATGGCGGTAAGGTTTAGCTTGTTGTCGTAAAACCGCATGTTGGAGTAATCGATAATCTTTTTGCCGCACCGGTAATGATAGCTCAATAAAATATCGCGCGAAATGTTGTCGATTTGTTTATATACCGAAAGTATGGAGTTGTTGAAATAGTCGTACACCGCATCAATGCCGTATTGTTTCATTAACCGTTGGTTGGTGCTTTCTTCAAAAACAACGATGGGTTTTAGCTGGTTGGTGTCGCCAATGAGCACCATGTTCCTGCATTTCGAAATAGGGATTAAGCTGGTAGCAACGTCGCACTGGCCGGCTTCGTCGATGGTTAATATATCGAATTTGAATTGCTGCCCCAGTTTGCGGCTCGACAGATTGGTGGTGAGAATAACCGGGAAAACTTTCGTGAACCGTTCCATGTTTGCATCGTCGGCCAGCCACTTGTTGAATGCTTTTACCTGCTCTTCTTCGTCGGCGATGTGCACGATTTCAACCAGATCGCTGTATTCTTTGGTTTTTAACCGTTTGATGTACCGTAAACTCTCGAAGTAAAAGTATTGCAGCAACTGGTGGTTGCCCTTTATCACCTCAAATATCCCTTTCACATTGTCGTCGGTGGTTTCGGGAATCTGACGCAACGCGTCTTCGAGTTTCTTTTTTTCCTGCTCGAGCAACCAGTAACTGCCTTTTACCAGTAACCCGTTTACGAATTCAAGGTTTTGCGCTAAATCAATTCTTCGCTCATAATTGTCCAATTTTTCGAGCAACCGTTTGTTGCGTTCGTTCGACTTTTCTTTCAAACTGAACAAAAGTTCTTCTTTGGGAACATCCTTTGTTTCGAACGCGTACAGTTCTTTGATCTTTTGTAAGGCCTCGGCGGTGTATTTTTTGTTTCCCAGCCGGATGACGGGAAATAAAATGGGCTTGCTATTGTATGTCCCCACATATAGTTTGTTGTTTATGCCATCAATGGGAACATTGTTGTTCGAAGCAATGAGTAACGTTTTGTTGTTCATCAAACAATTGACCACAATATTGAGGATGGTTTGCGTTTTTCCGGTTCCCGGAGGGCCCTGAACATATGTAACCGGATATTTTAACGAATTGTAAATGGTACGGAGCTGGTCGATATTTACATTATTGTCGTAAAGCACAATGTGGGGTTCTTTCCGGTTCTTGCGGTCGAGCAGCGACAAGTTCTGGAAGAAGGCTTTTAGCGGAACCTGCAAATCTTCCTTTTCGTGTTCGGTATGTATCTGGTCGTAAATACCGGCTATGTCGATTTGCGAAAACCCCAGGACTACAACTTCCGAGCGGGTATTGGGTAATTCGCCCGACCGGAAATTGCCGCTCAATAATTCCACGGTACCCAATTTGTCGTTAAGGTACATCGTTTCGAAATCGGCAGGGCTTATGTTGATGTAATACGACAAGGCATACTTAACGCCCTGGATATAGAAATTGGCATTAAAACATGTTTTGACACCCAATTGAAGGGTTTGCGCAACGGGATCGAACGTTAACGTGCGGTAAGCAACCACAAACTTCCCACGGGATTGCAAATCGATGGAGAATTCGCATAAAGCCAGTTCGTAATCGCAAAAGGTGCTGTAATCGTTGTTGTAAATTTCTTTCAGGATATGTTGTTGCTGCTCCTGCGACAGCTTATACGGGTTTTGGGTAGCAAACCCGGACAAATCGAGGTTAGGGATTAAATGCTGCCGGTGCAGGAACGGATCGTTGTTTGCTTTGTAGCATTCGAGGTAATAGTTCAGTATGTTGTTGTTGAACCGGTCGAAATCGTATTGCTGCAAGCTCTCGTCTTCGTCAATCTTTCGTATCAGTGCATCGGAAACGGGGTAGTGCGAAAACTTCAGTATTTCGGCCGATAGTATACGCGAAATATAAATCTTGGCATCCAGCACCTGCTCGCCTATGGTAGCGTTGAACATATTCACCCGTAGCTCATCGTTGGCATTAATGTCCAGTATACTTATCCAAAACCGGGTAACCTCATCATTTTTGTTTTTGTAGGTAATGTTAAGGTATTTACCCTCGCGGATGGCTTTGGCGATTTGGGGGAGAATGTTTGGGTTAGTCATGGCGTGACGATAAGTCCAATACTAAAATCAGTAACAATTTAGAAATTTTATGAATACAACTTGGAGACCTACTATTCTGCAAAACAGTCTATATCTCATTAAGTTTTTTTGTTTACAACATCAATAAACTCACTAGGC
>DATALJ010000284.1:0-3466 GCA_036261135.1 Bacteroidales bacterium
AAATTATAACTTAGATCAGTAAATTCCCCATTTACTTAAACGTGCAAAACCGTGCATCGGCTTTTGGGTATCGGTTGCATGCGGACCAAACCATGGAAAACACACAGGAATGCCTCCCCGTATCGCCTTACCTTCTGTAAATGCAGATTGCGGGCTCATCCACAATACCTCTTTCTGTCCTTTGGGAATGTAGCTTTGCACGTGAGCACCATATAAGGATATAATAGCCGTAGCGTTTGCATTGGCAATCCTAGCTATGGTGAAGTTGCCCTGTCCTGCGCCAAACTCTATATGGCCGGGAATGGCGAATTTATTGTTTAGTTGTTGAATGTCCATATTTTAGTACTGAGTACTAAGTAAAAAGTACTGAGATCAAATGCAAGCTGACTTGATACTCAGTACTTAGTACTTGGTACTATTTTTATAATTCCAGGTCTACGTTATGTAGTTCATTCCATGGCAAGCCATGTTTGTTGAGCGCATCCATGAAAGGATCCGGATCGAACTCTTCTACGTTAAACACGCCTGGTTTTTTCCAGAGGCCTTTAAGGTACATCATAGCACCAATCATGGCTGGCACACCGGTAGTATAACTTACAGCCTGCGTACCTGTTTCCTTATAGGCTGCTTCGTGGTTACAATTGTTATATACGTAATAGGTTTTCTCCTTACCATCTTTCAATCCTTTGATACGGCAACCGATTGAAGTCCAACCTTTGTAGTTTTCACCCAGATCGCCCGGATTAGGCAATACGGCTTTCAGGAACTGAATGGGAACGATCTCTACGCCATTGTACATGACAGGATCGATACGAGCCATGCCGATGTTTTGGATTACACGAAGGTGTGTGAGATATTCCTGACCGAAAGTCATCCAGAAACGCGCACGTTTCAGGGTTGGGTAATTCTTAACCAGCGATTCCAATTCTTCGTGGTATATTACGTACGATTCCTTAGGCCCAATTTCCGGGTAATTCAAAGGTTTATGTATTTCGTGCGGTTGCGTTTCAACCCATTTGCCGTTTTCCCAGTATTTACCTTTTTGGGTAACCTCGCGAATGTTGATTTCAGGATTAAAGTTGGTAGCAAAAGCTTTACCATGATCGCCTGCGTTACAATCTACTATGTCGAGGTATTGGATTTCATCGAAATGGTGTTTGGCAGCATACGCAGTATACACACTGGTAACGCCCGGGTCGAAACCGCAGCCCAAAATGGCAGTAAGCCCTTTGCTTTTGAACTTTTCCTGATATGCCCATTGCCATGAATACTCGAACTTAGCTTCTTCCTTAGGTTCATAATTAGCCGTGTCGAGGTAGCTAACGCCAGCTTCGAGGCAGGCATCCATAATTGGAAGATCCTGGTATGGCAAAGCCACGTTTATAACCAGATCGGGCTGATAGCTCTTAATTAACTGTACCAATTCGGGCACATTTTCTGCATCAACCTGAGCCGTTTTAATGCGATTGCCGCCTATAGCAGCAGCTATGGCGTCGCATTTCGATTTGGTGCGGCTTGCAAGCATAATGTCGAAGAAAACATCTGTAACCTGGGCTACTTTGTGAGCAACAACCGTCCCCACGCCTCCGGCCCCGATAATCAATACTCTACCCATTTCTATTTTTCTTAAGTTTAGGTTAAACAATAGACACAAATGAACGAAAAAAAAACGGCATGGGGAATAATTTTTATCAATGCTGGTATTATTTAAACAGTATTTATAGAAATATCGTCGAAAGTGGCATAATTACTGAGAAAGCACCAAGATGACCGAACATAATCTTTCTCTTCTTTTGGTAGTTTTTCTTTCGTATATTTAACACAATTAAGCTAATCATTAATCCAAACATGAAAATTTTAGGAAATATTATATGGTTGCTATTTGGCGGAATTCTCATTGCCGTTGAATACTTCGTTTCGAGCATATTGCTTATTGTTACCATTATTGGGATTCCTTTTGGTTTGCAAACGCTTAAGCTTGCCGGTCTGGCTCTTTGGCCATTTGGAAGGGAAGCACGCTACAAAGAGTCCGCAAGCGGTTGTTTATCTACCATCATGAATATCATTTGGATTCTGATTGGGGGAATATGGATAAGCCTATCACATGTTGCATTTGGGCTTCTGCTGTTTATTACCATTGTTGGCATTCCCTTTGCCATGCAGCATTTTAAATTGGCCGGATTAGCATTAACCCCGTTCGGACGGGAAATTGTATGGAAATGAGTATGATAGGATGAAGAAAATTACGATATCACTTCTGTTAACCATTGGCCTATTTGCAACTCTTCATGCCCAAGTGCAGCAATCGACCAATGAAGATATCCTCAAACCCCGTATTCGCGTGATTATTGATAACGATTTTGGAGGTGATCCCGATGGATTGTTCCATTTGGCGCATCAAATCCTCTCTCCTTCCACTGAAATACGAGGAATTATCGGGTCGTTTATCAAAGGCTTTTTCGAAGAACCAACAACAGCAAGTAGTGCGTGCAACGAGGCAAACGCACTCCTTAAGGTTATGGACCTGGAACATAAGTTTCCTGTACATGAAGGAGCCAATGCAGGCTTGGTTGACTTAAAAACGCCGCAAGTCTCAGCCGGGACCATGGCTATCATTAAAGAAGCCATGCGCGAAGACACCCAATTACCGTTGTATGTATTATGCGGAGCAGGCCTGACCGACATTGCCAGTGCCTACCTTATAGAGCCACTCATTGCCAAGCGTCTAACATTGATATGGATTGGCGGCCCTGAGTACCCAGATTTAGCCGTTCCACCTCCCGGAAATCCCTCGTCTGAGTACAATACAGGTATTGATATAAAAGCAGCCCAAGTAATATTTAACCGTTCCGACATTCCAATATGGCAAGTACCCAGAAATACTTACCGACAGGCATTGGTATCGTATGCAGAGCTTCTTACTAAAGTAAAACCTCAAGGAGCTTTGGGCGAATACCTTACCAATAAAATAGAATTTGTAATGCGATTGGCTGTGAAACACAATTTCTCTATCGGAGAGGTTTACGACATGGGCGATAGTCCGATGGTAATGCTTACTGCACTAAAATCGGGATTTAATGCCGACCCATCTTCCAGCGGTTATATCTTGAAGCCCGCTCCAGCCATGAATGATAAAGGCGAATATGAACCAACCACTTCGGCTAGAATGATTCGCGTTTACACAGGTATCGATGTAAGACTAATGTTCGATGACTTCTACGCTAAACTTCGGCTGTTTCAGGATGAAAATAAATGATGGCAGCCGGAGATATACTCTCATCATGCCTATTTACTCTCCGTTTGAGTAGCAGCCATAGCAGCAACAGCCTCATTGGGCAACATTGCACCCATGGCAACCTGTGTACGTGCGAACATTAGTCTTACATCGATACCTGTGTAAACGCGAATCATTCTAGCCGAAGTGGTTGGTTCATATTCGCCTTTATCATTCATGGCTGGAGCGGGC
>DATALJ010000300.1:0-3674 GCA_036261135.1 Bacteroidales bacterium
CTCCCTGGCTTTTATACGGAGTGGGAAAACCAGGATCCGACAGGCTGCGCCAATGATGTAGCTAAGGAGATCATCAAACTTAAGCAGGAAAACATCCAGGGAATCATTATTGACCTGCGGAATAACGGTGGTGGCGCCATGAATGAAGCGCTTGCTCTTGCTGGCACCTTTGTTGATGCAGGCCCGTTGTGCATACTAAGCGAAAGGGACAAAAAACTTACAACATTGAGAGACCTGAGTCTGGGAACCGTTTACGACGGACCTCTTGTGCTTATGGTGAATGGCTTTAGTGCATCAGCATCCGAAATCATGGCGGCCTCCCTCCAGGATTATCACCGTGCCTTAATTGTAGGTAGCCCTACCTTTGGGAAAGCCACCGGGCAAACCATTATACCGCTGGATACTCTGCCTTCATCCATGGAATCTGGCGAAAAGAACAATGAGGACAACGGATTCGTTAAAATAACGGTAAGCAAATTTTACAGGCTTAATGGTATCAGCTACCAACGGAAGGGAGTTACGCCGGATGTTCTCTTACCTTCGTATTTTGACGGATCTTCATATCAGGAATCTAGCCAACCGTATGCCCTCCCATCAGATTCTGTAAACCGAAAAGCGAGATACACTCCATTACCAGAATTGCCTGTAAAATCACTGGCTGAAAAAAGCAAAGTACGGTTAGATGCAGACGAGCGGTTCAAAAAGATTACCTCTACACTGGATTCATTGAAATCCGCGATGACGCACCTTAAAGCTATTCCGCTAAACATAGAACTATTCAGAAAAAAAGAAGCCGGGATCTTTGATGCATTGCAGATACTGGAAAAAGAAATAGTGAAACCCTCCACCGCATTTAATGTAGCAAATGTTAAGTTCGACCGATTACTTATCAACCTTAGCGATTACAAAAAAGAGGTTAACGATTTGCTTCTTAAAAACCTGCAAAACGATATCTACATTGAGGAAACATACCGTATCATCAACGATTTAATTAACTATAAACAGCCCTAACATGAGAACAACGAACAAACCCAGAACTTATCTACTTACTTGGCTTATACTCGGCTTGCTTTACAGCAGTACCAGTTATGGCCAGAAGTTCGACAATGCCGGTGCATACCTCGAATACATGGGGAAACAATACCGAAAGGTAATGGAGGACATGTGGGATTATACCAGTACGTCAGCACATAGCCGTAGCGCAAGAAAAATCGAAAACAGGCGTAAGGATTTACTAAGTACTACAAAGAAAGTACAGCAAAGCATAGCCCAAATGCCCGATTTTGAAGGCGATAATAACCTCCGTGACTCTACTGTATCGTATTTAAAGCTAAGTTACGATGTGTTGAATTACGATTATGCCAAAATTGTGAACATGGAAGAGGTGGCCGAACAATCGTACGACCTGATGGAAGCGTACATCCTGGCGCAGGAAATGGCAAATGAAAAGCTCAACAAGGCTGGCGTGCGATTAGAAACCGAACAGCAAAGCTTTATTAAAAAACACAACATTAAAATTGCTGCCGGTAAGGACAAGCTCGATAATAAGCTCGAAAAGGCAAACAAGGCCTACAATCATTATAATAGACTTTACCTGATCTTCTTTAAGAGCTTTAAGCAGGATTTTTACCTGGCCGAAGCATTGCAAAAGAACGACGTTAACTCGTCGGAGCAAAACCGGAATTCGCTGCTCAAGTATGCTACCGAAGGACTTAAAAAGCTTGATACCATTAAGGGATTTGGGGGTGACAATTCGCTGAAAATGTCATTAAAGCAGGTGTTGGATTTTTACAAACAGGAAACTTCGGTTAAAATTCCCATTCTCATTAACTTTTACCTGAAAAAGGAGACGTACGAAAAAACCAAGTCGGCATTTGAAACCAAATCGGAGATGGAGCGAACCAAATCCGACGTAGACCAATACAACAAAGCCCTTGCCGATTACAACCGTGGAATAGCAGAATACAACAGGGTTATAACAGAAATATCTCAGAAAAACAACACACTCATTGATTCCTGGAACAAAGCGGGGCAGTCGTTTTTAGACAGGCAGGTGCCGAAGAAATAATTACTTTTTCTCAAATGCAGCCTTGCCTTCGTCCAGAAACCTTACGAAAGCCTCAACATCTTTGGTAAACTCGATGGGGTTGCCAAGCACCTTACCGTCTGCATCCACAATGGCGTAAAGTGGAAGCGCATTGCTATTGAATTTGGTTATTTGTAAGTCCTGGTTCTTTTCATCCATTCGCTTCAGCAGTTTACCATTGGGCTTTCGCACCCATTCGTTTTCGGGAAGCTGGAATTTATCGTCGGTGTACAAGCCTACAATGATAAAATCCTTACGTAATCGGTCCAATACCCGCGGGTCAGACCATACATCGGCCTCCATAATCTTACAGTTCTTGCACGAATGTCCTTTAAAGTCAAGCAACACAGGTTTATTCATCTGTTTAGCGCATGCTAGCCCCTGTGTGTAGTCGAAATAGCCTGTCAATCCATTGGACATGCTTAGAAAATCGGCATATTTCGGTGTGTCGCATAATGCAGGATTGTTGGTAGTTGATTGTTGCGAAACCAACATGGTATTGTTCTCCTGTGGAGGCAATATCCAGCTAAGCGGTTTCAGTGGAGCTCCTAACAAACCTGTGAAAAGGTACAACGAAAAAGAGAAGATGGCCACCACCATTAAGAATCGGGGAACACCCAGGTATAGAACATCGCTGTCGTGTGAGAATTTGATCTTTCCCAACAGGTAAAAGCCCAACAACACGGCTAGTACCTCCCAGATAATGATGAACAAGTTCCGCGATAATAATCCAAGGTGATAGTTTTGATCGATATTAGCCACAAATGATAAGCTGAAAGCCAGCACAATGAATCCAAGCACTACTTTAACTGAGTTTAGCCAGCCTCCTGATTTTGGTAATGTTTTCAGAAGCGAAGGGAAAAGCGCAAAGAAAGTAAACGGCAAGGCAAATGCCAGGGAATAACCCAGCATACCGGCAATGGGTTTTATCGACAGTCCTTTGGAGGATTCAATCAATATCTTGCCCACAATTGGCCCGGTACACGAGAACGACACAATCACCAACGTGAGTGCCATAAAGAAAGCTCCCATAAAGCCTCCCTTCTCTGCCTGCTTATCAATGTTATTTACCAGCGAGCTGGGTAGGATAATCTCGAACATTCCGAGAAATGAAGCCGCAAACACAAGAAAAAGCAGAAAGAATATGAGGTTTGCAAGCCAATGTGTGCTCAACGTATTTCCGATGTTGGGATTAAGAATAGATAGCGACACCAATACCCCAATTAACGTATAAACTACTACAATGGATAAACCGAAAACAATCCCTCGGATAATGCCTTTGGAACGTTTCTCCTCTCCACGCATGAAAAAGCTTACAGTCATTGGAATCATGGGATAAACGCAAGGAGTAAGCACACCGGCCAATCCCCAGAAAAATGCATAAAACAAAAATCCCCAGGGAGATTCAGGGTCTTCGGCTTTATTTGTAACCGTTATTTCTTCTTTTACCGATGCTTTTGCGGTAGTGGTATCCTTCGTGGTTAATGTTGCTGTATCTTGCTTATTAATGGTATTGTCGTTTTGGGTTGTAACCGCTTGTTTTTGGGCATCTTTCTTTTCATCAGATAAAACAATTGGTGTGGCAGGA
>DATALJ010000103.1:0-8005 GCA_036261135.1 Bacteroidales bacterium
AATAAGAGGCAGCATTTTGAGGCTTCAGGGATATACACCTGAAAAAGAAAGGAATTGCTTTCACCGAATTCCCAAGTAGTTTCAATTTGGTAGCTTCGGCGAAGGAATAGTTATATTCAGGATTCTCTGAGGTATCCTGCGGACTAGATACGGTACCAGATAAAGTAGGCTTGATACTTCCACATGCACATAAAAGAATACCAGCAAAAACAAAAATACTAAAACGATGGAAAAGCTCATGAAGACATAAATGAAACCCACTTACGGTATTTCTGACAGTATATGCAACTAAAAACCATGTGGGTTTCATAATTATCAATGTTTTCCTGTATGTCCGAATCCTCCGGCTCCTCTTTCTGTTTCATCGAGCGACTCGCAGTCCTCCCAGGCAATGGTTTCGTATTTGCTAATCACCATTTGGCATATTCGTTCGCCATCCTTTATAACAAAAGGCTCCTGTGAGTGATTAATCATGATAATACCGATTTCGCCACGGTAATCTGCGTCAATTGTTCCGGGGGTATTCACAAGCGAAATGCCGTGCTTAAGCGCCAATCCACTACGCGGACGAATCTGAGCTTCGTAACCAACAGGTAATGCAATGAATAATCCAGTTGGAACCAAACGACGTTCGCCAGGATGCAAAACGATTTCCTGATCAATATTGGCACGAAGGTCCATACCGGCGGATAAAGCTGTTCCGTACGCTGGAAGTGGGTGTTTCGACTTGTTTACAATGTTTACTTTGGTCATAGAAAAAATAAATAATTAATGAACATCAGTATTACCAACCATCATAGATGAAAATACAGGTAATCCCGTTTCCCAAATATATTAAAAACGGGATTAGGTAACGAATATTCCTTAAGGGGAATATTAAATATAATCAGGATTTGGCTCGAAGACTATGAATAGAAGCTTCAAGTGATGGATATCTGAACTCAAACCCCTCATTTAGCAATCGTTTTGGTACAACGTGCTGGCCTTTAAGAAATATCACAGACTGGCCTCCGGGTAATAACTTTAACAAGAAAGAAGGAACAGGTATTATAAACAAAGGCCTGCAGAAAGCTTTCATCGTATTATAAAAAGACTGATACGTGGTTGCTTCAGGCGATACCATGTTGAAAACACCTGACAATTCCTTATCCATAATAAATTCGATAGCCGAAACATAATCACTGACATGCAAAAATGGAAAATACTGCTTGCCAGAGCCAAATTTCATAATAAAACGAAAAGGCAAAGTCAGATTTAAAGCCTTAAACAACCCACCAGAATTTCCAAGTACCAAGCTTGTTCGAATGATTGCAATAGGTACAGACGAATTAACGGCTTCCCTCTCCCATTGCTTGCAAACATCGGCAAGGTAATCATGAGCAAATGCAGAAGATTCTTCAGTATGTACATGCGTATCATCATAAATATTTGCGCCCGAAGCAGAAATGAAAAGTTTAGGTTTCTGCTCCATTAATGCAATTGCACGAACCAGGTTGCGGGTAGTTTCTATACGACTTTGCAAAATGGTATTCCGGTACTTTTTGGTCCACAAACCAAAAATAGGCGCTCCAGCGAGGTTAATAACATAATCGGAACCCTTTAAAACCATTGCAAGTTTATCGGGAGCAAGAGAATAATCACTGCGTTTTAGCTTAATAATATTATATTTGTAGTTTAAAAAATTACAAAGCTGGGTCCCGAGAAAGCCGGACGATCCACTAATTGCTACAGTAATCATAATAAATTTTTATGCTACACAAAGTTACCAATATATTCGCCATTGTAAGCACATTTCTTTTTTTATCGTGCAAAAGTCAGCCGAAAGAAACCGTTGTGATTGTAAAAACCGACCTGGGCAACATCACTATGAAGCTTTACAATGAAACACCAAAGCACAGGGACAACTTTATAAAGCTTATTAAATCCGGCTTCTATAATGAAAGGATCTTCCACAGGGTAATTAAAGACTTCATGATACAGGGAGGAAACGAATCGTTGCCTGAGAATATAACCAATAGCTTAACCCAGGGTACTTACAACTATACCATACCAGCTGAAATAAACAGTAAGTATGTTCATAAACGGGGTGCACTGGCTGCTGCACGTATGGGCGATGATGTAAACCCAAACCAGGAATCGTCGGCAACAGAATTTTACATTGTACAAGGCGAAAAATATACCGAAGACAAGCTAAAACAAGTTGAAAACTACATCAACAAATCGATATACAAAAAGAACGTTTACAAATTCTACAAAGAAGAAGAAGCCAAGTACTTTACAAAAGATACCATTATCGATTACGTGAAAGTTCAAACCATTGCGAAAGAAAAGGCCAAAAAACTTTATGAAACATCGCCATTTCACTATACTCCAGAGCAAATAAAAACCTATGTTACAGAAGGTGGCGCACCGCACCTGGATATGAACTACACGGTTTTTGGCGAAGTAACCAATGGAATGGATGTAGTTGATAAAATTGCAGCAGTACAAACAGGAGACGCCGACCGTCCCCTACAAGATATTAAATTTTCTATCGAAATAAAGGAGTAATACCATGATTGACAAAATTGAACATCTGTTGACAGAAGTAAAAGCGGAAGAAATAAACACTCCCGAAAAGCTTGAAATTTTTCGTTTAAAATACTTAAGTAAGAAAGGTTTACTTAATCAACTATTTGATGCATTTAAGGAATTACCGAATGATCAGAAACGTGGTGTTGGCGCCAAACTGAATGATGCTAAAAACGCCATCCAGGATAAATTCAACGCTGCTAAAGAAGGTATGGAAGACCAACAGGACACGCAGATCAAGATTGATTTGTCGATGCCCGGCGATTCGATGCAAATCGGTTCACGTCATCCTATATCCTTAATAAAGAATGAGATTAACCAGATATTCATCAAACTAGGATTCACCATAGCAGAAGGTCCTGAAATTGAAGACGACTGGCACAACTTTTCGGCGCTCAACTTTGCAGAAGGTCACCCGGCCCGCGAAATGCAGGATACCTTCTTTGTAGAAAAGAACCCTGATGTTGTGTTGCGTACACATACCTCTTCGGTTCAGGTGCGTGTAATGGAAAATACAAAACCTCCTATTCGTTCCATTATGCCGGGACGTGTGTACCGTAACGAAGCCATTTCAGCGCGTTCACATTGCTTTTTCCACCAGCTGGAGGGATTGTATATCGACAAAAACGTTTCGTTTGTTGACCTGAAACAAACCTTACTGTTCTTTGCGAAGGAACTGTTTGGAACAGAGTCGCAAATCCGTTTACGTCCCTCCTACTTCCCATTTACAGAGCCATCTGCCGAAATGGACGTATCGTGTACATGTAAAGGAAAAGGTTGTAACCTTTGTAAATACACTGGTTGGTTGGAAGTATTAGGCTGTGGAATGGTAGATCCCAATGTTCTGGACTTATGTGGCATCGATTCTAAAGTATATTCAGGCTATGCGTTCGGTATGGGTATTGAAAGAATAGCGCTCCTTAAGTACAATATCAAGGATATTCGTATGTATTCGGAGAATGATGTACGGTTTTTGAAACAGTTTAGTTCGAGTTTATAAAACTAAATGCCACTAAGACTCAAAGACACAAAGAATACACGAAGAAAATTAAATACCTGTCATTCCCGCGAAGGCCGGAATCCCCATCAGTTTCGTAGGCCTTATATGAAAATATTCGACTTCGTAGTTAAGGGATTGCTTTCAGCGAGGGCGTTGCCGTTCCGGCCTTCGCCGGAATGACAACGTTTGTCTAGAGTTTGAGTAAATGACAAACCACTTCTAAGATAAAATCTTGATTTCGTGAGTAACTTCCATAGAATCGCGGTAGTTGGCACTCACACCACAATACTTATCAACCGACAGATTTACTGCTTTTTCCAATTTTTCATACACGAGGTTAGGGCCTTTAAACTCGTAAATCACTTTCATCGACAAAAACTTTTTGGGATGCTCATCACGGGTAACACCTTCAATTCTTAAGTTAAAATAACTAACTTCTACCTGCATCTTTTTCAGAATAGAAACAACATCCATTCCGGTACAACCTGCCAATGCAGCCATCATCAAGGCCTTAGGTCTTGGGCCTTCGTCATTTCCACCATTATCAGCTGATGCATCCACACAAATAGTGTGCTCCCCAATATGAGCATCAAAGCTCATATTATTTTTCCAAGTTACGTTAACCAAATGTTCCATGAATTGATTTTTTTTAAATATCTTTAGCTAATAATTTGAGAACTAAAAAGGTTCACAATTGTTCAATTATCTATAAATATAAATATTTCAATTTAAATATGAAACAGCATCATTTGCATCCAAATATTGAAGACGAAAATATTGCGTTAAGCCCACTTTTTAAACATTTGACCCCCGAAGAACTCGATCGTATCAACGACGATAAAACAGTTAGCTTTTATAAAAAAGGAACTTATATATACCA
Source organism: Bacteroidales bacterium (assembly GCA_036261135.1). Taxonomy (GTDB): domain Bacteria; phylum Bacteroidota; class Bacteroidia; order Bacteroidales; family JAAUTT01; genus JAAUTT01. The sequence goes on from DATALJ010000103.1 coordinate 4,452, forward strand.
CGAAGGAAACCGTATTGCCGGCTCTTATATTGTGCTGAAAGGTATCCTGAAAATCTTCAAAACAGGCATTGATGGCAAAGAACAAATCATCCGTTTCGCTAAACCTTACGAACTCATTGCTTTCCGTTCGGTATTGAGTGGCGAATTGGCCTGTACTACCGCCAAAACTCTCGACGATTGTGTGCTCAGCTATATTCCACAAGAAACCTTATTTCACCTGGTAAAAACGAATGGCCAGTTTTCGCTGGAGCTGCTTCAACTGGCATGTCGTGAATTGGGTGAAGCCAACGAATACATTACTGATATTGCTCAGAAGACAGTACGTGAAAGGCTTGCAGAAATTCTTGTTCACTTAAAGGAAGACTTTGGGCTCGATAATGAAAACGCTCTTCAGATATCGCTTACACGCGAAGAACTCGCCAATATCGTTGGTACAGCCACAGAATCCGTAATCAGGCTTTTATCGGAATTTAAAGCAGATAAGCTGATTGAAATTAATGGCAGAAAGATTAAGATATTGAATTACAATTTGCTAAGGAAGATTGCGAATTTTATGTAACAACCCATAAATCCCCTGAAGGGGACTTAAGGCACAACCCGTCATTCCGGCGAAGGCCGGAACGGCAACGCCCTCGCTGAAAGCAATCCCCTAACTACGAAGCCTAAAGCGATAAATCTCATATAATGTCTACCAAACCACAAAGGATTCCGGCCTTCGCCGGAATGACAAGCTGGCTTTAATGCGTTACTAAAACAACAATCCCTGATCCAAATCCCTCAAAATTCCAAGGTTCTTATACGTTATTTCGGTTACCTCCCGGCCACGGGGTGTGCGTTTCATGTAGCCTTCCTTAATTAAGAAAGGTTCGTATACTTCTTCGATGGTGCCAGGATCCTCCCCTATTGCTGTGGCAATTGTATTAAGGCCTACGGGGCCGCCCTTGAACTTTTCTACGATGGTACGGAGGATTTTATTATCCATCTCGTCCAATCCATTTCTATCGATATTTAGGGCATTTAACGCGTACTTCGAAATTTCTAGGTCTATATAGCCCTTCCCTACCACCTGTGCAAAATCTCGTACACGACGCAGTAAGGCATTGCAAATACGGGGAGTTCCACGACTTCGAGAGGCAATTTCAGAAGCAGCATCCTCGGTAATTTTTATCTGTAATATCTCGGCTGAACGTTTTACGATCTTTTCCAATGTAGATACATTGTAATATTCAAGATGGCAATTAATTCCAAAACGAGCACGCAAAGGACTTGTAAGTAAACCGGAACGCGTAGTGGCCCCAATTAAGGTAAAAGGATGAAGCTTAAGCTGTATACTCCTTGCACTTGGGCCTTTATCGAGAACAATATCAATAACAAAGTCCTCCATAGCTGAATACAGGTACTCCTCTATTACAGGGCTCAACCGATGGATCTCATCAATAAAAAGTACATCGTGTTCATCGAGGTTGGTAAGTATACCTGCCAGATCACCAGGTTTTTCAAGTACAGGACCCGATGTAACTTTAAGGTTTACGCCTAATTCGTTGGCAATAATACTCGAAAGTGTGGTTTTACCTAATCCGGGAGGACCATGTAACAACACATGATCGAGTGATTCATTGCGTAGCTTGGCTGCCTTGACAAATATTCGAAGGTTTTCAACAATCTTTTCCTGGCCCGAAAAGTCTTCGAACTCAGCTGGCCGAACCTTCTTTTCGAAATCCTTATCTTTATCGGATAATTCGTTATTTCTGATCTCAAAATCTTCGGCCATGTTATCTCCTCTTTGTTTTATCTATTTTTATACCGTTAATCTTCACTTCTGAATCGCCACTATATGTAACAGCTAACAAAAGACGACCATCGGGGTAATATTTTTTCCAAACCTTTTCCCTGAAGCCATTTACATAAAACTGTTCTTCATTAAGTACACCATTGTCATAATAAAAAGAATGTTTACCATCGGGAAAACCTTTGATGTAATTGCCTTCGTAATATAATTTACCGTTAGAATAATAGGATTTCCATATCCCTTCCTTTAAATCATCAACATAGGTTCCTATTTCAGTAATATCGCCTACTTTGGTTTTCCACAACCCGCTTTTTAGGCCATCGGTATAATGTCCAGTTACCAAGGTATCACCTTGAACCGAGAATTCATAATAATCGCCGTCTGATTTACTTTTGGTAAAATGCTCAATTTTAAGTGTCTTATTATTGTTATAAAACCAGATCCACTTACCTGTTAACAAACCATTGGAAAAGTTACCAGTTTGTTCGTTAGAACCCTCTTTAAAAAAGAACTTCCATTCACCATTCTGGCGGTTGTTTTTGAATTCGCCGGTTGACTTAACAGAACCATCGGGATAAAAGTAATTCCAAAGCCCTTCACGGGAACCATCGTCCTTTAATATACCTTGGCCTTGAAGGCGTCCCTGATTATCGTATACTCGGGATAAAACAACATTTCCATCCGTATCATATTCACGATAAATACCTATCATCAAGCTGTCCTTATAAAAAGCACTGGTTTTAATCTTACCATTAGGATATTTAGTCACTACTTCATCAAAATCAACCGAATCGGTTTTAGCCTTATCAATCAATTTGCCCTCCTGGTACAACTGTGAATTAACAACAGTTCCGGATTCATCAAACTCCTTCACATAACCCTCGAGCAAACCTACACTGTATACTTCTTCAGTTTTAAGCTTTCCAGAAGGATAGTAAGTACGCCAAACTCCATCCTGTTTATTGTCTATTGTCCTGTTTATGTTTTGCTTTTCGACAAGATAATCGTTAAAATATTCATAAATAGTTAAAGGCAAAGCATTATTATTATACTCCATAGCTGTACCATGGCGTTTATTATCCTTGTAATTTAACTGAAGACGGATAGCACCATTGGGGTAATAGTAAAAAGCAGCTCCTTCTTTCGAATCGTTCACAAAAAGTTCCCTGGACGATAAAAAGGTTCGCCGTACACTATTCTTTTCATTTACGACCTCGTAACGATAAAAATAGCCATTCTTCTTACCCATGAGGTAATTTATCTTTTCAAGTGTATCGCCAGTCTCCGTATAAAAGATCCACAAACTATCCAGTTTATAGTTTTTACGATTTCCTTCGGATTTCAATACACCGGTAACATAATACGTTTTCCAGTAACCTTCAGGCTTACCATTCAACATGTTGCCTTCGCTCGAAACCTTTCCATTGGGATAATAAAATTTAGTTAACCCATTTTCGGTCTGCGAAAACGAATGTTGGATAGTAAAACATAAAAAACTTACCAGAAATAATTTACGCATTATTTAATTCCTAATTTCTCGGATAATTCGAGCATACGAACAATAGGTTTTAATGCCCTTTCCTGAATTGCTGGGTCTAATTTAATTTCAAACCGGTTAAAACGCAAACTTTCGTAAATCTTTTGTAAGGTAATCATTTTCATGAACTGACAATCGTTGAGAGTTTTGGCGGTAGTACAGGCCAATTCGCCACTCAATACCGAACGGAAAGCAATGAGTTCGTAAGGTTTAGCGAAACGGATGATT
>DATALJ010000312.1:0-8662 GCA_036261135.1 Bacteroidales bacterium
ACTGTATACTAAGATTATTTACTGTGATCATCTAACTGACTACTTATTAATTAATTGAATATATCCTTTTGTAAAGGAAATGAGCCTGCAAAAGTATATAAATAATAGAAACGAAACACGGAAAATAAAAGATTGTTGCAAACCAGTACATGCAACCGCCTGAAAGATAAAGCAGAAATAGCTCTAAAAACTGTCAACCAAAGAAATGATCTGCAAATCATTTTCGAAATCGGTCTGTGTACCATCATAATCGGCAGTTATAGTATAGGTAACACCCGGCAACAAATCAATATTATTATCGGTGAAAAAGCTTTCCTTATCCCTTGTAAACAGCACCAGGTTTTTCACTAATGTTGAACTTCTCAAAATGACCTGGAACCTGCTATTTTTATTTGTTATCTGCATATTTATATCAGGTTCCGGGAGATCCAGGAACATGGGATCGACAAAATAAAGGATATTATCGGCTATCACTTTTCCTTGCACAGAAAGCGTAACATACATGAGCACTTTATTCGAAATCTTATTCGGAAACATTGCGCTGGCATATTTTTCGTAAACTAACGACGATGAATTCGCCTTAATATCTACCTCCTGGGTATTTTGGAATAACTCAGCCCCATTAAAATCCAGTATTTTAAAAGACAGATTTCCTTTTAAACCCGCCAGTGAATCATTTACAATCCATAGCTTCACCATATCGCCATTTCTTTCAGGTACTACAGCTATATTCTGATACGCTTTACGCACCGTATAATACGCTGGCTTATTCCTGTTATAGAAATCGACCACCGACCAGGATATAGCGGGCCAGCAATCGTTAAAATGCCAGAAAATACTGCCCATGCACGATGGTTTATTTACCCGGAAATTAGCAATGGCAAACTTCAACGCTTCGGACTGAAACACCTGGCTCAAGTACACCAAGGCTTCGCTATTTACCGGATCGTTATAGTACATTTGCAGGTAAGTCCCCAGCATCTGATTTCCGTTCAGTTGAGAACCCATCCAGTTTATATTGGTAAATTGGTGCGCATCCGTAACAGGAGACCGCAAATCAAAGTCATCATCCGAATCAAAGGTTAGTGCAGTCTTGATATCAGGAACAGACTGTACGCCAAATTCAGTTACAATCCCTTTTTTTCGCTGGCTATAAGTTGATATTGTGCTTGAATTGTACCAAACAGGCCAGAATGATTGTATGCGAGATCCGCTATTCAAGGCTTGTAGCTGAGAGCAATAGGGAATGTTTGGCGATTTTCTTTTAATTATTTCAGCAAGCAAGCTGTCGGCCTTGACCAAGCCTCTATCATTCTTTTTTAAACTCAATGGAGGAAGTGTATTCATCTGTTCCATAGCAGTATAAAAGAGCACTACAGAAGGATGATTTCTTAAAGCCTCGATATTTTGGATAACTGAAACTGGCACCATTGATTTATCAATGATCTGCGCTTGACCGGGAATAGCAATATCCTGCCAAACCATGATGCCATATTTGTCGCACAAATCATAGAATAATTTTTTCTCGTAAACACCACCGCCCCACACACGAAGCAGATTTAAGTTCGCTGCAGCAGCTTTGCTTATAAGTTGCTCGTAATTTCCGGTATTGTGTTCCAGTTGATACAAGTTCACAGGCAAATAATTGGCACCTTTTATAAATACCGGCTGACCGTTCAAAATAAGATGCGGAGTACTGTAAACAGAGTCGCCCAACTGGGTGAATTCAACTTTTCGGATTCCAAAAGTTATCTTTTTCTCATCGAATAGCTTTTTATTACGCTTCAAAACAAATGTAAGTTCGTATATAGCAGGTTTCCCCATGCCATTGCACCACCAAAGTTCAGGATTGGGAATGGATATCTGGACCTGGTATTTCTGAATTCCCTTTCTCAGCTTCAAAACCTGAGCCTTGTCTATTTTTTGGTTATTTACATAAATTTCTACTTCGTAATTGGCCTCTTTAACCGATTCGAGCTCACTTTTTATTTGAATAATGGCCTCCGAGGCTTTAATACTGTCGGTATACACAAACACGTTCCTGATCCTGGCCCCGGACCAGGCAATCAGCTTAACAGGTTCGAATATTCCGCATGAGAGCATCTGCGGACTTACTGAGGTTCCCTGAAATACAGCAGGAAAAGGCGAAATGGGAAGTTTGTCTTCCGTTGTATCATTGGCTAAAGCCCCTGATGTTTCGGATACAGATTTGAATTTGATGAGAAGCTTATTTCCTCTTACTTTCAGCTTATTTTTACATTTAAACACCTGATCATCAAAGTACCCATGGATCGTTCCCAGCAGCGAATCGTTTAAGACCACATCGGCCGTACCTTTAATCTGGCCAATGCTCAGACTCACATTATTCATCCTGAGTACCGCTTTAGGAACATCGAATGTGGTGCTGTATACCCATTCCTTTTGGTCAATCCATTGAAGCGTGTTGACATTATCGGCAATATATGGGTTTTCAATTTCCTCATTCCTGAATAAATCGCCCAGGAGCGTACCTGGAACCGTTGCTTCCATTTGAATAGAATCATCGCTACTACGGAGTTCCCAATTGGAATTAATTTCTATTTCGGCATAACTGATTTCTTCCTTTTTGCAGGAGTTAAGGACGAATGGAAGGATGCTTAAAACAATAAAAAACAGAGCTCTCATAAACCTATCGTAAATTATTAATTGAATGTATTACAAGGTTTTTTGTCAGCTCATCGTGCGAACCTTGGTAAGAAACAAATATTTTATATCGTTTTCCGGGCAAGAGATCTATATTATTGTCGGAGAAACGTGCTTCGGGCCTGTCTGTCTCGAGATACAGGCTTTTTACAAATACATTGCTTTTTAAAATGATGTTGTATCCGAGATTGACCTGGTTAATATCCACCCTGATATTCGTTTTGGGTAATTCCAGAAATTTAGGTTCTGCGAAATAGAGAATATTCTGGGCATTGGTGCGTCCCGGTTGATTTAATTGCAGTAATAACGCTATTTTACGCGATGACAAACCCTTTAACAAATCACTCTTGCTCAGCGAAAGAAGCAATGCTTTTGAATTTGCCATAACCGTAACAGGAATTTGTTTTACAAAATAGGTATTGCCGTAAAAATCAATCATTTTACATAGCAATATCGCATCAAGATCCTTCAATTCATCATTTATTGCGTAAATATTAATCATATCCACGTCGGCCTGGGCTATCAACGTATTGGCCGCATACGAATCCCTTAGCGAATAATACGCGGGCTTTGTCCGGCCCCAGAAATCGATACTATTACCTAAACTTGCCGGTGTGGAGTCGTAAATTCTCCAATTTGTAAAGCCTATACAGTTTTCATTTTTCAAGCGGTACGATTCGATATACTGTTTTATTTGACATGCCTGATAAAGCTGTGTCTCATAAAGAGCCGATGCTATGTTCCCAGGATTCGGATAAGACTTGCTTATTTGTTGTATGTTCTGTGCAAAAACACTATTTACCGAAAGTACCGAATCCATATAACGTAAAGAATTCATTTTTGCATGGATTTCACTTACAGGTATTCCCAAAGTGCGTCCAAAATCTAACAAAGATGATGAAGAAATATAGGAAAGACAGGGTTCTCCAGCTATAGAACACAAGCCTAGCGATTGAGCCATACAAGCGTCGATATTCCCGTTCACTGATTCTTTACTGCAAAGGTCCTTATTAACCTGCATAGTCCAGTAAAATGTACGATGGTCATATTTCTTAATCATCAAGGGGAGTTCCTTTTTAATAAACACCTCTGCCGTGGAAACAGGTCCGTTGTTGCTGTTATCACAAGCGTCCTCAGCTCTTCCCATATACACAGCGCAGCATGGCATATTTCTCAGATATTTCATCGATTGCTCCCATGCATAGTTGAATCGTCGGGTAGTAGAGGCCTCCGAAACCGGAAAATCCTGCCAAACAAGAATTCCATTTTCGCTGCAAAGTTTATAAAATAGGTCCGCCCGGTAAAAATCGGGGTGTAATAAGCGAATTAAATTAATATTTGCAGCTTTAACCTGATCTGCAATTTTCTGGTAAGAAGTTTCAATTTGGGAAGGATCAAGGTTATGGGGAATATCCACTATCCCACCCTTCAGGAATACCGGCTTTCCATTCAGCAGGAATTTCAACTGTTGGTTAATTGAGTCGGAATCGTAAACTATTTCAAGTTTTCGGGCACCCAATGGAAACGAGACCTCATGAACCAATTGCCGGGACGAAAAGAGCCGAAAAGTTGCTTTATAAAGATATTGCTCACCCAAGCCGCTGGTCCACCAAAGCTTCGGATTGGCTATGGAAAAGCTCACTATTTGCTTGTTTATTCCCGGTTTTAGCTTCAATTCGTATAATTTAATTATGGATCGATCATCTACACTTATTTCCAGATTCATTTCGGTTTCCTCTGAAGCCATTATGTTTATTTCAGCATTATATTGCGCTGATTTGTCCGAAACAGTGAGTGGATAAAAATATACGTCCTCAATTTTGGCAATAGACCAGGCAGTTATGCAAGGCGCATCAATCAAACCCGGAATGTCAGGCACATTTTTAAAAGGAAGTTTATCGATAGCTCTAATAAGCGAAGAAACAACTTCTTCCTTAGAGTTAAAGTAACTGGAATCCTGGCTTTGAGTAAAATAAAGAGGATCAAACACTATCCTCAGCTCGTTTTTCCCTTTCTTCAGGATTCGCTTACACGAATGATCACATCCAACTTCGTTTATCAACTTTCTGCACAAAAGGGAGTCATTGATATAAACCCTTGCAGGCCCATGCAATTTGGGAAGAGAAATATTAATGCTGTCTTTCGATAGCAAAGATTCAGAAACATTAAATATATTGCGATATTCCCACGACGCATTTAATATATCCCTTAATTTAGAGCCATCAAGAAGCCATCTATTTCCAAAACCTTTAATTTTGCTTACATGGGAAAGAATATCCCCTGGTAAATCAGCATTATGCCACCGTGGCTCAGCAGAACTTTTAAACTCCCAGTTATCCGTCAATTTTAGCTGTAAAAGCAGTGCTTCATTACGGGTTGAACAACCTGATAATAAAAGTATTAAAATAAAATATGCATAACATTGAAAACGCATCATGACGTACAAATACACGAGTCTGTCTAAAAAGTTACCCTTCACCGAGGGAATTGGAGTGTTATTAATTGTGTTATACTAACTACAATGCACCCCTACCCCTATCCAGAGGATATTTGATACACTTACTGACTTTTAATACAGCCTCATAATTATTGCGCAAAGTTAAAATTATTGCTTCAGAAATTGCTTTATATTTTCACCTATCTTTTCGATAAGCAACGTTCGTGCCTCAATACTTGCCCAGGCTATATGCGGTGTAAAAATAAATTTTTCGGGGAAGTCCGCCTGTAATAAAGGATTGGAATCTAGCATCGGTTCTTGTTCAAAGACATCAACACCTGCCCCTGCAATATATTCATGATTTATAGCCTGCACAAGATCTGCCTCGTTAACAATGCCACCCCGACCCACATTGATGAGTATTGCCGAGGGCTTCATTATTTTGAGCTTCGAAATATCTATTAAATTGCGTGTTCTATCATTCAATGGAGCATGAATACTAATAATATCGCTTGTTCTCAGTAGATTATCAAGCTCTTCCCTTGGGTAAGTATTATGGGTATTATTCCCCGAAGTAGAATAATAAGCGACTTGCATTCCAAAAGCCTCCAGAAGCTGGGCCACACGTTTACCAATATTACCTAAACCAATAATACCAGCACGTTTACCTTTCAACTCAAAAAAATTACGTCCTAAATGTGTAAACATGGGGCTCTTCGTGTAAGTACCCGATTTTACATAGGTATCAAAATAACCAAGCTTGCTCACCAAATGAAGGATCATCGCAATGGTAAGCTGAGCTACACTTTCGGTAGAGTAATCTACAACGTTTTTAAAAGCTATACCTTTGGCTTTCGCGTACTCCGTATCAATATTATTGATACCAGTAGCTGCAATACAAATAAGCTTAAGGTTTGGACAAGCATCCATCACTTCCCTGTCAATCATTACCTTATTTGTAATTACCACATCGGCATTACCAATATTTTTGACGCGATCCTGCGGAAGTGTTAACGGGTAAGAAATAAACTCGCCCAACGAGTTAAACAGGCCCATATTGGGGACTTCGCCCACTGTCTGGGTATCAAGGAAAACAATCTTTATCTTTTGCATAGTTAAATATAGACAAAAAAAAACGATGGATTGTTTAGGTCCATCGTTCTTATAAATATTCTTTTATAATTACTTCTGCGTTTCCTTTTCGATGAAACTACCTAAGCGACTGTACTTTTCGTACAATTCGGCATACTTCTTAGCATTTTCTGCATTGGGATGATACTCTTTTTCGAAACCATTACCCATTGCTTTTTGAGCATCGAGTACTGTCGGGTACAAACCAGCTACCGTAGCCGCTGCCATAGCTGAACCCAGCGCACAAGCCTGTTCGCTGCGAGCTACAAGTATAGGCATATTAATAACATCTGTAACCACCTGCATCACAAACGACGATTTTTTAGCAACCCCGCCCAATGCAATTACGCCTTCAATCTTCACACCTTCGTTAACAAAGCGATCCACAATCTTCTTGGCGCCAAATGCGGTAGCTTCAACAAGGGCACGATAAATTCTGGGAGCATCAGAGCCCAGATTTAATCCGGCTATTGCGCCTTTCAGCAACTGATTAGCGTCTGGAGTGCGGCGACCGTTCATCCAGTCGAGCGCTACGATTCCCGATTCGCCAATAGATATCTCTTTAGCACCCTTTTCGAGTTCAAGGATCATTTTATCAGAAATTTCGGCAATAAGCTTATCCTTGGTAGCCTGATCCAGTAAAGAAGAGCTGGCAATAATAGCCTGCGAAGGCTCTACAAGAACCTTTTTAAACCATGCGTAAATATCGCCGAAAGCAGATTGGCCAGCTTCCATTCCCAACATACCGGGAACAATCGATCCATCAACCTGTCCACAGATACCGTTAATTAGTTTGCCTTCCAGCTCTTTCATAGGAGCTATCAACATGTCGCAAGTAGAGGTACCCATTACCTTGCTTAGGTAATATGGCTTAATTTCGCCACCAATAGCGCCAAGGTGAGCATCGAATGATCCAGCACCAACAGCTACAGTTTCGGGCAAGCCGAGTTTTTTAGCCCACTCAGCAGTAAGATTGCCTACTTTCACTTCGCAGGTGTATGTGTCTTTAAACAGACGATCGCGCAAGCCTTTGAGCAGCGGATCAAGCTTTACAAGGAACTCTTCTTTTGGCAGACCACCAAAATCCTCGTGCCACATGGCCTTATGCCCGGCAGCACAACGGCTGCGTTTCATGCTAAGCGGATCGGTTTTACCGGTTAACACGGCTGGAATCCAGTCACAATGTTCAACCCACGAAAAGGCTGCTTCGCGGACTTTGCTGTCTTCGCGCAATACGTGCAAAACCTTAGCCCAAAACCATTCAGAAGAATAAATTCCACCTTCGTACTTGGTGTAATCTTCACCACCCCAGGTTTTAGCCAGTTGATTGATTTGGTCGGCTTCCTTTGTGGCCGTGTGATCTTTCCACAGCACAAACATGGCATTGGGGTTTTCTTCAAAAGCTGGAGTCAAGGACAGTGGTGTGCCGTTTTTGTCTACAGCTACAGGTGTTGACCCTGTAGTATCAATAGAAATAGCTACTACATTAGCTGCAACATCCGGAGAGCACTTAGCCAATGCATTTTTTATTGTAGTTTCCAAACCTTCAAGATAGTCTTTTGGGTGCTGGCGAAACTGGTTTTGTGCAGGAATACAGTATTTACCTGCTTTCCAACGAGGATAATAGAATACTTCGCTGGCCATTTCTTTTCCATTCGAAGCATCTACAATGATTGAGCGAACTGAATCGCTCCCGTAATCTAATCCAATAGTATATTTTGACATAATTTGGTATAATTTCTTCTTATTAAATGAAAATGTGCCAATTTATGAAAAATTGGCACATTAACACATTAACACATTGGTTAATAAATTTTATTTTTGCCCATAGTACGCGCCAGGACCATGTTTTCTGTAATAATGCTTGTTCAACAGAAACTGATCGAGCGCTTTTACGTTCTTCAACGATAATGTATGGTGGGCCATTTTAGCTACTTCTTCGAGAACAACAGCATTGTGTACAGCGTTTGATGCGCTTGTTCCCCAGGTAAAAGGACCATGCCCGCTTACCAATACAGCTGGTACAGCATTCGGATCAATCCCTTTGAAGGTTTCCACAATTACTTTTCCGGTTTCCTCTTCATAATTCCCATTTACTTCCTTCTCGGTAAGCTTACGTGAACAAGGAATGGAGCCATAAAAATAATCGGCATGCGTTGTACCCAAGGCAGGGATTGACATGCCAGACTGAGCCCACGATGTAGCCCATTCGGAATGTGTATGAACAACCCCACCAATTTCAGGAAAATGCTTATAAAGATATAAGTGTGTAGGTGTATCCGACGATGGTTTCAGCTTAGAAGTTAACACTTTACCGTCCAAATCCAACACTACCATATCGTCGGATACACCTACACACTTATATCTTTATAAGCATTTTCCTGAAATTGGTGGGGTTGTTCATACACATTC
>DATALJ010000313.1:0-1898 GCA_036261135.1 Bacteroidales bacterium
TTGCCCGCGGTAAAGACGAAATAGGTGACCAAAATGGCCGCGATATTGGTATTCAGGCAGGTGGAATACTTGTTAAAACAGGCGAAAAAACGCTTATCGACTACAAAATAGGCTTATTCAATGGCTCTGGTATAAATACCACAGACGAAAACGAATCGAAAGATGTTGTAACCCGGATTTTAATTCATCCCATTGAAGGCCTTGAATTCGGGGCTTCCTATTACAATGGCCATGGCAACTGGGGAACACCAGCCAAAAACCGGAAACGTAACCGTATTGGGTTTGAGCTTGGTTATCAAATCGATAATTTCAGCATGAGTGGCGAATTTATCAATGGCCAGGATGCATCTGTTAAGAAACAAGGCTATTATGTTCAGGCTGGATACTATGTATTGCCTAAAAAATTACAATTTGTAGGCAAAATTGATTCCTACGATCCCAATACGGATATCGATGATAATGCTTCAAATTGGTACATCGCAGGCATTAATTTCCTTATCAATTCCAATATTCTTTTACAAGCAAATTACACCTTTAAAGAAGAACAGGGAAACAAAATAACAAATAACCTGATGTCAATACAGCTTCAGGCTAAATTTTAAACTTTATCCATCATTAAATCACATGAAAACCCTATTTATTTACCTCAACATTGTAGTTCTACATTTCACATTTTTTACTCAACAAACTGAGGCGCAATCGAAAGAGAAGCTAAAAGGAACAATATCTATTTCCGGAGCCTTCGCACTGTACCCATTAGCCGTACGATGGGCCGAAGAATTCAGGAAGCTGAACCCCGAAGTAAAGATTGATATTTCGGCTGGGGGAGCAGGCAAAGGAATGACCGATGCACTCACCAACGTTGTAGATATTGGAATGGTTTCGCGCGAAGTTTATCCTGAAGAGACCACAAAAGGCGCATTTGCAATCGCAGTAACAAAAGATGCGGTGGTGCCAACTATAAATGCGAAAAACCCAGTCATTTCAGACATACTGAAAAAAGGAATAAAAAAGGATGTTGCCAACAAAATATACATCGATGGCTCCATAAAGACTTGGGGACAGGCTATTGGCACAAACAGCAAAGTGCCTATTCGGGCTTATACACGCTCAGATGCCTGTGGAGCAGCTGAAAGTTGGGCTAAATATTTTGGTAAGAAACAGGAAGATCTGTTGGGTGTAGGCGTTTTCGGCGACCCCGGTCTGGCGCAGGCAGTACAAAAAGATCCGTTGAGCATAGGCTACAATAATATAGGATATGCCTACGATGCAAAAACAAAAAAATCTAATCCGGGAATAAAAGTGCTCCCTATCGATATCAATAATAATGGAAAGATAGACGCTGACGAGAATTTTTACAATACACTCGACGAAATTATAGCAGCCATAGCCAATGGGAAATATCCTTCGCCACCTGCGCGCGATCTGTATTTTGTTACAGCAGGCAAACCCACCAAAAAAGTCCTCGTTGCTTTTATTAGTTGGGTATTAACCGACGGACAGAAGTACGTTCATGAAGCAGGCTACATTAATCTGCCCAAAGAAAAACTGGAAGCCGGGTTGGGAAAGATTAAATAGCAAATAGATTTGAAAATGTGTTAATTTGAAAATGAAAGAAATATTACTCAAACCTTATACAACATCTACAACCCTTATAACTTTTAAAACCTTTACAACCTGAATTTATCCACCTATGGCCTTCCGAAATTTAACCAAATACCGTGTTTTTAAAGATGCAATTACGCGAAAAGTAATGCTGGGGCTTACTATATTTTCACTGCTCATTGCACTTATTATCGGTATTGGGCTGTATTATAAGTCGCAGCCCTTGCTGGCAGACCACAGCTTATGGGAGCTACTTACCAACAGCAACTGGAAGCCCTTCAAAGGAGAATTCC
>DATALJ010000314.1:0-22295 GCA_036261135.1 Bacteroidales bacterium
CAGCCCAGGGTTCATCAGAACTGAATATTTCAATTGTCATCAATAAGGAAAACCTGATAAAAGCGCTGAATACTATTCACGAAGGTTTTTTCCTCTCAGGATATAAGGAATTGAATGTATACCTTGTTGGAACCGGCCTTGTTGGAGGGGCGCTGCTTAACCAGATTCAGAAACAGCAGCCTGTGCTTTTGAAATCGAAGCATCTCAAGGTAAATCTCGTTGGGGTGGCTAATGTAAACAAGATGTTGTTCGATACCAATGGAATCGATGTAGCTACATGGACAAATCGTATCGAAAAAGAAGGTGCTCCGGTAGATTTGGATAAATTCGCTCAGACTATAAAGGATAACAATCTTCGCAACAGTGTGTTTGTGGATTGTACAGCGCATCCGGGACCGGCAGCTCAATATCTGGGATTGCTCGATTCGTTTGTGTCTGTTGTAACCCCTAATAAAATTGCATGTTCGTCGGAATATGCTAACTACCAGGCGCTGAAAACCACAGCTCAGAAGCGTGGAGTGAAGTTTTTATATGAAACAAACGTAGGTGCTGGCCTTCCTGTTATTAATACGCTCAACGACCTTACCATGAGCGGCGATAAGATTGTGAAGATTGAAGCCGTTCTTTCCGGAACACTCAATTTCATATTCAACGTAATTGCTGCCGATGTGCCATTGAGCAAAACCATTAAATTAGCCAAGGAGAAAGGATATAGTGAACCGGATCCCCGTATTGACTTAAGTGGCACAGATGTTGTTCGTAAAATACTTATACTTGCTCGCGAATCGGGTTATGCCCTAGAAAAGGAACAGGTAAAAGTGAACACATTTCTGCCTAAAGATTGCTTTGATGGTACACTGGATGAGTTCTGGACGAAAGTTGAACAACACGATGCCAGCTTTGAGGCTCGCCGCAAGGAGCTTGAAAAAGAAGGCAAGCGCTGGCGCTTTGTTGCCCGTCTCGAAAATGGCGAAGCATCGGTTCAGCTCATCGAAGTCGATTTCAACCACCCGGCGTATGTACTTGAGGGAAGCAACAATATCATCATTCTTACAACCGAGCGGTATAAAGAACTGCCAATGGTTATAAAAGGCTATGGTGCTGGAGCCGACGTAACGGCTGCTGGTATTTTCGCTGATATTATCAGGGTAGCGAATGTTTAGGAATTGACAATTAATGATCGTAGTCGGAGACTACGATCATCAGCGGCAGGGCTAGAGTCTAAAAGCACGTTTGTCATTCCGGCGAAGGCCGGAATCCATCAACTACGGAGCCGAACCTTATCAACCAAGCAATGGCCTTACACATAGCGATAACATTATAATTAGAAATTTTAATCATTATGTCAATAAAATATTACTCCACCAATCTTCAGTCCGAAAAGGTTTCGTTTCGCGATGCATTGTTGCAGGGACAAGCACCCGACAGGGGATTGTATATGCCCGAATCGATTCCGCAGCTTACCAGAGAACAGATTTGGGAGTTCAGGAACAAGGAATACTACGAAATTGCATACGAAGTAATAAGCCGTTTCACTCAGGACGAGATTCCGGCTGCCGATTTGATGGCTATTGTTAAGGATGCTTATAATTTTCAGGTTCCACTCGAAAAGGTATACAACCGCAATTATATCATGCGCCTGGATCAGGGGCCAACTGCCTCGTTCAAGGACTTTGCCGCACGGCTTATGGGACGGCTAATGCAGTATTTCCTGAAAAAGGAAAACCGCAAGATGCTTATTCTTACAGCTACTTCGGGCGATACTGGCAGTGCCATTGCCAATGCTTTCTATGGTTTGGATAACATCAATGTAGTGATTCTCTTCCCCGAAAGCGAAGTAAGTGATAGGCAACGCAAGCAAATGACCACCCTGAACAAAAATATCCAGGTATTGGCCTTGAATGGTAAGTTCGACGATTGTCAGGCGTTGGTGAAAGAAGCATTTGCTGATTCTGCATTGGATTACCTGCAATTGTCTTCAGCCAATTCAATAAATATCGGCCGTTTGATACCACAGTCGGTTTATTATTTTTATGCCTACTCACGCTTGGCTAAGAGCATCGACGATGAAATCGTATTCTCAGTACCTTCCGGCAACTTTGGCGATTTAATGGGCGGAATCATTGCCAAGCACATGGGCTTGCCAGTGAAACGCTTTGTTATTTCTACCAATGCAAACGATGAAGTTCCGGTATATTTTACCGACGGCTATTATAAAACAATCGTTCCTTCCCGCAATTGTATTTCCAATGCTATGAACGTTGGGCACCCCAGCAATATGGCCCGCATCGTTGCTTTATATGGTGGTGTAATGGACGAAAAGGGTGTAATTAAGAAAGAGCCTGATGTTCAGAAGTTGAAAAATGATATGTATGCGGTAAGTATTAGTGATGAGCATACCAAGGCTACCATAAAAAGCGTGTACGACAAGCATAAAGTGCTTCTTGAACCTCATGGTGCTGTGGGTTGGTCTGGTTTGCAGGATTTTCATACCAAGAACCCCGCAAATAATGATCAGCTTTGCGTTTCGTTGGAAACCGCACATCCAGCCAAGTTCCCCAATGAAATACAGCAGATACTTGGAATTGATCCTGAACTGCCCGAAAGTCTTAAAAACCTGGAAGGTAAACCGGAGAAGATGGAAAAGATTACCAGCGATTTCGCCTCATTTAAAGCATTTTTAATTAAGAATTACAAATAAACCAACCAATAAATCTACTATGTACGTTTTCTGCTCCGACCTTGAGGGTGTTTGGATTCCTGAAGTATGGATTAATGTTGCCCGCATAACGGGAATTGACGATTTAAAGCTTACTACACGCGATATTAACGATTACGATGTGCTGATGAAGCGCCGCATATCTATTCTTAAGCAGCATAATCTTACGTTAAAGGACATCCAGAATGTTATTTCGGAGATTCAACCTCTGGAAGGCGCTAAAGATATGTTGTGGTGGATACGTCATAATGCGCAGTTGTATATTTTATCGGATACTTTCATTGAGTTTGCCAATCCGCTGATGGAAAAGCTCGATCGCCCCTCACTTTTCTGTAATAACCTGGTAGTTGATAATAAGGGAATGATTGTAGATTATACCCTTCGTCAGAAAGACCAGAAACGCGAAGTGGTGAAAGCCTTTCACGGCATGAATTACAAGGTGGTTGCTTTTGGCGATTCTTACAACGACATAAGCATGCTCCAGGAGGCTGATGCAGGTATCCTGTTCCGCCCGCCACAAAACGTAATTAACGATTTTCCCCAGTTCCCTGTAGTAAATACTTACCTGGAGCTAAAAGACCAGTTGCAGAAATATATTGGATAAAGCTTTTATAAACCATAAAATTGAATAATTTTAGGTTATTAAACCGACTAAAATTTTCAACTATGAAGAATAAACTTTATCTGGCATTTGCCCTCTGCGGCTTGTTTGCAGCAAAAACGGCATTTAGTCAGTCTGCTACAACCAAGGCAGTTCCAGCTATTCAATTAACCGACCCTAACAATAATCCAAAAGCTCTGCCGGGTTTAGGAGAAAAGGTCTTAACCATTTTTTATACCGACCCGGATGTGAAAGACGTTAACGATCATTTATCGAACGCACTTAAGGCTAAGAACTTCCCTCAGGATAAGTACAATGGTATAGGTATTGCCAACTGTAAGGATACGTGGATTCCAAATGCCGGAATACGCATGAAATCCCGTCAGAAGGAAAAACAATTTCCCGGATCAATTATTCTTCTTGATAAGGATCATATATTCCCAAATGCTATAGGACTTGCAGATTGCGATGAGGCTGGGGTAGTAGTTATTATTGGAAAAGACAAGTTGGTTAAGTACGTCAAGTACGTAAAGACTCCTGAAGAGAGCAAAGCCATTATAAATAATGTAATACAGGTTATTACAGCAGAGCTGGCCAAGTAATCATGTAGGTTGTACTTTATCTACAAGCTTGTAGAACAGCCACGGTATATATTTATTAAACCAAATCATTAGATGCTCCTTGAAATTAGCAATAACGATTTGGTTTTTTCTTTTGTATATGGCTTTAATGATTTGTTTTGCACACTTTTCTACAGGTATACCAGTGTTTTGGCCATGGTCCATAATGCCATATTGTCCACCATTTGCTGTTACTGCGTTTAAGGAGATAGGAGTTTGTATGCGTCCGGGACAAACAATGGTTACATTAACACCCTTGGTGTGCAGCTCAGCCCATAAGGTTTCGTAAAATCCAACCATGGCATGTTTGGCAGCGGCGTAGGCTGAACGTTGAGGAAATCCGAATAGCCCGGTAATACTACTTATAGCCACAATGTGACCATATCCTTTAGTAATCATCGAAGGAAGAAGCGCTTTAGTAAGGATAAGTCCGCTAAAATAGTCGATCTCCATTATCTTACGGTCAACACTTACTAAAGTATCTTGAATGTCGGAGCGCTGGGTTACGCCTCCGTTGTTAATCAGAATATCTACCCCACCGTATATGCTGGAAGCTTTCTGGGCAGCTTCTTTTACTTCTATTTCATTGGATAGGTCAAAAGGAAGGGTGGTTGCCAGACTTCCGTTTTTTCGGCATTTTTCGGCAATATTCTCAAGTATGCCTGTCTGTCGGGCGGATAATATAAGCTTTACATTATAGGTCGATAATTCAAGAGCAAGCGCTTCGCCTATTCCGGATGATGCACCTGTTATCCATACCGATTTACCTCGAAAGTAATCGTGAATCATTGAATGGTCATTAACTTTTTAACTTGTGAAACTATATCCGAACGGAGTTGCTGCAAACACGAGAAAGAAGGCTCGTTTTGCGCCAGCCCTCTTCTGAAACGAACCGTTGCCAGGAATATCCTCAACCCTTTAAAGTAATCGGAAGCAAGTACGCCAAGTATGGGCATTGCGAGGATACAAATTACTTTTGCAAGGAACGGTGCAGGTAAACACAGAAAGAGCAAGTAATATACCGTAAAGGATATGAGGCCAATTGCGAATTTAAAGGAGCTAACAAATTGAGGATCCTTTATTTTGCTGGAAAGACGACGTGTAATTAGAGCTGGAATCAAGTTAAACAAAGTCCCTGCAATAATAGGGGCAAGGAAAAACAGGAATCGCGCAATATCCCAGTAAAATTCCTTTCGAGGATAGAGTCCTTCGAATATTTCGTTGGGTAATTTATGGCGGGTCCGTAAATTATTGTATTCCGTTACTAAATGATTGAGTTCTTCCGCTTTTTGAGGCTGTGCGGAGTAAGCGTTCTCCAGGGTCTTGCTAATATCTTTTTCGCAAACATATCGTTCTCCGTAATTAGGTACAGGTTTGTTGCATAGTTCGTACCAGGCAATATTTTTAGCGTTAACAAGGAGTTCGTAGTGGGTATCATCTTCAATGTGCAGCATGCGCTGTTTTAATTCGCAGGCTATCGCTTCCCTCACATCAGACAATGCTTTTTGAGGATTGGTATTGTATAGCTCGCTGTAATCAAGAATATCGATAGGTTTGCCGAAATTCACGGCGATTTTACTTCTGAAATCCTGATAATGGCTGTAGTGTATCCCAACAGGCACAATTTTTACAGATTGGCCTTTGGGTAATTCTGATTGTGCCTGAAATGCGAGACGCGCTATACCTTTCTTTAGCGGTCGTAAGCGGTGTTTATCATTATCGGTACCCTCGGGCATCATTCCAAGGCAGTTTCCAGAGGCGAGGATCTGAACCGCCGTGGCAAAGCTTCGATCGTTTTGAGAAAGCGCTTCAACCCCGTCGCGAATCCTGAAAACGGGAATAATTTTAAACAAATGCAGAAATTTCTTTGTTAAAGAGCCACTAAAGATATCTGCACGAGCCATAAAAACAGGTTGTTTTTTGATGTGGACTATGATAGACAATGCATCCATTAAGGCATTCTGGTGGTTGGGAGCAAAAATAACCGGTGAATCGGTTGGTATATTTTCAGTTCCTGTTACCTGAACATCCGAATAGAAGATATTGAAAGCAAAATGAGTATAACTTTTAAGTAAATAGTAAGACTTTGAATGCTTAGTCAAGTGCTTATTGTTGTTCATAGTTTGGAAATAAAATTCAAAATTATTTGAATTTGCGGAATATTTTCAAATTAATCAAAAATAGATATGTTGGATGATTTTTGTTCAAATATTTTAGTAACTTCATGTATCGTTAAGTAATTTGAAAGAGCTGGAAACAAGCCAGACATTGATTTGTCATTTAGTAATTGTATTAATGCTCATTAATTCATGAATACACAATTAAAACCTATAAATGTAAAAGCATTGTCGGGCAATGTGTTTAAGTTACTTGACGATGACTGGATGATTATGACAGCAGGAACGAAGGATTCATTCAATTCGATGACTGCCAGTTGGGGTACATTCGGCATTCTGTGGAATAAACCTGTGATTATTGGATTTGTAAGGCCCCAGCGATACACATTTGAGTTTATGAATAATAATGAATTCTTTACCTTGTCTTTTTTAGGTGAAAAGTATCGTGAAGCATTAAATATTTTTGGCTCATTCTCCGGAAGAGATACAAATAAGGTAGAGAAATCGGGCCTGAATCCTGTGATTACTGATAAGGGCAACATTACATATAAAGAATCTTCGCTTGTTTTCGAGTGCAAGAAACTGTATTACGACGATATTAAGCCTGGCAGCTTTATGGATCAAAGCTTAATTCAGCATATATATCCAAAAGGCGATTTTCACAGGTTTTTTATTGGAGAAATATTGAATTGCATGGCCTCCGAACAATTTATCGTGGAAAAGGGCTTACACCACTCCTCGTTGGACGACAATTCGCCCGACTTTTAGATTTGATGGTATTTCTTTGAGAGATAACGAAGCATTTGCGTGAAAATACCTACGGCATCGGATGTTTCTGTTGTTATTTCCTTGCCCTGCATGCGAAGGAGCATGAAACCATACAAACCATTAAGGCAAACTTCAATTTCAGTGAGCGATTCATCTTTCATTTTCTCTTTAAGCTCCTTAATTATTGGTTTTGCCCATTGGTAGTGTTCCAGGTAGCGCTCTTCTTCAGCATTATTAAGCAAACTGATGTGCAAATCGTTGATCCGATGCATGATTTCTTTTAAAGGAGAAGTGTGGCCCGAAGCAATCACATCATCTTTCTCCATTTGATGGATGAGCTTAAGATACCATTCTTTAATTTCTGCCTTCTGCGCATCGGAAACCGTGTATTTGGAAATAACATTTTTTTCGAGTTCATCGATGTTCAAATGATTTGTCCGTATAATGTCCTCTATTTGGAACATATACAGAACATATTCAATGATATTTGTTTTGATTTTTTCCTGCGCTACCAACATCGGATTCTTTGTTTTATTGATGGTGCAAATTAATTGTATTTAAAGTTTTTTAACAATAAAAAATCCAAGAAAAACGCAATAAATAGTACTTTAACCCCGAAATTGAAACATACATTATGGCATTGAACTTCTATAAAAACAGTATAGTATCGAAATTACTGATCGGTTTATTGGTGGTTGGTTTTGTATCATGTGCATCACACAGGTCTCGCTCTCGCTTTCAAAAGCCCAAGCGTAAGAAAGAAAAACCTTGCGATTGTCCATCCTTCAATTACTCTGACCCCAGAACGGTTCATTTTATCTCATAAAAAGGATATTTTGGCAAAATTATTTCATACCAGCTTTTTGTTTCTTTTTTTTGTTGGTTTTTCTGTAATCGATTGCCAGGCCCAATTTGCAGATGAGGTCCCATTCTATGTCAAGGGGCAACTAGTGAATTCAAGAACCAATGAGAAGATTGTATTTGCTAATGTTGTAAATCCAAAAACAATGGTGGGCGCTATATCCGATTCTGCGGGAATATTTATCATTTTAGCAAAACCGGGCGATGTATTGCAAATTTCCAGTCTTGGGTATCACCCCAGGCTATTTACAGTAAATGATTCCTTAAAACACCAGTTTATTTTCCCGCGAATAAAGATGGTTGAGAAGATTTATGAAATAAAAAACGTTGATATTCGTTTTTTTGGCACCTACGAACAGTTTAAATACCGCATATTACATACCAAAACGGAAGATCCGCTAGCTGGTTTAAATAAGAAACTGCGGAAAACGATTGATTCCATTGCTAAGTTGCCCACCAGCGATTTGCCTACATTCTCTCTGGGAAGTCCTGTTTCTGCGCTTTACATGGCTTTCAGCAAGGAAGGAAAACAGTTGCGGAAATTGGAGAAAGCCATAGAAGTTGCTCCTTCCCGAAAAATCATTGAGTCGAAATTCAACCGTCAGGTATTGGAAAATGTATCTGGGTTGACAGGCGAGGAATTGAATGAATTTGCATTGTTCTGTAAGCTATCGGACGATTTTATTATAAAAGCTACAGAATATGAGTTATACGAAAAAATAATGGAGTATTTTGAAAGGTTTAAAAAGCGCGACAAAGACACCACTCGAACGAAATAAACTGATACGAATATAAAAATAAAAGCCCCTCTTCACAGAGGGGCTAATGCTTTTTTCTTTGCGCTGAACTTCCGAAATAGGAAGATAAGGAGAGAGAGGTTTGTTTTATTTTGCTACTGGTAATCACCTATCATCAAATTGCATCTTTTAGCTACTGTTTGGCTTCCTAACTTTTCATACATTAATAGCTGAAGGGATGGAAAAGTAACCCATCATTCTGAATTATTTTTATTATTTTTTTAAATCGTTGTTTATTAATAAATAACGACAAGTGTAAATAATTTTATTTGGTTCTTTTTTTCTAATATTTGCTTAGAGATATAAAGTTTAAAAATCATTTTTTGCTTTTATAAGGCCTTATAACTCACTTGCGCTCATCTGTTATAATAAGTTAAACTTAGTATATTTGCGTTTTCAAAAATTAAACATGGTTTCAATAAATCAATTAACTGTTCAGTTTGGCGGGGTAGATCTGTTCAAAGACGTTTCATTCATGGTTAATCCTAAGGATCGTATTGGATTGGTGGGGAAAAACGGGGCAGGAAAATCTACTTTATTAAAAATACTGGTAGGTATACAACAGCCTCATGGTGGGAATGTAGTAATTCCCGACGATTTAACCGTTGGTTATCTTCCGCAGCAGATGATTCATCATGATGGAAAAACGGTAATTGAAGAAACCCGCACAGCCTTTAAGGAAGTGCTTGAGCTGGATAAGAAAATCCAAAGTCTTAACGTAAAACTTGGAACCCGCACCGATTACGAGAGCAAGGAATACCTGGATCTGATACACGACCTGTCGGACATGACCGATCGCTTCCATTTATTGGGAGGAACCAATATAGAAGAATCTATTGAACAGACTTTACTGGGATTAGGTTTCGAGATCAAAGACTTTCACAGGCAAACACGCGAGTTTAGCGGCGGATGGCGCATGCGTATTGAGCTAGCCAAAATACTTTTGAAGAAACCCGGACTGCTGTTGCTCGATGAGCCTACCAATCACCTCGACATTGAGTCTATTCAATGGCTCGAAAATTACATCAAAGACTTTTCGGGTGCAGTAGTGCTTATTTCACACGATAAAGCTTTTCTTGATAACCTTACTACCCGTACAATAGAGATTTCGCTTGGTAAAATATATAATTACAAGGCTGCATATTCCGAGTATATTATTCTGCGTACCGAGCGACGCGAGCAACAGCTTGCTGCATATCGCAATCAGCAGAAGATGATTGGGGACACCGAGGATTTTATAGAGCGTTTCCGATATAAGGCTACCAAAGCCGTGCAGGTGCAGTCGCGCATTAAGCAGCTCGATAAAATTGAACGGATTGAGGTAGACGAAGAAGACAATTCGGCTATAAATATTAAGTTTCCTCCATCTCCCCGTTCCGGAAACATTGTGGTTGAGGCAAAAGGTATGTCGAAAGCATATGGCCCCAAGGTAATCCTTGATAATATTGACTTTGTGGCTGAGCGTGGCGAGAAAGTGGCTTTTGTAGGCCGCAATGGCGAAGGTAAATCCACATTCTCCAAGATTATTATGGGCGAGCTGGATCATACCGGGCTGTGTAAGGTCGGACATAATGTTGCTATAGGATACTTTGCCCAAAACCAGGACGAAATCATGGACGAGAACCTTACCGTTTTCGATACCATTGATAAGGTTGCTGTTGGCGATATTCGCACCAAGATCCGCGACTTACTGGGCGCTTTTCTTTTCCGTGGCGAGGAAGTAGACAAGAAAGTGAAAGTACTTTCGGGAGGTGAACGTTCGCGACTGGCAATGGTGAAGCTGCTTCTAGCGCCTGTTAACTTGCTGGTACTCGATGAGCCTACCAACCATCTTGACATGCGCTCGAAAGATATTTTGAAACAGGCGCTGGTGAATTACGACGGCACGCTCATTGTGGTTTCGCACGACCGCGAGTTTTTGGACGGCCTGGTATCTAAGGTTTACGAATTTAAAAACCAAAAGATCAAAGAACACATTGGGGGTATCTACGAATTCCTTGAAAAGCGAAAGATAGAAAACCTGGCAGAGCTGGAACGTAAAACAAAACAAGCGGCTGCAAAGCCCGACGTAAAGGAAAATGCTGGTTCCAAGCTCGATTATGCCGAAAAAAAGGAGTACGACAAAGCCATACGTAAGCTTAACCAACAAATATCCGATTCGGAGAACAGAATAGCCGCGCTCGAAACTGAAATGGGAGAGGTTACACGGTTGCTTTCGCAGCCGGAGCTGATTGACAAAGGTAATCCTGAAACGCTGTATATAAGGCACGGCGAAATAGAGAAACAGATTGAAGCGGAAATGAAGAACTGGGAGCAGTTAAATGATGACCTCCAGAAGATGAAGGATCAAAGAATTTAATTAAATTTATATCGCAGGATGTGCAAAGATTAGCTTATCTCTTCGCGCATTTTAGAGTCTTTGAGCCTTTGTGGCAAATTTTATTACGCGCATCAGATGTTTCGTTCGTTTGTCATTATATGCTGTGTTGTACTTCTTGCGGCTTGTAACTCGCAGAAGAAAGCTGCATTCGAGCAAAACCAATCGAATATATATCAGCCGTCGGTTTTAAGCATACGGCCGGAGTATAGCGTATTCCATACATCCGATACCTTGTCGCAGCTAATGATTAAACTGGATCTGGCTGAGATTCTCTTTAACCAGGCCAATCCCGAGAATGAACTTCAGGCTATGCTTCGTTTTCAGTATAATCTGGTAGATATTACCTCTAACAACAATAACAAAGAGGTATCCGATAGCCTTACCACGGTGAAGAAACTGGTAAAGCAGCAAGGGAGCGACGTCATTATTGCAAGCCTCAATATTCATGCACAAACGGGCAAAGTGTATCTGTTGAACATCGAGGTGTTCGATATGCTGCGTAACTCGGGTCAAAAGAGCTTTGTGGTGATTGACAAAACCTCCGCGTATACATCGCAGAACTTCAGGGTAATGATTGCCGGCAGCAATATGCCATTGTTTAGGAGTTATATTCCGGATGTGGATAGTGTAAAGATTTTGCTGAGAAAAAATGTGGATAGGCTATATATAAAGTACGCCAGAGATAATACAACATTGGCTCTGCCACCATTTTCGAGCCAAACGGAGCCTGCATTTGTGTTTGCAGCCGACAGTTCCTGGGTTTTGCCTTATTCGACAGATAAAGTGTACCATTTTCCTTACAAAGGTTTTTACCTGATACAAACTGATAGTACCCAATCAGCAGGATTGTTCCTCTCGGGCTACGATAAATCGTATCCCATGGTGAAGGAGGTAGCTTCCATGATTTCGCCATTGGAATATCTCTCAACTTCCGAGGAGTTCCGCAAAATAAAAGAAGCCGATGATCCTAAATTAGCATTGGATAATTTCTGGCTTAAGATGGGCGACAATGTAGCGGTGAGCCGCGAAATGATCCGCGTGTTCTATAACCGTATGTTCTACGCAAATCTATATTTCAGCAGCTACAAGCCAGGATGGAAGACCGACAGGGGAATGATATACATGGTATTTGGCCCACCCAGCTATATTAAGAAAACCGCAAATGCGGAAACCTGGGAATACAATATAAAGGAGGAAGCATCCAATTTAACCATCAAGTTTATAAAGGCAGCTTCTCCCTATTCTTTCAACCATTATATCATGCAGCGTAGCGATGAGTATACTCCTTACTGGCGCATGGCTATTGATTCGTGGAGGAGTGGGAGGGTGTTTACTTTGGAGGAATAATATGGCATTAAGAAGATATAGATGGATATGAATACGCAACATTACCCTACTATATTTGTTTTTTAAGTCATCGCTAATGAAATCGGGATGGAACACGAAGCAAAATTGTACAAAAAAGCCTATCAGTTAAGCTTATTTACTATCTTTTACAATATTGTAGAGGGTGTGGTATCGATGATTATGGGTTACGAGGATGAAACATTGACATTGTTTGGGTTTGGGGTGGATAGTTTTATTGAAGTAATGTCGGGCATAGGAATTGCCGTTATGATATTGCGTATTCAACGAAACCCCAATAGCTCCAAAGATCCTTTCGAAATAAAAGCGCTGAAAATAACCGGTACAGCGTTTTATTTACTGTCTGCCGGTTTGCTTGCGGGCATTATCACTAACGTGGTTAATGGACATAAGCCCGAAACAACGCTGTGGGGCATAATAATTTCTTTAATATCCATTGCCGTTATGGTGTGGCTGATGAATGCCAAGAAAAGCGTAGGCAAAAAGCTCAATTCTCAGCCCATAATTTCCGACAGCCAGTGTACAAGGGTTTGTGTATACATGTCGGTTGTATTGCTTATTTCTGCTTTGGTTTACGAGCTTACCGGTTTTGCGTATGCCGATGCCATTGGTGCTGCCGGACTTATTTATTTCTCCATAACCGAAGGTCGCGAAGCGTTTGAGAAGGCTAAAGGGAAGAGTTGTGGGTGTGGGCATTGTTAGAAATGATGAGGTGATAGGTGTAATGAGGTGTGACATTTGTCTTGTTGAAAGTTTGTCAGATGTGCTAAAATGATGTAATTCATTGTAATTTTGGGAAATTACATTCCTGAAGCAATGAAAAGTAAACTGTTACCAATTTTATCAATAGTAATTCTAATGCTGACTACATCGTTTTCGCCTGCCACCTTTAAAGAAGATCAGAAGAAACACCCTCGCGTAAAGCAGGCCTATGCCGATAAGGAGGCAGATGTAAAAGCCCTGCTCCTTAAGAATGACCTTGATATTACTAAGCTTCGTGTTTATATCCGCGCTTTCAAAGCTGAGCAGAAACTGGAGCTTTGGGCAAAAAACAATGACGATGCTGCTTTCAAACTTATCCGCGAATACGACATTTGCCAAACATCAGGTACCTTAGGCCCAAAGCGCATGGAGGGCGACCTGCAAATGCCCGAAGGCTTCTATTACATCAACCATTTTAACCCGCAAAGCAATTTCTATTTATCACTGGGTATCAATTACCCCAATGCTTCCGATAAAATACTGGGTGTAAAAGGCAAGCTAGGAAGCGCCATTTACATTCATGGGTCGTGCGTGACCATAGGTTGCTTCCCGATTACCGATGATAAAATAAAGGAACTGTACCTCTTTTGCGTTGAAGCAAAAACCAACGGGCAATCCGAAATACCTGTAACCATTTACCCTGCAAAGCTAACCGATGAGCAATACGCCACGCTTACCAATAAATACAAAACCGATACTGACAAAACCAACCTGTGGGCCGACCTCAAGCACGCATACGACTATTTCGAGAAAAACCGCCAGTTGCCAAAGGTGAGTTTTCTGAAAACGGGGAGGCATAGGGTGGGATAAATGTAACCTGGGAAGATGGATTTAAGTATTATACAAACAACAAAACCCTTGCTATATGGAAAAGAAGCTAACACGATTTGAGCAAATAGAATATTGCAAAAGCTGTAAAAACGTTAAAAAGGTAGGACTAACCACTGTTTGTGGACTAACGAATCAGGTTGCAACTTTTGAAGTAAGTTGCGAAAAATTTGAGAAAATGGGTGGGGAAGAAAAGAAAGAGAAATCTTTCTTCGGTTCTTGGAAAGGTGCCCTGGTACTGTCTGCTTTAGGATTTATAAGGTTTGCACTTAAAATGGGATCAGGTGAAACAGACTTTTTAGGAATAATGTTTCTGGTTTTAGGTATTGGTTGGTTATTGTTTGCAATATTTGGAAATAAGGAATAGTTGCGTTCAACCCTCTATTTAAGCTACCCCGGCGAAATTTTTCCCGTCCCGGGGGTACATGGTGCCGTCCCGGGGGTAAGTTTGGTCGTTCCGGTGAAGTTTTTGCCATCCCGGGGGTTGGTGACCCGTCCCGGTATTAAAAATCCATCAAATAATCCGATAAATTTTCGTTGGTAGGTAGTTCAAATTTTTTGCGGAGACGATAGCGGGCCATATCCACACTCTTTGCGTCCTGAAAGGTAAGGGCGGCAATTTCTTTTGAGTTCAGTCCCATGCGGAGAAGAGCACACAACTTCTTTTCATTAGGAGTAAGGTCGCTATGCTTTGCTGCAAGTGCTTTGTAGAATTCTTCGTATACATTTTCGAAGCGTAATTCAAATTCTTTCCACGATAAATCCAGCGTGTTTATTTTGTATTTATCCAGGAATCCTTTTACTATATCGCGGCCGTGATTATTCAGGTAGGGCAATAGGCTGTTAAGGTCTTCCAGCAGTTTATTGTTCATTTCGCTCATTTGGGCAAGCCGCAATGCAGCAGAGGTAAGCTCCCGCTTTTTGCTTTCTGCCATCTCGCGCATGTACGATGTAATAAGCAGCATCGATTGAATCCGGGCTAGCAATTCGGTTTTGTCAAATGGCTTTCGCAGAAAATCGGAAGCGCCTGTATCGAATGCCAGTTTGAGATCTTCCGGAAGTACCATCATTCCTGTAACAACAATAATAGGGATGCTCCGCAGTTCATTATTTTTCCGAATTGCTGCAATCAGCTCAATGCCGTTCATTCCGGGCATGTCCCAGTCGGTAATAATGAGGTCGGGGATGGTATTGGTAAAAACATTCAGCGCCTCGTTCCCGCTTGTTGCTTCGATTATTTGATATTTCTTAGTTGCCGTTTCAATGATGGTACGAATGATCATTATGTTTTCCGGCAAATCGTCTACAATAAGGATAATAGGTACAGACATAGATAATCGGTTGGATTTCGATACACAAATATAAGATTTGCCGGGGTAAATACTTAAGCTTTATCTGGCAAAGTAAATATAAACGTGCTTCCTTGTTCCGGCTTGCTTATAACCCATATCGATCCGTTATGTTTATCAATAAATTCTTTGCTGATAACGAGTCCAAGTCCGCTACCGGTTTCAGATCTTGTACCTTTTTGGGTTATGTAATTGTCAATTTGGAACAGCTTTTTTTGTTCCTCCTCAGCAATACCAACTCCATAATCTTTCACTTCAATTTGAACAACGTTTTCGAGGTTAGTAGCCTTTATTTCAACGTTTCCACATTCCTGAGAGAATTTTATAGCGTTTGTGGTTAGGTTCCGAATGATCGTTCTAAGCATTTCAGCGTCGGCATATACTTCTGTATCCGGCGCAATATCGAGTTTGCAGTATATTTTTTTTCTTTCAAACAAAGGGTTAAGGAACTTTATTTCCTGTTTTACCAAGGGCTCAAGACTAAGTGTTTGCGGATTAAACTGAATGCCACTGCGTATGAGCTGTGCCCATCGCAGCAGGTTTTCTGTTAAATGGGTAATAGAGTAAGATGTGTCATATAGGTTTTGAGCCATCTTTTTTACCGCATTATCAGTATTTTCGGGCAATTTGGAAACCAATAAATCCGAAAGGTTAATCATAATGTGCAACGGGTTGCGCAAATCGTGTGCAAGAATAGCGATAAAGCGGTTCCTGTTGGTGTCTATTTCTTTTAGTGTTTTGGCATTTTCCTGTAATATGGTTTCGGTCTCTTTTCGACGGGTAATATCGGTAAGGATGATGGTCCATCCGGCATTCCGCTTTGGAGTAGCTTTAATAACAAATGCACGCACTTGGTAGAATCTATGCTGGGATCCTGTTTTCGTTTCCAGTTCGTGGTCGGTATTGTTTTCCAACAATGTATTTAAGTCGAAATAGGGCGAAAGCGTGCTCTCTATGTTTTTGCCTATTAGGTTTTCGTTTATGGCCGGGAAAAGCTGGTGCGTATGCTCGTTATATTTCAGCAGCCTTTTGTTGGTGTCGATGATTATCACTCCTTCATCAATACTTTGAAAAACGCTGTCGAGGGCCATGGGCTCAAACTCAAGTAACTGAAATCTGAATAATCCCAGAGCAGCCAATATTCCTACTGCTGCTACCGATAATGGATTTAAATCAATATGGTTAGGGCTGTGGCCAGTAAGGTAAATCGCATAAAATCCCCATGGAATAATGGCTGTAAAAAGCATAATACCTGCACGCATTTTATTTATTCCCCTTGAACTGAGAAACATATTGAGGTAAACGAAGCTGCTAATTAAAAAGCTTAAATTGGAATAAACCTGGTGTATCCAGTACCAAATGCCTTTTTTGAATCCGGAAACGGGAAAGGGGCCGCTGGAATCGATGGCTAGTTCGGTATAAAAAAGATTATTCCAGTTGGTAAATTGTAAAACAATGGTAGTTATTGAAATGATGCTTATGCCTATCAAAAACCAGGGTTTAAGCAGGTTTTGCTGTCCGGTATACTGAAAAGCCAGGATAAGAAATATAGTTGGAAGCCATGCTATACCGAGGTATTCAAATCGTAACCAGCCGTATATACTTTCAACAGTGGTAGCTTCTATTTCGAATGCATAACCTAAAGAATAAATGAAAATGGCTACCAATAGTCCAAAATAGGTGTAACCAAGGCCTGAACTTCTGAATCGGAGCGTATAAATGGCTAAAAGCGCTATAACTGAAGAAACAGCAATTAGGAATATCTGAAGACTGTGCAAGTGTAGATTGTTTTTAACAAAAATATAAAACTTAAATCAAACCAGGCATACCATTTACTGAAAGGAAAAGAAAATTGTATTTATCTTTCAAAAAATGAGTTTATTATCGTAAATTGTAGAGAAGATGTAGAGATTGGTTTTGGAACAAACTATCTATTATCGAAGTATAAAAGCTCACAATCCTCTCAATAGCCCTTCTTTATCTAATCACCGTCATCAGTACCTGATGAATTTTCTATGTATTTATTTCTGAATAAACTATTAAAGCTTGCCTAATGGATAGCAAAAATAATGACTTTTTGGAGCTTATCAACCAGAATAATGTTTTTTCAGGAGCCTTGCGAAAGATGCTGAAATATTTGGAAAATAAGAACGAAGCCCCAAAAAGTACACTCTCGAAGATTAAAAAGAAAAGAAAAGCAATACAGAATAAATAATTGGATGTATGATATTGACAAAGTTAGATTGGGTTAAGAAAAGATGGATGCGGGGAAGTATATTATTTACTCTGCTTTTGGCTACCAGCGCGGTTTATTCCCAAACTCCGGGTATGATCTTTGAGAACAGGGGAATTAGTGTGTTAGATCCTAATTTAGATGGTTTTATATCTAAAACTACCACCGGGTTTTCGACTGCCGATAAGTTTTCGAACCAGCAAAGTGAAATACCATATGTGCCCTTTGCTGTTGTGCAGATGGAACCCACTTCCGATCCCGGTCCCGGTCCAAATTGTTTTTTTAACGATTTTGATGATATCAGGGAATACGGGGAGCCCATGTATTCTTATTTTGATAAGCAAACCGCTGGTGGACCCTATCTGCTCTTTCGCATAAGGCTGTCAGGATATGCACCGAATTCGAAAAGTTACAGTGTGTTTATTGATATTGATGGAAAGTTTGGGAACCCTGCAAAAGTTGGCGCTACAGCAGGTGACCCTAATTATACAGCGGATAATCCGGGTTTTGAAATAGAAATTTATCTCGCAACTAATTTTGGTGTGGGTATTTACAATATAGATGGTGTTCATTCCGGCACTTCTACAGATCCTAATAATATTAATGCCAAAGATGGTACATATCCATACGCATCGCATGCACATAAAGCCCTTGCGTGGAAGTATGCCATTGCCTCATGTAATGATGGACAGGAGTATTTCTACGACTTTTATATTCCCTGGAGTGCAGTAACTGCGCTGTCTTTTAGTGGGGCTACTCAAACTGCAATTGGAGGTACGCATGTTACATCAAATACGCCCCTTCGTATGATAGGTGCAACTATTATGAATCCGAATCCAGGCTTCGACGGTGGCGTAAACAATGCTTCATTGTCCGACTTTGGAGGAATTGATGGGAACGGTACTCCTGAAGAACTTGTTACAAAATTAATCAATGTGTTTCCTCCAACTACACCCGAGCAAATTGACGATAACCAGCGTATTGCACCCCGAAGCGATTGCCCGCATATTAATACGCCTATTGCTGGTTCTACTGCTGTTTCAGGAACTTCCACCGAAGATGATGGCACCATTATTAAGGTTTATGTAAGTTCTACTTCCGGTTTTGCTTCTTATAGCACTTATACAACAACTGTGAGTGCAGGAAAGTGGAATGCCAGTATTCCTGGAGGACTTGTGGCGAATTATTATGTAAAAGCAACTGCACAAAACTTGAATGAGACGTATGGCTCTGTTTCAATTGCCGAATCAGTATCTTATGACGATTGTGATATTGAACAGGTTACGGTGAGTTGTGATGAGAACAAAACACCTGCTGTTTCAAGTGTAACCGAAATTGGGGGACGAAAAGGTTTTACAGGTTCAATAACCAATCCATTCGGTCACAATATGCAGATATCATTATACGATAACAACAATAACCTTGTTACTCTTGACGTAGGGGCACCATCTACTAATCCCACCTATACAACGGGCACAACATGGGAGATAAAGAATGCGGTTGCCGGAAATTCATTTCCCTCTGGTATTTATTATGTAGTATCACGAGATTTAACAACAAATATATGTCCTTCCGATTATGAATATATTTGTATGTCCAGCAGTACAGGTGATTATAAAAACGTTTCCAGCATACCAACTATAACAACTCCTGTTTCGTCAAGCGCAACAAGTTTGGCGGGCACAACAAATGGAGAGGCAAGTTCAGTTGTTCAGGTTTATATCAATGGTGTGGTTTCTCAAGCTTCGGTAACTGGAACCAATTGGACGTTATCATCATTAAGTTTTAGCGGATGCGAAAACATAAAAGTTGTGCAGTACAGGACAGTGGCAACTGCAAAATGCGTTTCGGCCGCTGTAACTACAACAGTTAGTTCAAGAACTGCTTCAATTCCTGTAATTTCGGGCTCTTACTGCGCAGGTACTGGTAAAACAGTTTTTGGCACATCTTCAGAACCTGATGGAGCCACCATTGAGGTGTATCAGGGGGCTTCATTGTTAAGCTCTACAACAGTATCTAATGGAAAATGGGCTATATATAACCAAGCTCTTGCAGCAGGTAGCACTTTAACGGCAAAGGTGCCAGCAGGTATCTGCTTAAATGCAAGCGCATCTTCAGCTGGGGTTACTGTGGGTTCAAAAACTTCCAATACAGGCATGTCTGTAAGCCCTTTAACCGTGGAGGGTGCAACTTCAGTAACCGTAACAGCTCCTTCAAGCGGCGGCCCCTATACATTAAAATTATATATCGATTATTATCATGAAAATGCGTGGACTTCGCCTGCATTAGCAGCAGGTAGTAGTTATACATTTACCGGATTAACGGATGAGCTAAGCAGAAGTTTAATTTATGCAGGTGCCCGGTTGACTGTAACTGCCGATAATGGTACTAATTGCGAGAGCGATCCAAGTGCTGAATTTGAAGTTCCTTGTAATCTTGGTGTTATTCAATCAACTAAGACTTTAACTGCTGTTTCTCCTGTGTGTTCTGGCAATGCCTCGCTTATTACAATTGAGAACAGCCAGAAGGGAATTATGTACCAGGTTTATAACGGTTCAAATAATCCCATTGGTTATACAGCTGCAGGCGATGGTGGAAATATTACCATTTCTACAGGAAACTTAACTTACGGTGGAGTTGCTCCTGCGCTAGACCCTCAGTCGTTTACCGTTAAAGCTATACGAATGGTGCCAACCACTACACAATGCATTACTGCTTTAAATGGAGGAACTCCTGTTATTGTAAATGTCAAACAAGATATTGGCCCTGTTAATTTAACCGTAACACCTTCTCCAAGTCCTACAAATATTTGTCCTGGTGGTACTTTTACCGCTAAGGTTTCATCATCCCAGGTTGGAGTGAATTATGAAATGTTCAACAACCTTACCAATGCTAGCTTAAGTTCATCTGTAGCAGGTAATTCCGGTGATGCCATAATTACTTCAAATATTATTAATGGCTCGGGCAATATACCTGTTAGGATTACTGCTTCGAGTGGTAGTTGTATGGCAAATTTATCAACCATTATAGCCGTTCAGCTAAAGGATGTCCCTTTAGCAACGGCATCGAATAATGGCCCTGTATGTACCGGCTCTACATTAAATCTAACAGGAGGGCCATCGGGTAATACATACTCATGGTCGGGGCCAGCATTCACCAGCACAAGCATGTCGCCTACCGTAACAACAAATGCTGTGCTGACCAACTCAGGAACGTATACATTAACAGTTACGGGTACTAATGGATGTACGGCTACTGCATCTACCAATGCAATAGTTGCAACAAATAATCCCAATATAACAATAGCTGATGCATCAATTTCGGAGGGCAATTCAGGTACTAAAAATTTGAATTTTACAGTATCACTCAGCAGTGCAGCTTGTTCAAATTTATCAGTTAGTTATGCAACAAGTAATGGAACAGCCACTACAGCAGATAATGACTATACTGCCACTTCGGGTACATTAACAATAAATGCAGGAAATACTTCAGGTACCATTGCTGTTCCTATAATTGGAGATACAAATGTTGAGGGAGATCAATCATTTTCTATCACCTTAAGCTCTCCAACCATTGGAACTCTCACAGATGCTACAGCTATTGGTACTATTCAGGAGGACGATAGCATGCCAACCGTAACATTGTCGAGGGACAATGCAACAATAAGCGAAGCTGGGGGGGTATGTACATTTACAGCCACTTTAAGTAGTGTAAGTGCTTCTGATGTAACCGTGCAATTGTCTGTTTCTGGGACAGCAATTGGTGGAGGTACTGATTATACATTAAGTTCCAGTTCAATTACTATAAAGGCAGGTTTTACAACAGGAAGTGTTACAGTAACTGCCGTAAATGATGATATATATGAATCGGCAACAGACGAAACGGTTATTGTTGATATCTCTTCAGTTACCAATGCTGCTGAGGATGGTGTTCAACAGGCTTCTACCGGGATAGTTGATAACGATGGACTGCCGTCTTTGAGTATTAATGATGCTTCAGCAAGCGAGGGTAACGACATATCGTATACAATATCATTAAGTAACCCAAGCTACCAAACCATAACGGTAAGCTATGCCACAAGCGACGGGACAGCAACAACCGTGGATAATGATTATACTTCAGTGTCATCAACCACGCTTACTTTTAATCCGGGAGAAACAAGTAAAATTATAACAGTATCAACGATAGCTGATAGCAAATACGAAGCGGACGAAACAGTATATGTAACCTTGAGCAGTCAAACAAACTCAACTATAACGGACGCTTCAGGTGTGGGAACGATAACTAACGACAATTCTCAGCCCACGATCAGCATTGACGATGTATCAGTTGTCGAGGGCGGCAGCCTTGGATTTACAGTAACACTGAGCAATGCCAGCTACCAAACCATTACGGTAAGCTATGCCACAAGTGATGGCACGGCCACCACAGCTGATAATGATTATACATCCATTCCCTCAACCGTGTTAACCTTTAATCCGGGTGAAACTACCAAGAGCGTGAATGTATCCACCACCGCAGATACCAAGTATGAAACCAACGAAACTTTGAATGTTAGTCTAAGCGGCGCCTCGAATGCAACTATTTCGGATGCAACCGGTGTGGGTACAATAACTAACGACGATTCACAACCTACGATCAGCATTGACGACGTATCAGTTGTCGAAGGCGGTAGTCTTGGATTTACAGTAACCTTGAGCAATGCCAGTTACCAAACTATAACAGTAAGTTATGCAACAAGTAATGGTACGGCCACCACAGCGGATAACGATTATACATCCATAGCCTCAACCGTGTTAACCTTTAATCCGGGTGAAACTACCAAGAGCGTGAATGTATCCACCACCGCAGATACCAAGTATGAAACCAACGAAACTTTGAATGTTAGTTTAAGC
>DATALJ010000317.1:0-3899 GCA_036261135.1 Bacteroidales bacterium
CATTCCAGCAGGTTAAAAAAGAATAGCAAAAATGGATCAGACAAAGACTATATCTATGATGCATTTGGCAATTTGGTTGTAGATTTAAGAAAAAACATGCTTATTGAATACGATTGGCGCGATATGCCCATAGCTTTTCGATTTTACAGCAATCTGTCGGCCATCGTTGCAAAAACGGTAAACGCAATCGGAACAACTACCGATCCACAGCTTGTTAAAACAATAATTGGGAACTCCACCGCTGTAATGACATCACAGGTAGTTATGCTCTATGATGCTGTCGGAAAAAGGGTTGCCAAGCTTGAAGGAAATTGAATAAATAATCATGCGTAGATTGCGTGGGAAACAAAATTATTTTATGAGGAATATTCAAATGGCCCAACATTATAATGGCATAACATGCAGAACCATAGCTGTTTTGTTGATGCTATCGGTATGGAATGTTGTTTTTGCTTCTGTTTCAGTCAAGGTGTTTTCTCTTGAAGAAGCTATCAGTGAGGGCAATATTTCAAAGCCGCGAATTTATATAAAAAATACCGGAACTGAGACAATAGAGAATTTTACATATCGTTACTTTTTCACCACCGAAAATGGGCAGGCACCTATGGTTGAGCCGTATTATTTGACTGACAAGGAGCAGGTCATGCTCGTTCCCTACGGCGATGGCTACTATGTCCAGTACACCATTAATAATGCAAGTCTCACTCCCGGTGGCTTAATGCCGCACAGTCTCGGCAACTGCATTGGACTGCACTATAACAGCTGGTCTACATGGGATAAATCAAATGACTTTTCAAATAACCTGAATTCATCTTTCGCTGAAAATCAGAATATAAGCGTGTATGTGGCTGGAACCCGAATATTTGGCAATGAGCCCGGTGGCAGCGGTGGGGTAGAATCCGGCTATGCATGGCGGGAAATCTGGACAAACATCAGCGGAACCTCAACGGACAATATTCCAGTCTCTATGACTCCGAATTTAAGCGGCCCGCTTTCTTCGCTTGACGAACCAAAGCAATACGGGGATAATTTCGGATCGCGCATACGAGGCTATATAACCGCTCCACTCTCAGGCAGTTACACCTTCTGGATAGCTAGCGACGATGGTTCCAGGTTTTATCTCTCTACCGATGAAGACCCTGCAAACAAAGGAACATCTCCCATTGCCTGGATTACCGATGGTTACACTAGTTCTTATTCTTATGAGTGGAATAAATATTCAACACAGAAATCTATAGAGAAGATCCTTACAGCAGGGTCAAAATACTACTTTGAAATCCTTCACAAAGATGCCACACAGGATGACAATTGCAGTGTCGGCTGGCTAAAACCAGGACAAAGTGGATCTTTTCCTTCGGAAATCGTGCCATCTTCAGTACTGTCACCCTATTTTGCACCTGAAGCCCCGGTTAGTCCCATTAATTTAACGGCAACGGCCGTTTCCTCATCACGCATCGATCTTTCCTGGACGGATGCATCCAATAACGAGTGCAGTTTCAGTATCCAAATGAAATACGACAGTGGAGAGTTCACGGATTTGGCTATTGTAAGTGCAAACCAGACATCTTATCAGGCAACTGGCCTTACAACTGAAAAAAATTATACGTTTAGAGTCCGTGCTTGTAACACTTACGGTAACTCGGACTATGGCAATACAGCCCAGGCTACCACTTTTGCGATCGTTTTGGGAGGTGCAACTCGCGAATTATGGATTGGATGCGCAGGCATTACGGTAGCTGATATTCCCGTAAATACAACTCCAACTGACATAAAACAAATCGATTCGCTTGAAAGTACTCAACAATCGGCGGATTACTTCGGCCGTCGTATCCGGGGTTATATTATTCCGCCGGCTAGTGGTACTTATACCTTCTGGATCGCCAGCGACGACTACTCCCAGCTATGGCTATCCACAAACGATCAGGCATCCTCTAAGGTACTTATAGCCTCGGTTTCAGGATGTGCTTCGTATCGCGAATGGAATAAATACCCTTCCCAGAAAAGCAATGTTCAGATTCTAAACGCCGGAGTACGATATTATTTTGAAATTCTCCACAAGGAAGGCAATCAGAACGATAACCTCTCGGTGGGCTGGATAAAACCCGGCCAGAGCGGTTCAGTGCCATCGCAGATAGTTCCCAAATCAGCACTTTCGCCATTTGTTATCCCATCAATACCTGCAGCGCCGGGTGGCCTTGTCGCAAAAGCGATCTCCTCAACTCAAATCGATTTGACATGGACGGATAACAGTAACAACGAAAGTGGATTTTTTATCGAACGCGCTGCTGCTGCTGGAACGTTCATTCAAATTAGTTCCGCAGCTGCAAATAGCGGAATTTTCCATGATGCAGGTCTTACCGCAAATACCCAATATCAGTATAGAATTCGCTCTTTTAATGACCTGGGAAGCTCGGGCTATTCCAATACCGCCAGCGCCATTACTTCTGAACCAGAAGAGAAATCGCCTTCAACTGTGAATTTGTCCTCCTTTGCGATATACTCAACAGAAAAAACCAAGATAGGCTCACGGTGCCATTTCTTTGGGAATGGAGGGGCGGTAGGGTCCAACAAAGAAGTGGAAATTCTTCCCGACGACACGGTACACGGAAATGTTGTGTCAGGCGGTACTATCTCGATATTAGATCGGGATCTTATAGAAGGTGATATTATTGCAGCTGGGGCTATTACCATAAATCCTACTGCGACCGTTAGAGGTGAAATACAACCGAATGCTACTGTGGCTATGCTCACGATTCCGACTCTGACAAGCATCCCGACAAGCAATGATTCTGTTTTGGTAGGTGATCGCCAGACCCGATTGCTTCTTCCTGGATGTTACGATAGAATAACCGTGCTCAATAGCGCAACGCTTACGCTTTCTCCAGGTATTTACACTTGTAAGAAACTGTTCATCGGTCCGGATGCACATATAATACTGGATGTTACTTCGGCTGATATTGTCGATGTACAGGTAACAGGTGATGTGGAATTCAGTGATCGTTGTAATGTTTCTTTTAAAGAGGACGGGAAGGGGTATGTGCCTTTTATTCGTTTTTATACTAACAGCAGCAACATTGTTCGAATTGGGTGCCAAGTTCTCTTAAACGGAATGCTAATTGCACCAAACGGCCATATATGTATGAATTCCCGTACGCGATGCAACGGAGCGCTTTACGGAAAATACATTACCATTGAGCCCGATGCAGGCTTCCTGAGCGATGATATAACTTCTCAATGTGAGGACAGCGACGGCGATCATGTGGCGAACATCCTGGAAGTGCTTATGGGAACCGACCAGAACGATGCAAATGATTTTTTTCCCATTGCTGTTCCATCTACTGCCTGCATAGATAACTCGCAAGAGGTTACAATAACTTATGACTATAGTATTTTTTATCCCGAATTCGATGGAGCAAAGAATGTCATTGTTACTTTTCCACCTCATTCGCTTTCCAGGGAAAATGTTCCTTTAATTATTCAGGTAAAGAATATACCTACAAATGGACAAATATTTGAAGATTCTGTTACTTATGCTCAAGTGGGCAGGTATTTTGAGTTTACAAAACACAATTCAATTGTTGATGGAAAAAGTGCTATAATTGGATTCCCCCTAGTGGAAGGTGCAGTTTATCCATCAACAAAGATCATGCAAAACATGGGGCTCGGGTTTTTCGGGCCTGTCACTACGACTTATAATGACGGAAACACGGTTTACGCATCAATTAGTTCAAATGAACCGAAGATCATAGTGCAAAAAGCGGAAGGAAAACAGACTTTTTATTTTGATGACGGTACGATCTATTCAAATCATACAAATTCAGTTCTTAATTATGATTTTGATATTTCTATTGAAGGGGCAAGCGGCACAGAATCAGCAACTGCCACTATCAATTATACCG
>DATALJ010000323.1:0-30444 GCA_036261135.1 Bacteroidales bacterium
AAATGGCATGACAATACAGGAACAGAATTCGAGTCGGTGAATGAGGGTAACTGGACATTCTCGCGAATACTTGAAGGACGGGCAGTGCAGGATACTTTTGTTACATCAAAGATAAATCCTGAAACCAAAGCCCTGGAGTGTGAATATAGCACAACGATTCGAATCTATAATCCGCTGCGAAAGAACTGGGATGTTTTTTATGGTTGTACAGGAGAAGCTGTGCAGCTAATCGCAAATAAAGAGAATGATCAGATTGTATTAACTTGTGTTACCCCTGTTGGTTTTTTAATGAAATGGATATTCTCCGATATTGAAAAGAACACTTTTAAATGGAAGAACATTCGTTCTGTTGACAATGGAAAAACCTGGGTTATAAAGGCGCAAGCTGAAGAAGTACGCCGAATTGACTAGTTTCAAAAGTTACCTCATATAAGAGATATAGGAACCACGCCTCATTTACTTGGTAATGCAATTGTAAAGTCTCATTATCAAAGTTTTTATTTTGTTGAACTTTTTGTTTGAACTTTTCGGAAAAATCGTGTAAGTTTGTACAATATTCACATTTAGGGGATAACCGATATCCCTTCTGAAAAACAGAACAGATGAAAATGCTTGTGACAATCCGACCTACCATTGTCGTCTTTTAGTTAAAGACTAAAGAAGCATTTTTTAATTTTCCTTGTTTACGTACAATCATTTTACATTTTAATTTTCGCTATTATGAACCGTTATAAAGAATTATGGCGTGCCATTATTGAATCCGTATCAGGAACCGAGCAGGATTTCACCTCGGGTAGTTTAAAAAGAGCAATTCTACTGCTTTCCATTCCTATGGTTTTGGAAATGCTTATGGAATCGATCTTTGCAGTTGTCGATATTATGTTTGTTTCCCGTCTGGGCGCCGATGCAGTAGCTATCGTTGGAATTACCGAATCAATGATGACCATTATATATGCATTGAGCATGGGACTTGGAGTGGGTGCTACTGCGCTTGTTTCGCGGCGGATCGGGGAGAAGAATTACCGTGGTGCTTCTTTTGTGGCCACACAGG
Source organism: Bacteroidales bacterium (assembly GCA_036261135.1). Lineage (GTDB taxonomy): Bacteria > Bacteroidota > Bacteroidia > Bacteroidales > JAAUTT01 > JAAUTT01. Next base: position 1,052 of record DATALJ010000323.1, read on the forward strand.
CTGTGCTAGCCGGATTATTTGTTTCTGTAGTTATTTCGATAGTTGGTTTCGCTTACAGCCGTGACTTATTGCATATGATGGGAGCTTCGGAAATAGCTATTGACAAAGGCTGGAAATATACTGCATGGATGATTAGCGGCAATTTGGTAATTGTACTGTTATTTATAAATAATTCTATTTTTCGCAGTGCTGGCGATGCTGCCATTTCCATGCGTGTTTTGTGGATTGCGAATCTCTTGAATATAAGTCTTGATCCTTGTTTGATATATGGTTGGGGGCCTTTCCCCGAATTAGGCATTGAAGGTGCTGCTGTAGCAACGAATATTGGCAGGGCGATTGGAGTAATCTTCCAGTTTTACTTTTTATTCAATGGGAAACACAGAATTAAGCTTCACATTCGTGAGTTTTTCCCAGATTTCAAACTGATGTTAAAGCTTGTACAACTTTCGCTTGGTGGTATAGCTCAAAACCTTATTGCAACTACCAGTTGGGTTGTACTTGTTAAAATATTGGCTACATTCGGTAGTAGCGTTGTTGCTGGTTATACTATAGCCATCCGTATTGTTGTATTTGCGCTATTGCCTTCGTGGGGTGTAAGTAATGCAACCGCAACATTGGTAGGCCAAAGCCTGGGTGCTAATTTGCCCGAACGCGCTGAACGTGCCGTTTGGATTACCGGAAAGATCAATATGATACTTATGGGTATCATTGGTATTACTATTATTCTGTTTCCTGGATTTTTCATGCGTCTTTTTATCCCAGATATGGCCGTTGTTGAATACGGTTCAGTCGCGCTGTTTATCATCAGTTGCGGTCTTGTCTTCTATTCTTTTGGAATGGTTACAATACAGGCCATCAATGGGGCGGGCGATACCTTTACCCCAATGTGGCTAAATATTGTTTGTTTCTGGCTCATTGAGCTGCCTTTGGCTTATTTTCTCACTTTTAATACAGAACTGCATCAAAAGGGAGTGTACCTGGCCATTGTAATCGCCGAGTCGGTGTTGGCTGTAGCTGGTACCGTTCTCTTTATAAGAGGAAAATGGAAACTGAAGAAGGTTTGAGAGAATAAGTTATAAAGGTTATAAAGGTTGTAGAGGTTGTAGAGGTTGTAGAGGTTGATATTTCCGTGTATATCAACCTATGTCTGTGTATTTTCAGTATTTCTATGTATATTCATTTATATTATTATGATAAGTATTATTTTTACCATCAACCTTTTTGACAACTTGTGAACATAAGAAACCTTTTCCAGAAGAAGAAAATAGAAGACCTTTTGTCCGATTCCTTTGAGGGCGAGCAACAATATGGTGCTTTAAAGAAGAATTTGCGCTTGCGCGATTTAACTGCACTGGCTATTGCCGCAATTATTGGAGCCGGCATCTTTAGCACCATTGGTAATGCCAGTGCCAGTGGTGGTCCTGCTGTTTCGCTGTTGTTTGTGTTTACTGCTATTGCCTGTTCCTTTTCAGCCTTGTGCTATGCTGATTTTGCCTCCCGTATTCCAATAAGTGGTAGTGCTTACACGTACGCTTATGCCTCATTGGGCGAATTGGTAGCTTGGATTATAGGCTGGGATTTGCTTATGGAGTACTCGGTAGGAAATATAGCTGTGGCTATTTCTTGGTCCGACTATTTTACTTCGTTTCTGCATGGCTTTCATATTTATATTCCTGAATTTCTTACAACCGATTACCTAAGCGCTTCGCGTGGGTACCACGAAGTGATAAAGCTGATAGGAGAGGAACAAACGCTTTCGTCGGTTCCTGCTTATTTACAAGAGGCATATAATGCATGGAATACAGCACCTGTGCTTGGTGGATTACACCTGATAGCAGATATTCCGGCTTTTGTTATTGTTGTACTGATTACCGTGCTCGTATATGTAGGCATTAAAGAGAGTAAAACAGCCAACAACATTATGGTGGTGCTCAAAATTGGGGTTATTCTTCTGGTAATTATTGCCGGGGCCTTTTATGTTCAACCTAATTATTGGTCGCCGTTTGCACCCAATGGGATTACCGGCGTTTTGAAAGGGGTGTCGGCGGTTTTCTTCGCGTATATTGGCTTTGATGCCATTTCTACAACTGCCGAGGAGTGCCGCAATCCACAGCGCGATTTGCCCAGGGCGATGATCCTGTCGTTAATAGTATGCACGGTATTGTATGTAGCCATTACCCTGGTACTAACCGGTATGGTTAGCTATAAGCAGCTTGCAGTAGGCGATCCGCTTTCGTTTGTATTCGAGAAACACCACCTGAACTATCTTTCGGGTATTATTGGCATGAGTGCCATCATTGCCATGGCTTCCGTATTACTGGTTTTTCAGGTTGGGCAGCCCCGTATATGGATGAGCATGAGTCGCGACGGATTATTGCCTAAAAAGTTTTCGGCTATTCATCCTCGTTTCAAAACGCCTGCTTTTTCTACTGTTATAACAGGTTTGGTAGTGGGGATACCCTCGTTATTCATGAATCTTACCGAGGTAACTGACCTTACAAGCATAGGTACTTTGTTTGCGTTTGTTGTTGTTTGTGCCGGTGTGCTTCCTTCTTCCCGGAAAGGTGAACATCCCAAGGGCTCTTTTTTTCTGCCTTACGTAAATGGCAAGTATATTATTCCATTGATTGTTCTGGTATTTTTTGGATGGGTATGGATCGAAACTCCCGAAATACTTACCAGCATATTTAGTTTCACAGGTGGATGGACGGAAATTCGTCATCAATTGCCATATCAAATCTTCATACTTATTGCGTTGTTCGTTTGCTACCTGACCTATCGCCGGAACTACTCGTTAATTCCTGTTTTGGGGTTATTAACCAATTTGTATCTTATGACTGCCCTAGGATACCATAACTGGATGCGGTTCGTTATCTGGCTGGTTATAGGATTGGTGTTGTACTTTACTTATGGGTACAGGAACAGTAGGCTGAGAAGATAATATGCCAATGCGTCAATATGCCGATATGCCAATGTGAAAAATGAGGTAATTGTGTTAAAATAGACTCAATTTATAAATTCCTAGCAATAAGAGTCCTTAAGCATATTTAAACATTGGTATAACGGCACATGAGCACATTGGCAAATCATCATATCGGCACATTAGCAAATTCTTTTTCCTTTATTTTGAAACAACTTTCTGGTTTTTTGGGTATACTTTTTGCAGGTTTTTTTTGTAAATTGTTACTTAATTCCTTTGTGCTATGGAACTCGATTTTAACCTTTTTAAGATTGAATATAACAAAGTAGCTCCAAAAAAAGGAAGAATCCTTGTAGCTGAACCGTTTCTTCAGGATAATTATTTCAAGAGATCAATTGTTCTGCTTACCGAGCATTCGGGTGAGGGAGCCGTAGGTTTTGTCCTCAATAAACCGATTGACGTTAAGGTAAACGAAGTAATGAACGGATTTCCTTACTTTGACTCTGATGTTTGTATTGGCGGTCCTGTAAGTACCAACACAGTGCATTATATTCATACCCTTGGCGATATTATTCCCAATGCAGTTCATGTGGTAGATAATATTTACTGGGGTGGCGATTTCGATTTTATTAAAAACCTCATAAAAGAAGGCGGTTTGAATAGTGACCAGATTCGTTTCTTCCTTGGCTATTCAGGTTGGCATGCCGGACAATTGGAAAATGAGCTGGAACAAAATTCCTGGCTCATTACCGAAATAAAATCTTCGCTTATTATGAAGCATTCCACCTCGAATGTTTGGAAAACCACATTGAGCCAATTGGGTGAGAAATATAAAATTTGGTCCGATTTCCCCGAAAATCCCGGTTTGAATTAACCGACCAGCTTCTCTATTTCTTGTAAATGCTGCATTAAGTTGTCGTTGGGCTTAATCAGGAAGGTGTGTAACCCAACCAATGCGCCAGCTTCAATATCCCGTTTACTATCTCCGATAAATATAGATGAGGTAATATCAACGTTGTATCGTGCTATAGCTTTTTCGAGCATGATAGGTTCTGGCTTCCGGCAAAGACATTTTCCGGTATTAGGATGATGCGGGCAATAGTATATATCGGTTAATGTGGTTCCTTGCTTTTTAAGCTCTTCCTGCAGGTAGGTGTGTGCTTTTATTACGTCCTCGTGGGTATATACGCCTTTACCTATTCCTCCCTGGTTGGAAATGATGATAATGAGAAATCCCTTCCGCTGAAAGTGCGATATAAACTCGGCTAGTCCATCGTTAATAATAAAATCTTCTACTCTCCATGTGTATTCGCCGCGTTCTTTATTTACAACCCCGTCGCGGTCGAGGAAAATGACCTTGTTCATTAGTTAAATACGGATAAAATCTGGTTAATAAAGTCCTGAATATAATGATAATCAATAATGATCGGGAATGTAAGGCCGAACAAGGCGCCAGTTATGTGCGCATCGTGGTTTATGTTGTCATTACTTTTTTTGCTCATGTATTTCGAATACACGAGGTAAAGCACCCCAAAAATGATGGAAGGAATGGGAATTGCGGCATACAATTTAACATTTTCGGTGGGATAGAAGAAGATGCAGCAGAACAGCACGGCCGAAACCGCTCCCGAGGCCCCAACGCTGTTGTAGTTCCAATTATTCTTGTGTTTTATGATGGATGGAATTGACGAAATAATAATACCAATGATGTACAATGCGGCATACCAGATGAGTGGATTTTGCATTTCGCCTTTCGTTTCGAGTATACGAAAATGGTTCTCGATGGCTGTACCGAAGGAATAGAGTACAATCATATTTACGATGAGGTGCAGCCAGTCGGCATGGAGGAAGGCGTGCGAAATAACCCTGTAGTATTCCTTCCTATGATAAACCTGGTAAGGGTTGAGCATGAATTTGTTAAAAAGACTTGAATTGTTGAACGACATTATCGAAACAGCGGATGTTATAATGATAATGATCAGCGTAAATGGACCAATAGGAGGAAACATATCAATGTAATATTTTAAATATTAGTTCTTTGAGAAGATCTTCGTCGCTGGCTGAGCTATTGCCTACGCCTTTGGATTTTACATCGCACTCCCGCAGGGCAGCAATAATTTCGACCAGTTTGGCAGGCGTAAATCGTTTAGCTGCCACTTCGTACTCGGCTACAAAGTATGGATTGATCTTTAGCGCACTGGCAACCGAACCTCGCGACTTGTCCTTGAGAAAATGATAGGTGAATACTTTGGTAAAGAATCCGAACAACGACGAAACTGTTACCACCAGTGGATTGTCCTTCGGGTTTCGTGCAAAATACTGGATAATCTGGTTGGCTTTCAGTACATTCTTTGCTACCAGCGCCTTGTTGAGCTCGAAATTGTTGTATTCCTTGCTGATACCAATATTTTTTTCAACAATATCGGGCGTAATCTTAAGATTCTTGTTATCGAGCGAGATGCTGAGCTTGTCCAACTCGTTTACAATCTTGCCCAGGTCGTTACCCAGGAATTCGGTAATAAGCGCAGCTGCTTCGGGAGAGATGGCCGTACCTTTTTGAGCAAGGTATTTTGTAATCCAGCCGGGTATTTTGTCCTCGTAAAGCTTGTCGGATGTAAGTATTACGCCGTTTTTATCAATCGATGTGTAAAGTTTCTTTCTTTTATCAAGGGTTTTGTATTTATAGTTGATAACAAGAATAGTCGATTTAAGTGGTTTGTCGGTATAATGTAACAGCTCTTCGATATTTCGGATGTTTTGGGCTTCCTTAACAATAATTACCTGATGGCTGGCCATCATTGGGAAACGCCTCGAAGCATCAATAATTGCAACGGCATCAATATCCTTTCCGTAGAGAACAAGCTGGTTAAAGGTTCTTTCCGATTCGTTGAGCACATTGTTGGCAATGTAATCGGATATCTGATCGATAAAATAAGGTTCCTCGCCCATCAAAAGGTAAATGGGGGCGTATTTTTTTTGTTTTAAATCGGCTAATATCTTATCGAAATCCATAAAATCAATACTTTTGTTCAATAGAACTACATACAATGCAGGCGTTAAATTTACCAACTTATTTGTTCAATACGAAATCGGAAAACGGGAGAACATATATTTTGGACACCATCCGGAAAAAATATGTGTTGTTAACACCCGAGGAATGGGTGCGCCAGCATATTATACGTTATTTGAGCGACGAAAAAAAATATCCGGCTTCACTTATGTCTGTTGAAACGGGTTTTACTTATAATAAATTGCAGCGGCGCACCGATGTGCTGATTTATGGACGTTCGGGCAATGCCATAGGTATTATAGAGTGCAAGGCACCTTCTGTCAAGCTAAACTCGCTTGTATTTGACCAGATTCTGCGGTATAATTTGAATTTCAAAGTTCCGTATCTTATTATTACCAACGGTTTGCAACATTATTGTTGTAAACTGAATTTTGAAACTTCAGGCTATAACTTTCTGAAGGAGATTCCAGAATACGAATCACTTATTGCGGTTGATTAATTGGAGTGAATACTCTCCAACCCATCCATTGAAGGTTTTTATCCAGTCTTTCTTTTCACCAATTATTGAGAAGCCTTTACTTTTAAACAATGCAATGCTCGATTCGTTGTCGGCAGCTATGTTGCAGAATACCTGATGTAACATAAGCACATCAAAAACATACCGGATAATGGTTTCGAGAGCGTCGCCAGCGAAGCCTCTACCTCTATAAGCTGTGTCGGCTATTAAAATGCCAATACCAACACGGCAATTATAGGGATCGAATTCGAAAAGATCAATGGTTCCTATGGTTTTGTTGTTTTCCGACTGCAAATCAATCATAAAGCGGACTTGCTTGGCTTCATATATGTCGGCAGTAGACGATTCTATGTATTGCTTCAGGGTATATCTCGAAAAAGGCGTAAGGGTGTTGCTTAAATGCCATATTTCGGTGTTATTCTCCCATTTAAACAGGTATTCGATGTCTTCGGGTTCGGGTGCACGAAGACGCACCAGCTTTCCATGTAATGCGTTCACTTATCTTCGTTTTCAGTTGTTTTACCTTCGAAACGTGAGAGTACCTGTACCCTGTACAAATCCTCACTTCCACGACCAGGTCTTGAGTTCTTTGAGATGTAACCTACGCCATCGTTTGTTACAATCTTAAACCCGGTATTATCGTTGGTTGTATTTATTGGATAACCAATATTTACAGGGATTCCCCATTTCCCATCTTTGCCTGTTTCGCTGAAGAAAATGTCGAATCCGCCCATGTTGTAATGTCCTTTAGAACTGAAATAGATGGTTTTTTCGTCGGGCGAAATGCTTACGGAAATTTCGTCAGACTTTGTATTGACGTTTTTACCCAGGTTTTCTGGTTTGCCCCATTCTCCGTCAGCGCCTTTAACTGATTTGAATAAGTCGTATCCGCCTTTGCTTTCGCGACGGTTACTTGAGAAATAGAGCGTTTTCCCATCTCGCGAAATAGCTGCTGATTCCTCGTTTTGCGCTGTATTAATATTTTTGTTCAGTGGCTTGGCTACGGTCCATGCGCCGTCTACGTATTTGCTGTAATATATGTCTTTATTTTTTTTTGTTTCCTTAACCAGGTATAACTCCTTACCATCAAATGACAGGGCTGTAGGGTACATGTCGCCATCCGATAAAATCTGGGGATTAATATTTTCTGGTACGCGCCATTCTCCATCCACTTTTTTCGAGAAATAAATGGCATTGTATAATTTAAGTGCGGTTTGATATACCAGTATATCTTCATTCCCGGAAACAACGGGGTATAAATCTGTGTTGGGCGTATTAACTGACAAGGGAAGTTTATCCCAGGTAACATCTACCGGCGAATCCTGAATAACTTTAGCGCGTTCGCAAGCTTGTATCTCGGTTTCAACTATGTTAAGGTTGTAGTTGCCTTCGTAATTGGGCGAATTGATAAATTTATCGTATGCAGCCAGCGCTTTATCGAGCTGATTATTTACTCTGTATGCATTACCCAAATAAAACAAGGCGTGCAATGGAGCCTGCCGTTCCGAAATATCATTAGCCTTGTATTTGGATGTGATGTGCTTTGCAGCTTCTTCGAGATATGAAACTGCCTTAAATTCCTCACCTGGGATATTCAGGTAACATACACCTATTTTGTATTGCAGGTTGGGATTTATATATCCTTTTTCGGTTACCTGTACAAAATAGAAAATGGCTTCTTTATAATCCTCATCGGCAAAGAATTCTTCCCCATCCTGGTATATAGCTTTAATCTTGCTATGCTGACCAAAAGTATTATAAGACAATAATGCAAGGAATAAAGCCAATCCTAAATATTTCATGCATAAAATTTTATTGGTTAACCGATGTAAAAATAACAGAATTTCTTCTGCTATTTTATTTTATTTTGAGATGATCGGGAACATTTACAGGTTCAACCTGTATGTTTTCGTGTGTTGAGTTGAGTAATTGTATGTCAACTCTTCGGTTCAGTTTCCTTCCATCGGGATTGTCGGTTCCATCGGGATTTTGGTTTATAGCGATATGGTTTTTTTCGCCCTCGCCTTTAATGGAAATGCGGTTTTCTGTAATTCCTTTTTTTACAAGATAATCTTTGGCGTGCTCTGCTCTGCGTTCAGAGAGCCAGTCGTTGTATTTCTCGTCGCCAACGGCATCTGCGTGACCTATCAATTCAATATTGATGTCCGGAAAATTATCCATTACCATCGTTAGGTGGTCCAGCTCTTTCTTTATCAGGACTGTTATTAGCGAGCTGTTGAAATCGAAAAATAATGTCCGCAAAACTATGTTTTCCTTTGTTTTTTGGTCTATCGGTTCATTGATTGTTTTATCGTTTTCGACAGGTAGTTCTCTTTCGGGTTCAGCTTTAGTAATAACGGCCGGGGCCGGCGATTGAGGTGCTTCAATATTGGGCTTTAGTGAGATTCTTAGAATATCGTCGTATCCAAAACCATCCTCTGTGTACATGCTGGTATATGCAACATTGCCGTTTTGCACAGGCTGAAAGAATGAATTGTCGTCGGTTGTATTGATGGGATACCCCAAATTAACCGGCTCGGACCAGGTTCCGTCGGCCTTTAGGTCGGAATAGAATACATCGTAACCTCCCATGGTATTATGACCCTGTGAAACAAAATATAACCTTTTACCATCCTCACTTATAAAGGGAACGTCCTCGTTAAATTCCGTATTTATAACATTTCCTAGGTTCTGGGCAGGTCCCCAGGTATTATTGGGCAACAGATCCGATTTGTAGATGTCCAATGCTCCCAATCCTCCATTTTTATTACTGGAAAAATAAAGAGTCTTGTTATCTTTTGAGATACTGGCATTTCCTTCAAAAAACTTTGAGTTAATGTTTTTTCCGATAGAAGCGGATTTTGTCCATTTGCCATTTTCGTATTTTGAAATGTAGAGATCGGCTTCGAATTTGTCTTCAGATCTTAATATTAGTTGCATCCCATCGTAAGAAATGGACGAGACATACTGATTTCCGTCCGAACCAATATCAGGGGTTATATTTTGAGGCGGTGTCCATCTGTTATTTATCTTTTTGGAGAAATAAATGGCATCGTAAAACTTTTGGGCTGAATTGTATGCTATTACACTTTCATCTCCTGAAACGGCAGGGAACATATCATTAGAACCGGTGCTAACTGGGCGTCCTAGATTTGTAAAAGAAGCAGGAACAGGGTTTTCCATCTGTTTCTTGGCGTATTCGCAGGCTTTAATTTCTTTTTGGGCTAAATCCACGGACGTAGTATTTTTACTATCTGTAAGTTCCATGAATTTCTGGTATGCTGAAATCGCTTTGTCCAGCTCGTTGTTTATTCGGTATGCATTACCTAAATAATAGTAGGCATCTATTGGGGCATGTATTTCTTTAAATGAGCCTTCCTGCCATTTGTCAGTTGTACTTTGCACAGCCTTCTCCAGATAAGGGATGGCTTTTTTCTTCTCGCCCGAGATATTCAGGTAACACTGGCCTATACGGTAATTAATGTTTCCATTGTCGCTGAATCCCCTTTTGTAAAGGGTATTATATGAGTATAATGCTTCATTGTAATCCTCGAACAGGTAGAAATATTCTGCATCTAAAAATACTTGTTTAAGTTTTTCCGATGGTTGCTGGGCTAAGCAGAGATTGAAGCTCGTAACCAATACGATAATTAACAGTTGTACAACTCTTTTCATAGGCCAAAGATTATGCTTTAAACAAATTTAAGAATTTAATAAACAAAAGAAAAATCTTAATCTCTAATCTTATTAAAAGAGTTGAGGTTAGGTGTTCTGAAATGGTTACTGACGAATTATTTTCTTGTGTATGGCTTCATAAGCACGATTATTCAGTTACAGTATTTTCAATGTACTTAATAATCAAATTATTGGAGTCGTTAATTTGCAATTTTATTTCTACCCTACGGTTTAGCGCCCTGCCATGTGGGTTATCTTTTCCATTGGTTTGGTTAGGTGCTACAAAACCCGCACTTCCTTTTCCGTTTACATCAATTATGGATGCAGGGATTCCGTGGTTTACCATCATATTCTTTATGGTTTTTGCGCGGTTCAGCGAGAGTTTCATGTTATATTCTTTCGAACCAATTGCATCGGCATAACCTGTTAAGTGAATAAACTTGATTTGTTTGGCTTTGAGCTTTATTAACCATTGAACAAGGCTTTCAGCTTCATTGGGTGTCAACTCAGCTTTGTTGAAAGCAAACAGAATGTTGGATACGAAAAGTGTGTCAGGTTTATTTGGCTCGGACTTAATTTCTGGCTTGTCTTCATTTTTAGTTACAGGAATATTGGCTGATGCTGCAGTTTCTATATTCGAGACCAGTGTTATCGGCTTGTCCGATGTTTGTCGGGGTACTTCAATCTTCTGAACATGTTCAATGGTGTCGTTATTTTTAACAATTACATTGAAATTTCCGGGATAAAGGCTTGTACTGTAAGTCCCTGTCGGGTCAGGAGTAAGAATGTCAACGGTGTCGTGAATATCATTATCTATAATGTAAACCATACGGCCTTGGGCAAAGGCGGGTTTTCCGTTTATTTCGAGCGTACCGGTAACAGGTACAAACTTGAAACTCCCAAAGGTATTATAAGAGAGAAATAGAATGTCCAAGTCGTTATATCCTGAAGGGTCCGTTCTAACTATTACGCCTTCGTTCTTTTTTGTAGCCAGTTTAAGTTGAGAGTCATTATCGGTTGTATTAAAAGGTCTGCCTAAGTTATACGGAACAGACCAGTTTCCATTACTTTGTTTATGCGAATGATAATAGTCGTATCCTCCCATACCATACAATATATCTGCGTTATACACGAGTGTACTGTCGTTATTCAGTAACATCGGGCTTTTTTCGTTATTGGGAGTGTTAATTGGGCTTCCTAGGTTTTGAATGGTAATGTCATCCTTCGATAGTCCTATTTTAGCGATGTATAAATCGAACCCACCTGCTCCTTCGGGGCGTGAACTGGAGAAGATGATGGATTGTCCATCTGCGGTATAGGTAGCGTCAACTTCATCATAAGGTGTATTGATGGGAGGTGTGAATCTTCTTATTTTTGACCATTTTACTCCGTCGAAACTGCTCTCGTACAGGTTATATCCATAAGGTGCTGAATAGGATTGAAGAAGCATCTTCTTCCCATCAAAATCGAGCCCAGTAGGAATAAAGTTACCATCCGATCCGGTCTGCGATGTAATATTAACAGGCTCTGCCCAACCTTTATCATCCTTGGTTGTATAAAAAATAGCATCATAGAATTTTAATTTTCTAAGGAATACCATTGAATTGCCATCGCCCGATATGCAGGCATTGGTGTTTATAAGTCCGTTATTGATAATATTACCTGCATTTTCGAGCTTTCCGTCGGGTGGTACATTATTGATAATCCGGGCAACAACACAATCCTTTAAACGTTGATACGTGATTTCTTTCTTTGTAGGGTCCGTTGTAAGTGTAAGATATTTTTGATATGCTACTTTTGCCAAATCCGGCTGGTTGTTTGCGAGATAAGCATCCCCAAGGTAAAGACAGGCCTCAGATGGAGCTTTCAGTTCGTTGTAATTGTAATAATCGTAAGATGGTGTAATCTGCTTAGCGGCGCTCTCTAAACGACCAATAGCCTGCTCCTTCTTATTTATAGCGTTCAGATAACAGAAACCCATCCAGAAATCAACATTTGGGTAAGTATATCCCTTTCTTTCGAGATCCTGTAGTATATACAGGGCTTCATTATAGTCTTCCTCCAAAATGTATTCACTTGCTTCTCTCAGTGTTTCGGAGTACAATTTGTCTGTTTGTGCAGAAGTAATGAACGGAAATGTTAGCGTAAAGAGGAAAATGAAAACTATATTTTTCATCTGTAAATAATTTTTATCTGGATAAGTTGTTTTTTTTCTTTCTGCGAATTAGAAACCATAGAAACAAAAATATACCAATTAATCCAATTCCAGTATAAATTACAACATGGTTTTGTAAGAAGCTAGGTGCACGCGTTGCATCCCTGGCTTGTTCCGGCCCCGATCTGTCAGCCTTTTCTACGATTGTGTCTGTTGTACTTTGGTTGCTTATTGCCGAATCGGGAGAGATGATGGGTATCGTGTCGTTGGTTTCTACGGCAGTTATTGTCTTTCCCTCGTTAGCATTGCTCAAACTTTCAATTTTTTCAACAGTTTTAAGATAGCTGTACTTGGGAATATATTTCTGTTCGCTCTTTGCTAAAACGATTGCGGGATTTGTAGTCTGGTTTTTATCTTCGATAAGATCGATCTTTAATTCGCGGCTTGTCTCCTTTGTTCCGTATTTAATAAGAAGCGGAATTGCTTGGTATTTCTTATCGGACGAAGAAATATAAACTTCGTACTGCCCGGGTATGGTCTCAAAGGCTACTTCGGCGCCTGTAAAATTCTTGCGCAACACTGTATCTTTCTTAACTTTATCGTAAAGCGCAAGGTAAAACGAGTTGCCCGCTTCAGCTGTCAGCTTAACCAGTCCTTTTACCTGGTATTTTCTGGGGTTTTTGTCTGTGTAAATGTTCATCCTTACCAGGTCGTATTTCCCCGCGCCTTCGGGAATAAAACGGGCGAAATAAGCAATTTCGCCGCCACGTAGTGGATAGAAGAAAATGTCGTCGTCTGTTGAATTGATGGGATATCCCATATTGACAGGTTTTGACCACGATCCGTAGTTCATGCTATAGAAAACATCGTACCCACCCATGGTTTGATGTCCGAATGAGCTGAAATATAGGGTTCTGTCGTCGGGCGTAATAAATGGTGTGTCTTCGTTGTATTCGGAATTAATTACGGGTCCCAGATTTTGAGCAGGGCCCCATTCGTCGCCTGCAATACGGTTCGAAACATAAATATCGAGCCCGCCGTAGCCACCTTCGCGGTTACTGGTAAAGTATAGTTTTTTACCGTCTTTGGAAATGCTTGCGTGCGACTCCCAATATCGGGTGTTAATGGCTCCATTCAGTTTTTTTAATTTGGTCCATTTGCCATTTTCGAAATGGGTAACAAAGATGTCTCCTTTGTATTCGTTGGTGCGGTATACGTATAGTTCCTTGCCATCGTAGGATAGGCTTGTCGGGTAGCAATCGTTGTCGACACCCAGCTCAGGGATCATGTTTACGGGATCCTGCCATTTGCCATTTACTTTTTTAGAGTAAAACATGGCATTGTAGAAGGGTAGTTTTGCTGCATATACGATCATGCTTTCGTCCTGCGATACTACGGGGTTAGTCTCCGATTGCCGTGTGTTTATGGGGCTGGGTATAATCTGCTCATCAACGTCTACGGGGTTTTTCATTGCTTCCATTGCTCTTTTGCAAGAGGCAATCTCGTTTTCTACAAGTTTTAAATCGTACGTAGATGTGGATACTTTCGCTTTAAATAACTCATAGCTCTCGATAGCTTTGGTTAGCAGGTTATTTATCCTATAAGCATCACCAAGGTAGAAAATAGCTTCAAGCGGAGCCATAGTTTCCTTGAAACTTCCTTCCTTACTGGTAAGAGAAATGTTTGTACTGGCTGTTTCAAGGTATTTAATGGCCTTTGCCTTTTCGTAGGGCAAGCTTAAATAGCAGCGGCCAATTTTATAGTCCAGATAATGATTTGCCGGCATCCGTTCTTTCAGCTGAATATAAAGTGGCAGAGCCTCTGTAAATTCCTCGTAAAGGAAGTAAGACTCGGCTTCGAGGAAGGTTTCTTTATTTTTCAGTGTGGTTTGTGGTAAACATACTTCAATACTTAGGAAAATAAAGAGTGTAGCTAAAATAAGATTACGATTCATTGGTAGTAATTAAATGAGAGGGCATTTAATTGATATCCCAAGCGTAAATATAAACTATTTTAGGTAATTATGGCGTAAGGGTTTCGTCAAATTGTTCAAGATAATCGGCAATTCGTTTCAGAAAAGATCCTCCAAGAAAGCCGTCGATAACCCGGTGGTCGTACGAAAGCCATAACTCTACTGTGTCCTGAATGGCTATGCCGTATTCGTTCCCCAATTTAACGGCTACAGGTTTTTTAATAATGGTGCCAATAGCTAAAATAGCGAGTTCGGGTTGATTAATAATTGGTGTCCCACCGATATTGCCAAATGTACCAATGTTGGTAATGGTAAAAGTGCCTCCTTGTATATCTGAAGGCAATAATTGCGATTTGCGAGCCTTTACTGCCAGTGTGTTGATGGCTTTTGTGAGACCTGAAATTCCCAGCGTATCGGTTTTTTTAATTACCGGAACAATGAGATTTCCATCGGGCAATGCTGTTGCAATGCCGAGGTTTATATCCTTTTTTAAAATAAGGGTTTCGTTTTGCAAAGAGGCGTTAATGGTAGGGAAATCCTTAAGTGCGCGTGTAACTGCTTCGAGAAAAACAGGTAAATAGGTAATTTTTTCGTTGTATTTTCTCTGAAACTCGTCTTTGACCTTGTTTCGCCAGTTTACAATTTTTGTAACGTTCGCTTCTACAAACGATGTAACATGAGGTGCAGTATTTTTTGAGTGCAACATGTTTTTGGCAATCAATTTTCTTGTACGATCCAGCTGGACAACTGTCTCATTTTCCGAAGGAGTGTAGGGCTTAATTTCTTCAACTGGTTTCGGTACAGGTGTGTAGCTGTTGTTTGCTGTCCTTCTTTCAAGATATTGCAGCATGTCGGTTTTTGTAAGTCTACCTCCTTCGCCCGATCCCTGAACCCGTTCAAGTTCGTCAGCCAGTATTCCCTCGTTGCTGGCTATTTGTCGGATAAAAGGAGAAATAAATGCTTTGGAAGCCGCTTCGTATACAAGTGCTACTGGCTTGCTATCTTTCTTTTCCGAATGATTGAAAACGGCTGTATGATTCTTTTTGGCTGTAGGTTGAGTGTTTACAACCGGTTGTCCGTTTTCATTTTCTTGTGTTATAACAATTATGGTTTCTCCAACTTTAACCGAGTCGCCTTCTTTAAAAAGCAATTGCTGTATAATGCCTTCGTGGGGCGAGGTTATCTCTGAATCAACCTTGTCTGTGGCAATTTCAACTAGTGGTGTGTCTTTTGTTACTTTATCTCCTTGCTGTACAAGCCACCTGGTAATTGTAACATCAGTAATTCCTTCTCCCATGGCTGGTACACGAATATCAATAGGCATAAATCCGATACATTTGTTTATTACTATTGCTAAACAAAAATGGATGGATTTAGTTTGAAGTTTCGAATAAATCGATTTTTATGGTGTAGATATCGCCTGCGGTTTTGGATGAATTACTGCCTATTACCGTATTGCTGCCAGGGATTGCGATTTTGAAATCGATGCCGGTGGGTGTTAGCTTTTTCATTTGTTTGATAATGGCTGCAGTGGCCATGTCGTTGGCACAGAATATGATCTCCTCAATGTGTTTCTCTTTGATTACTTGCTCTGCTTTAGATAAATTATAGAAAAAAGGTGCTTGTATGTCGGTTTCGTGCGGATAGATGAACTCAATTTGTTCCGACTCAATGTTCAGATGTGAAAGCAAAGTTTTAATACGTTGTGCTTCATCAAGTTTTCCGATAATGGCTATTTTCTTATTTTTTTTACTGTTAAGCGAATATTCCTTAATACCGCTCAGGTGAAGTAAAAGTCTGTTGAAAAGTGCCGAAATGCCTACGGCTAAAGCTCCCAAAACAATAATGGCTCTTGAATAGCGCATGTTTTCAGGGAGTAGCGCATAGATAGTTAAGATAACCACATAGGCTATAATAATCGCTTTTATTGTATTGAATATTTTATAAGGTGTATGGTACGACTTGAAAAGAAAAAGCGATAACTGGCAAACCGCAACATAAACAGGTAATACCAAATAAAACATGGAAGGGGAGAAGTAGTGGGGATTTCCAAAATGCCATGCTTCCCAGAAATGGACAAGAAAATAAAGTGTCATATAAAACACAGCAGTGTCAAGGATTACAGGAAATACCTTTTTTATAGTCCTGTGCAAAATGGAAAGAAGAGCTCTGAAATAAATGGCCAGATCGATGAGCAGTGTGAACCACCAGGCATTTTGTTTTCGAAAATGCTTGTGCGTGAATATTTTCATAGCGTTGTAGAAAACGATCACATAATTCAATGACCCGCGTTTGGTGCTTTCTCCTTTGTAATGAATAATGGTAGTGTCCGGAAAGTAATAGTTTTTGTACCCTGCAAGCGTTATGCGGTATGATAAGTCAATATCTTCGCCATACATAAAGAATGACTCATCAAATAATCCAACTGCTTCAAGAACATTGCGCCTGATCAGCATAAAAGCGCCTGTTAATACGTCTACTGCGTGCGTTTGGTTAATTGGTAAATGGCCTAAATAGTAGTGATTTAGTAATCCGGATTTTGGGAATAACCTGTTTAATCCTGTGATCTTAAATAAGGCAGTTAGTGGGGTAGGCAGGCTCCGCTTGGATTCCGGGAGATAATTTCCCTTTCCGTCGATCATTTTTGGGCCTAGCGCGCCTGCTTCAGGATGCTCCTCCATAAATTCAAGGCAGTGGCTCAATGTATTTTCTTCAATAATCGTATCCGGATTGAGGATTAATAAGTAATCTCCTGACGATTTCTGGATTCCCATATTGTTTGCTCTGGCAAATCCAATATTCTCGGTATTTACAATTAGCTTAATATCGGGAAATGTATCGCGGATCATTATTTCAGAGCCATCGGTAGAATTATTATCCACAACAATAATTTCTCCATCGATATGTTGGAGCCCTTTTACAACAGAATAGAGGCACTGTTCGAGGAAGGACTTAACGTTGTAGTTTACAATGATTACCGAAAGTTTCATTCGTTAGGTATCTGGTTTCAAAAATAGAAAATTTGAGGCGCTTTAACTATTTAAAATTAATATATACTTTTGGGAAAAACCTTAAACATATGTTTCCGATTAGAGATACTATTCCGGCGAAACGCTTTCCAATAATGAACTGGGTTATAATTCTTGCAAACACAGTGGTTTTTATATTCCAGTTGCAGATGAACGATACCCAATTGAGCGATTTTTTTTATAGGTTTGGTTTGGTCCCAGCCAAATACAGCGTTTTTACCGAGGAAGACTTCTTCTCGTTTAAGATTTTCACCATTTACCCATTTCTTACGAATATATTTCTGCATGGGGGATGGATACATTTTCTGGCGAATATGTGGACCTTGGTGATTTTTGGCGATAATGTTGAAAACCGCATGGGATCGTGGCGCTACCTTGGGTTTTATATCCTCTGTGGTATTTTTGCCAGTATTGCCCATTTTATGCTGAATTATGGTTCGCCTGTGCCTGCCATTGGTGCATCAGGAGCAATAGCGGGGATTATGGCAGCATACATGTTCTTATTCCCTTTCGCTAAGGTGGTTCTGTTTGTTCCTATACTCTTTATCCCTTTATTTTTCGATGTTTCAGCTTTTTTCTATATCGGATTATGGTTTTTAATTCAATTGTGGAATGGAGGATTAATGCTCAGTACTACAACAAGTAGCACCGGAATAGCATTTTGGGCGCATATTGGAGGTTTTATCGCCGGAGTCATTCTGTATAAATTTTTCTTAAAGTCAAAGTACCGCGACTTTTAACAACATTTAGCATCTGCGTGATTTCTCACGCAGTATTTTTGAAAAAAATAAAACAATTAGCGCTTTTTTATGCAACTAATTGTTTTAAATTTAATCATAGTAATAACATTTTGATTGAATCTGAGATTTTAATTGGCTTGTAATATTTCTGAATTTATATGAAGAAAGCGATTCGTAGTCTATTTATTATAAGAAGTTTGTTGTTTGTATTTCTGATTATAGCTGCCTCTATTTCTGCTAATGGACAGTATTTTGGAAGAAACAAACCTGTTTATAAAGCATTTAATTTTAAGGTTTATCATACACCGCATTTTGAGATATACC
The DNA here is from genome assembly GCA_036261135.1 of Bacteroidales bacterium. Lineage (GTDB taxonomy): Bacteria > Bacteroidota > Bacteroidia > Bacteroidales > JAAUTT01 > JAAUTT01. Next base: position 19,394 of record DATALJ010000323.1, read on the forward strand.
ATTATTTGAAAAATGATTCGGTGTTAAACCGGCTTGCTCAGCTCAGTGAACAATGGTATTCGTTTCATCAGTCTATTCTTAAGGACACGTTTCAAACCCAAAATCCACTTATCTTTTATAATAATCATGCTGATTTTCAGCAAACAACCGCTATTTCGGGATTAATAGATGTTGGAACCGGTGGTGTAACCGAAGCTTTAAAGAATAGGGTAATACTTCCGCTGTCTTCATCGTATGCACAAACCGACCATGTGTTGGGCCATGAGTTAGTTCATGCTTTCCAGTATCACATGCTATTGGGTGATTCAGGAAATTACAATATGCTGAGGAATTTACCTTTGTGGATGGTGGAAGGAATGGCCGAATACCTGTCGATAGGTAGTGTTGATTCCCATACTGCCATGTGGATGCGCGATGCCATTGTGAATAACGATTTTCCCACGCTGGATGAGTTGTCCAGAAATTCCAGCTATTTTCCCTATCGGTTTGGGCAGAGTTTCTGGGCTATGGTTGGTCGTACATGGGGCGATACGGTTATTGCACCTTTGTTCCGCGAAACAGCCATGTTCGGGTACCCTATTGCATTCAGGCGGGTGTTGGGTTACGACGAATCAAGCCTTTCCGGTATGTGGAAATCAGCCCTGGTTACTCATTTTCAAAAGTACCTCGATGTTGCATTAACCATTCCTGTTGGTAATAAAATTCTTTTTGCCAAAAATGCAGGAGATATGAATATTTCGCCGTCGTTAAGCCCCGATGGCAAATATGTAGTCTTCCTTTCAGAAAAGGATGTATTTACTTTCGACCTTTATCTGGCCGATGCAAGAACTGGCCGAATTATAAGAAAGATATCAAGTACCGTTCATAACAGCGAGATTGACGCTTTTAATTATGTGGAATCAGCAGGAACCTGGTCGCCTGATGGAAAGAATTTTGCGTTTACCATTTTTCAAGGAGGTATAAACAAACTATTGATCGTAAATGTGGATCGTGGTAAAGTGATTGGAGAATATGAGATTCCCGGAGTACCTTCGTTCAACAATCCAGCCTGGAACCCGGTTTCAGGCGAAATCGTTGTTTCCGGAACGGTTGAAGGGAAGACCGACCTGTACCTTTTCAACATAAAAACTACTAAGGTAACGCAGTTAACGAACGACCCATACTCGTATATGCAGCCCACATGGTCGTCCGACGGGAAGAAGCTTCTGTTCAGCACTGATAAACCATTGGATTCAGGGATGTTTATCGATCCAAAAGGTGGAACATCTATTGCTATAATGGATATGGAAACGGGAATAATTGAGCAATTCGATTTTTTTGGAGGTGCCAAGAATTTAAACCCGGTCTTCTCGCCCGATAATCGTTCTGTTTACTTCTTATCCAATCGTGATGGTTTCAGAAATATGTATAAGTACGAGATCGATTCGAACAAAATAAACCAAATGACACGCTTTTTTACGGGGATTACCGGGATTACTGAGTTTTCTCCAGCAATTAGCGTAGCTCGCGATAAAGAACAGGTTGCGTATTCGTACTATTATGGGGGCAAATATTCCATATATTCAGCCAATAAGGAGGATTTTAAACCTGTAGCTGTTAACAAAGACAGTGTTAATTTCGATGCCGCAACACTTCCTCCACTGGAACGCGTGGGTGGCAATATCGTCGATCGGAATCTACATAACCGCGATTCAGTGTCGCTTGTTTCAACCGAAAAATTCCTTTCATCACCTTATCGGCCTAAGTTTCAGCTCGATTACATCTCGAATGTTAATGTAGGAGTGGCTACCAGCCGGTTTGGAGGAGGAATGGCAGGTAGCGTATTCGCCATATTCAGCGATATTGTTGGACAAAACCAGTTGTACACCACACTGGCCCTGAATGGCGAGATTTATGATTTCGGGGGACAGATAGCATATCAAAATACCAAGCATAAGATTAATTACGGCGTGTCTGTATCGCATATTCCTTACATGTATGCTTATAGGGATTTTGTAGAAAATAAAGGTGATGGGCTTTATAATTATCCTATTAGCATTCTTCGCATATTTGAGGATAAGATCTCGTTATTTGGTATGCGTCCTTTATCACAAACCCGCCGTCTTGAATTTGGAACGTCCGTTGCATGGTATTATCATCGCCTTGAGCAATGGAATCAATACTATCTTAACGGGTATTATTATGGGGGAGACAGGCAGAAAGCTGATGCTCCTCCGGGTTATGTTGTGCAAACAGTGGATGCAGCCTATGTAATTGATAATTCTTTCTTTGGAATGACCGCACCCATGCGTGGTCATCGGGTTAGAATTGGTACGGAGCAATATTTTGGAGAATTGGGATTCACTACTGCTTTGGTCGATATTCGAAAGTATTGGTATGCTAAACCTTTTACGTTTGCAACACGCTTGATGCACTACGGTCGGTATGGTAAAGGGGCTGAGGATACCCGGCTTTCACAACTTTATATTGGTTATCCCTGGTATGTAAGAGGATATGAATACGAAATATTTGGCGATGCCTATGATGTTCCCGATAACCTGAAAGTTGGTATTAACGACCTGATGGGAAGCCGGATGGGTGTATTCAATTTTGAAGTACGAGTTCCTTTTACTGGACCAAAGAAGATAGCGCTCGTTAAGTCTGGTATTTTGTTTACAGATCTTGATATATTCTTCGATGCTGGTATTGCGTGGCAAAAACAGAATACGGTAGCTTTCAAGTTAAAGAAAGATAAAGAGAATGAACGCATTCCGCTTATGAGTACGGGTGCATCCATTCGTATCAATGTACTTGGTTACATGGTTATTGAACCGTATTATGCATTTCCTTTGCAGTATGGCGCCTTCAAAAATGGTGTATTTGGTGTAAACTTCCAGCCGGGATGGTAAGTTGAACCGTTTCTTTCGTTCTTTGTTTAATATTCATGTTTAAGCAATTAAAATTTGAGAACATGAATAAGCGAGAATTTTTGAAACGTACATTTTTAGCCAGTTCGGGAATGTTGTTGATGTCCCGGTTAGATACGGTTGCTACAAGTGTTTCTATTCTGGAAGATGTTCCTTTCCCTCAACCTGCGCTTGGCTATGCGTATAACGCATTAGAGCCTCACATTGATGCGCAAACCATGGAGATTCATTACTCAAAGCACCATGCTGCTTATACCAAGAACTTTAATGCAGCGGTAATTGAGAATAACCTGAAAGGGAAAAGCATAACGGATATATTTTCGAATGTTTCGAAACTCCCGGTATCTGTCAGAAATAATGGGGGAGGATATTTCAATCACAATCTTTATTGGGAAATCATGGCACCCGGAGCCGGAGGAGAGCCTGCGAACGAAGTGGGCAAGCAGATAACGACCAATTTTGGTTCATTTGCAAAATTTAAAGAGGATTTTGCGAAAGCTGCTGCCGGCCAGTTTGGATCCGGATGGGCATGGCTTATTGTAAAGGACGAAAAATTGCAAATTGTAGGTTCGGCTAACCAGGATAATCCTTTAATGGACATTGCTCCTGTGAAAGGTACACCAATTCTGGGAATCGATGTTTGGGAACACGCCTATTACCTGAAATATCAAAATAAACGAGCCGATTATATCAACGCCTTCTGGAATGTTGTCAACTGGCACAAGGTAGAGGATAAGTTTGCTCTTGCTAAATTGGCGTAATATCTCTAAAATCGTGTTTCGAAGGTTGAAAAGCCCTGCCAGTTCCCCATTTCGGTAGTTATTTCTTCAACTCTCCCATAAGGAGGGCCTTGGCGGCACCATTTTACAAACATTGCCATAGCATCATCTTCGCCTTCGGCCTCGATAAAAACAGAGCCATCGTGCATATTTCTGGCATAACCTTTAATTCCCAAATAACGCGCCTGGTCCCTTGCGGCACGTCGGAATCCGACGCCTTGCACGCGGCCGGTAACTGTTATATTTAGGTGTTTGGGCATATGAGATATTGAAAAGTAATGTAAATATAAGTTTTTTAAAGTTTTCGCCATAACAGAAGAGGCCGCATTTAGCGGCCTCTTCAAATTGTATGGTGAATGAGTTCTTAAAGAACAACTTTCTTTTCCTGAATTCTGGCTTTTTTACCTGTTAAGTTACGTAAATAGTAAATTTTTGCTCTACGTACTTTACCTACTTTGTTCACTTCAATTTTTTCAATAAAAGGAGAAGTTACAGGGAAAATTCTTTCAACACCAATGTCACCCGACATTTTGCGAACGGTAAAAGTAGCGGTAATTCCAGCGCCTTTACGTTGAATTACTACGCCTCTGAATTGCTGAACCCTTTCTTTGTTACCTTCTTTAATTTTGTAGTGTACGGTAATAGTATCGCCTGCTTTGAATGCAGGAGTGTTATTGCTAGTGGCTTCAGCGTATAAGTTGTTTACAACATCAATTAAGTTCATCACTTTATTATTTAGAATATTATCGGTTTTTCTAACAGACCGCAAAAGTATAACTTTTTTTTGATTGTTAAAGTATCCGGATTGAAATATTTGTAAAAACTGAAAATTTTATTAACAATGGGTTTAGTGTGCATCGCCGGAAACTTTGAGTTTGTCGCCGGTATCTTCAGCTACTTTTCTTTTCCAGTTCTCAGGATATCCGGGTTGGAGCGGTGCTGCCGCCTGATTATATCCATTGTAAAGGAACTTGCCATCCTTTTCTTTTTTGATGTTCCCGTCAATGTACTTTATTAGAAGGTAATGTCCAAGTTCTTTCCAACGATTAAATGTGCTGTTTCCCGCTTTTACTGAGTAGCCTGTTAAGTATGCAATGGCTTTGCTCCGGTCAGTCTTTAGTAAAGCACTGGCTGTTTTATCAACCTCGGCTGTTTCTTTGATAAATTTGCTCTCCATCTCGTGCTGTACTTTCTTAACGTCTTCAATCATTACATTGTATCGGAGATAACAGAAGTTAGCTACAAAGTTGAATGCCCAGAATGCTGATGATTCCGAGTAAGTAAGCATGTCGCCGTTTCCTTCAGCAAAGGGTTGTGGTATTTTATTCATTCCGCAGTACATAGGTGTATATACGGAGCTGGCTGCATCGTCTACGCCAAACCAAAGTATACCTCCAACGGGGTCTGGTAACCACGAGCGGCTCTGAGCAACAAACGAGAAGCCCGTTTGCTGCGTAGCTGTGGCTCTTTCGTTGCAATAAGTGACACTGTCGGATTCCCATGTTAATGGACGCCAGCGGTATGGCAATCCAAATGGACCAGCACCGAAATCTTTGCTCATATCCAGCTCGGTTCCTTCGAGGTGATCCCTCATAAAGCCCATCATGTCCGATACTGTGATTTTTCGATCGGGCTTAATGAACAGGGGCATGCGTTTTGTAAGATTATGTCCTGTTGCGTAATCCCAATATTGAGCCATATCCGAATTCACTTTGTTGAACATGCTCCAAACCCTTATTTCGCAGAAACGGGCGCCGCTGAAATCAACGGGTGCGTAAGTGTCTGAAAAACTAAATTCTTTGTCTTCTCCTTTAAACCATCCTTTGGTGCGGGCAAAACTGATTACATCTTTTGCATATAAGCAGTTTTCAGGATCATTGAGTGGGAAAGTCTGAATACGTGCCTGGTTTGCATGCCCAGATACATATCCATCAGGAATTCTTGCAGCCACCCAAAGCGCGCCTTTGTTTCCTGGCCCTTTTCCAATAATTTCAAGAATCCAGGCTTCATTTTTATCAGCAATGGAGAACGATTCGCCTTCGCTGCAATATCCATATTCATCGGTGAGCTCGCCAATAATTTTGATCGCTTCCCTGGCAGTTTTTGCACGTTGCAGTGTAATATATATAAGACTTCCGTAATCAATAATTCCCGTGGTATCTTGCAATTCCGGCTTTCCACCAAAGGTTGTTTCTCCAATGGCTAACTGGTGCTCGTTCATATTTCCTATTACGGAATAAGTGTGCGGCACCTGCTTTATCTTTCCCAACGGTTTTCCGGTATCCCATTCGGTAATTTCGAGTAAGGCACCTTTAGGGTAATCTTTAGCAGGCCGGTAATACAATTCTCCGTATAACGTGTGCGAATCTGCTGCATAGGTAATCATCACAGAGCCGTCGGCAGAGGCACCGCGGGTTACAATATAATTGGTGCAGGCAAAGGCAGATTGATATTCTCCTAAAACAAGGAATAGTATTGCCAGCGTATAGAAATGCAAGTGTTTCATAGTTTATCCATTTATTGTTTTTGACAAAGATATTGTTTTAAAGAAATTGATTTTATGATTATTGCTACTTTCATTAAAATATATTTCAAGTAAAAATCAATATTTTATATATTTTCAGAATTTACCCCCTAAAAAATGATAGTATATTTTAAAAAAAAGTAAAATATTTTAAAGTTACCCCCTTTGTAATTAAAAATAATTTTATACATTTGCAATGTGAATTTGTTATTACAAAAGTTAACATATTCTTAACATTGGGTTTTAGAATATTTTTTAGTTTTGTAATGAAAAAAAACAGCAGAAAATTTGCTTTGAAAATATAAACAAATTACTTTTGCACTGAAATTATGAATTAAGAGGTAAGTCTTTGGTTTTTAGACTTGTAACAAGATATATTAAAGAAAAAGACTAAGAATTTGTAGTGTTTTTCTCATAAATTAGGTAGTTAGTTAGTAGTTGTAAATGTTAGTAATGTTAAAAAGGACCGTTCGTGAGAACCGTCCTTTTTCTTTTTATGCCTTGTAGATAATTCCGCCTGAATTATCGCGTGATGCCCCGGTTACACTTTTCAGACAGTTCATTTCATTTCTGTAACGTAACACACCTAAGAAAGCGAATATCAGGGCTTCCTTAAACTCAATAATGTCTGGGTTTGGGATATTGATGGCGGCTTCTGTTTTCCCCTTCATCAAACCCATGAGAAAGGTGTTATATGCACCACCGCCGGTAATCAATACTTTCTTGTTTTTTCCTGAACTAAAAGCGTTCGTGAGTTGGATAGCTATATGTTCGTAGAAAGTTCTGAGTTTATCCTCCAACTGTATAGGGTATTTGTCAATAAGAGGTAATATATTTTCAAGGACCCACTCTTTTCCTAAGGATTTCGGTCCCTTGTTTTGATAGAAGGGAAGACTATTCAGCGATGTAAGCAAAGAATCATTAAGTGCACCGGTACTGCCAATGCTGCCTTCGGGATCATAGCTGAGGCTACGTTCTTTAACCAAATGGTTTACAACTATGTTCACAGGGCAAATGTCATATGCCATGCGAACTCCATCTCTGTCAAATGATATATTGGCAAATCCACCAAGGTTTAGGCAATAGTCGTAATCATAAAACAGCAGTTTATCTCCAATTGGTACCAATGGTGCTCCTTGACCACCCAGTGCAACATCGAGCGAACGAAAATCGCAAATGGTATTTATTCCTGTTGTAGCAGCAATGTGGGCTCCATTACCTATTTGTAATGTCAAACCTATGTGGGGCTGATGAAATGTGGTATGTCCATGAGAGGCAATGAAGTCAATAGACTGTTTCTCGTCTTTCAAAAAATCGTTTATCAACTTGCCTGTGTATATGCCAAATTCATTATGAAGATTCGTTAAATCGAGCCCACTCATTGTTTCAGCGGTAGCAAGCTTATGTTTCCATTCGTTGGAATGCGGGTAGGTTTTAGCTCGTTCTATTGTATATAGCCACTTATCTTCGTTGTAAGTGAATGTACAAAGTGCAAGATCAAGCCCATCCAGCGATGTTCCCGACATAGTGCCAATAACTCTGTAAGCTGCCTGCATGCTCGCTATTTTATAAATTCGGAATGGTATGTTCTCTGGTTTCCTTTCGCATCGGAAATGTACAAGTCAATGATATGTTTCTTTCCGAACGTTATACGTGTAGGGTCAAATTTATAATACAGGTAATTGTTTTTTGCGTCATATTCAAACAAAGCCCAACTGCCGTCTATAAATCCCTGGTAAGTGGATATGCCCGATAAATCGTCGGTAATTTCGAAGCCAATCACGTCTTCTTTCGTATAGTCGTTGCTTTTCTTTCCCTGGTTTAATGGTTTGATAACAGGCGCAACGGTATCAATAATGACAGCGTATTGACCGAAAGTCCTGATGTAGGCTTCAATGTATTTCCCTTTGTACGAACCGCCACACCAGTAAATTTTATTTTTCTCGATTAAGGCAAGGAGGGCCTTGCTTTTTAAACTATCCGGTAAATTTTTTGGTCTGATTTGCAGCCGTACTGCTTGATGAATGGGCACGTATTTATTATGAACCTGGTGTAAATCGGAATAATACGCACCTTTTTTATAAGGCGTTGTATACAAAAACAGGTTCAAATCTTCATACAATGAGTTTTCGGCAAATAGTACACGTATATCTTTGCCTTCAACTACCTGTTCTTTCATGCAAAGCACTTTCTTATATCCCATTGTCTTTGGCTTTGGAGCAATGGTGTTTCGAGTACCCTTTATATATAAGGTGAGAGCGCTTCGGTTCAAATTTGCATCTCTTACCACAATTAGGATTTGATGCGTAAGGGTGTCCTTAATCGTTGCTATTCCATTGGAAACAGTCACTGGATAAATGGTAAGCTTATTGTTTGGCTGCACAAACAACTTGTTAATGCGTGTATAATCGGTAGCAAACTGGTTGTAATCTATTAAACTATTTACATACCGCGCCTGGTCGAATGCAAACTTGTCCATTACCTGGCTGAAAATGAGTTTGCTGTCCAACATCAGTTCGATAGAATAAATGCCGGTTTTATTGTTGTTCGCTTTGGCGGGATCATAAACATCAATGCCAAAGCCAATTTTACCCCATACACGTAATGGAGTATTCGGATTTACTATCGAATCCTGTTGCTTTAAATTGTAGGTATAAGGGACTGAGTCGTTTAAGTTAACATGTGTACTGTCGCCCAATGGGTATATCCACACGCTTTTTATTACCGGCGGTTCTTTGTCTTCGATGGGGAACCTGAATTTTCTGACAAAATTTAACGGAATCTGCTCTTTTTCTTCTCTGATCTCGAAATGCAGATGAGGCCCTGTTGAAGCACCCGAATTGCCTGAAAGACCAATAACGTCGCCTTTGCTAACACGGATCGAATCTTTCGCCGGGAACAAATCTACCTGAAATAGCATTAACCGGTATTGTTCTCTTTTAACGAACGAATCGATGGCTGGGCTTAAAGCTTCGAGATGTGCATATACAGAAGTAAGACCATTCTTGTGATTGATGTATATAGCTCTTCCGTAACCTCCTGATTCTATTTTAACACGCGATACATAACCACTGTCAATCGCATAAACATTGAATCCTGTTTTGCTTTGCGTACGAAAGTCAATACCTGCATGTAATGCGTTAGTTCGTAGTTCGCCAAATGTACCGGAAACAGACATGGGTATCTCCAGCGGGTACATTATAGCTATTGTAGAATCAGTAGTTTGGCTGAATGCTGAATGCCAAAAACCGAAAGCACAAAATATTAGTAATATGCTGAATTTTTTTTTCATTGATTTAATAACCTTTCTGCACGTTTTTTTGTTCTAAAATCAAATTTGACACGGGTAATGTCCCATTTCTTTTGCAAAGAATTTTTTAAATATTCAAACCTATATTATATTTGTAAGAAATAAAAGTAATAAAATAGCATGCTCGAACAAGAATCAATTATAAGTTCTTTAGAAGAAAAGATTAACAAGCTTCTTTCTGTTCTGAATCAAACCAGGGCAGAAAATAAGCAACTTTCTGAAGAACTGATGAATGTTAGGCAGGCTATAGAGCTTAAGGATACAGAACTTAAGGAGCTGAACGAAAAGTATGAGAATCTGAAATTGGCTCGGCTCCTGGTTAACGGAAGTGAGGACGTGCATTCGGCCAAGCTGAAAGTTAACAAAATTGTGCGGGAAATTGATAAATGCATTGCTCTTTTGAATAAATAAGCGGAGATGGACGAAAAATTATCGATTCGGGTTAACATAGCTGATCGCTATTATCCACTTAAGATTGAGAAAGAGGACGAGGAGAAAATACGTAAAGCCGCTAAGCTGATAAACGACAAAGTTTTTCAGTATAAAACCAAATATGCCGATAAGGATATTCAGGATTTTCTGGCAATGGCAGCTTTGCAATTTGTAATACGTTTAATTGAGATGGAAGAAAAGCAGGAAGGAACATCATTGCTTCAGAAATTGCAGAAATTAAACGATGAATTGGAGGAAATTGTTGCTAACGTAAATGACTCAAAAACCGACGTTCTTTTACATACAACGGATTAAGATTTTGCCCGCATAGTTTCATCAATCCTTTTGAAACTCAACACTTATCACATTGAAGGTTGACTCAAGGTGTCAAGGTCAGGCCTCATCCCGCTTCGGTGGGATTCGCTTCGTGCGAACGGTGGAAGACCGAAATATCCTGGCTCCTTCACCCATGATCTAATGGGGTTTTAAAAGCTTGAACGAAACCTATGCGGGTTTTTTATATATAACCATTTAATAATTAATTCATAAATATGACTATCGCAATCATTATAGGTGAAATTTCGCTGGGGGTTGTATCGGGTATTGGAATTGGCGCCTTTTTGGCGGGCAGCGTCCTGGCTTATTTTCTATTTACTGCGCTTTTAAAGAAACGGCGCGATACTTTAATGAAGGAAGCTGAGGCAGAAGCCGAGGTAATTAAAAAAGACAAGATTCTGCAAGCCAAAGAAAAATTCCTTCAACTCAAAAGCGAACATGATAAAAACTTCAACGAACGAAACTCTAAGCTGGTTCAAGCCGAAAACAAAATCAAACAAAAGGAAATTTCGCTAAACCAAAAATTCGAAGAAGCACAAAGGGCTAAAAAAGAAGTTGATGTTATTAGAGAAAACCTCAATATTCAGCTCGAAGTACTGGAAAAGAAACACGAAGAAGTAGATAAACTGCACAGACAGCAGGTAGAACAACTCGGCATCCATAATAGAGCAGAGATTTGCAACCTCACGTGAGTGCTGAAGCAGGTTCTGACCGTAAGACGAACGATACTTCATTTTACCAATGAGACGTATCAGTTCGGGATG